>CAYOBW010000147.1:0-16680 GCA_964402115.1 uncultured Victivallales bacterium
CACGCTTCGTCAGCAGCAGGGCGGCAAGCGTAAGTCGCGCGTTCTGCGTCGCACGGAATCTCCCGAGCAGTCCGTCTGTTTCCGCTGCAGGTCTTCGCATCTGGCAGCGCGGCGCCTGCTGGCGACGGTTGGCGCCGCGTGTTGCAACTCGGTCTCCAGGCGCCGGGTCACTCCGCTCGAACATCGAGCTCGGCCACCGCGGCCCAAGGCTGATCCTCGAAACCGCTCTTCGCAACGAGGCGGATGGCGCGGGCGTTGACGGTCCGGTCGAAGGAGACGGTCTTCAGCTTCGGCGAGCGGTCGAAGGCGCCGCTGGCGACCGGGTCGCCCCATGCGTGGCCGTCGGCGCTGGCAAACACCGCGTACTCGCGGATGTTGCCGTTCGCGTTGCCGTCCTGCCGCGGCAGGATCGTGACCCCGCGGAGGGCGACGACTTTCGCGAAGGTTACGGTCAGCGTGTGCGGGTGCTTCAGCGGGGCCGGCTCCCAGGTCGAATGCCATAGCGTGTCCGGATTACCGTCCACCGCTCGTGCGGCTTCGAAGCCGGGCTGGTCGCTGCTGGCCTGCGCCGCAGTGCCGAGCTGGTCCAGCGGGCGGGGCTCGCGCGCCAGGGCGCGGACCTCCTCCGGAGTCGCCTCGACCTTGGGGGCAAATGCGGGGCTGGCGAGGTAGGCGAAGAGGCTCGCGCGCAGCTGGCGGGCGACCGGTCGGTTCGCGAGGTCGCTGCCGAGGTCCATGCTGCAGACCATCAGCTTCCCGCCCGCGACCTGCGCCTCGAACAGCAGGCCGAGGCGGCGGTTGCTGAACCACGTGTCGATCGGCTGCACCAGCGGCCGCAACGCCGGCGGGAGGCCGTCCAGCACCATGGCGCCCGAGCCATGCACCAGCTCCCACCACTGCCAGTTGCTGTGACCGTCGGTGGGGAACGACGCGAAGACCGGATGGCGCGGGTCGCACAGGATGCCCAGCGTGTGCGGCGGCTGGTTCCCGGTCCAGGCGGTGTTCCAGAAGATGCTCGAGAAGCCGATCGCCACGTCGCCCTTCACCCGCTGCGGGTCGAAGCTCAGCAGGACCGTTCCGCCGGCCCGCAGGCGCGCGAGGGCCGCGTCGTCGAGCGCCTGGGCGATATGCACGCCCGCCGGCGGTTCCGCGGGCGGGGAGGGGGGGTAGACCCAGATGTCCCAGTCGTTCTCCGCCACCCGGGCCGTCGCGGCCCCGGACGCGCCGCCGACGGACACCACCAGGCGATAGCGCGCCGGCGCCGGCAGCGGCTTGAGCGCGCTTTCGACGGCGCCGATGTCCGCGACCAGGCCGACCGGCAGCGTGCGCGCCGGGAATTGCCCGCTCGCGACCGCCGTGCCGGCGTCGTCGCGCAGGCTCCAGGCGACGACCGCGTTTGTCAGCGGGGCGGGGCCGTATTGCGCGATTTCGAGCGCGGCGCGGAACGTCTCGGCGCTGGTCCAGGTCCGCCTGGCCATGCGCGCCAGCGGCACGACGGGCCCGCAGAACCGCGCGTACGCGGCCGGCTCGATGTACCCCTTCGGCTCCCAGAAGGGGTCCAGCACGCCGACGAGCGCGGTGCCCTGGCCGGGGAAGTCGTGCAGGTCGAGCAACTGGAAGCCGGCCATGCCGGGCGTGCGCAGGGCGCTCTCGATCTCCTCCTTGTAGCAGAGCGCCTGCAGCTTGCCCGAGGCCAGCAGGAAGGCGTGGGCCTGGTCGCCCATGTGGTGGGCGGTGAGCGTGTCGCGGAAGATCTCGAAATTGCGCGGCTTCAGCGGCCCCGTGTACTTCGCGATTTCGTCGAAGTTCGGATACACGCACCACTGGCCGATCTCGTGGCTGATTACCGGCACACCGCGCCGGGAGATGTAGTCGCGGTAGTCCGTCGTCGTCTCCGGCGGCTTCGCGTTGATCCGCGACTTCAGCCCCTGCCCCCAGCCCTGAATGCGCGGGCCGGGCGCGCAGTGCCACTGGTTCACCGGCAGCTCCGGCCAGCCCGCGCCGCTCGTCCACAGCCGCCGCGGATCGCGCGCCTTGTAGTGGTCCACCCACCGGGTCAGCCACTCGGCGTGCCGTCGGCCGCCGGGTTCGTTCCCGTAGGGCATGAGCACGAACGAGGGGTGGTTGCCGTAGTACTTCAGGATGCGGTCCGTCTCCGCGTACAGCCACGCATCCACGGGCTTGCCGTCGCCGAGCGTCGTGGACTGGTTCGCCCACGAGGAGGCTTCGACGTGCAGATAGCAGCCCAGCTCGTCCGCTGCGGCGAAGGCGGCCTCCGGCGGGCACCAGGAGTGGAAGCGGATGTGGTTCAAGCCGTGCGCCTTGGCGACGCCGATGATCCGCCGCCACTCGGCCACGTCCGTCGGCGGGTAACCGGTCCTCGGGTAGGTGCAGCAGTCGAGCGTGCCGCGCAGGAACACCGGCCTCCCGTTGATCGTGAACTGCGTGCCCTGCGCGGCGAAGTCGCGGACGCCGGTCCGCGTCCGCCAGGTGTCGGTCTGTCCGTCGGCCGTCTCGATCGTGACCTCAAAATCGAACAGGTTCGGCGCGAACTCGTCCCACCGCACGTTGCCGAAGGAGCAGAAGATCGTCGTTTCCGAGCGGGCGCCCTCACCCCACGCCAACCCCGTGTGACCTTCGAAATTGACATCCCGCAGGTCGCCCAAACTCACGCCCCACCGGATCTTGCCGTTGCCACGCCTGCCCGTGGCGTTTCCAACCCGGACGGCGCCGCGCAGCAGGTTCTTGGTGAAGTCGGGGTACAGTTGCACGTCGTCAATCCACACCGGCGGCGTGGCGCGGAGCGCGAGCCGCCCCACGATGCCGTTCCAGTTGCCCTGGGTGTGGTCGCTGACGCTGTGCGAGTTCTCGCCGATGTCCACAATCATGCGGTTGTCCACGCGGATCGTGAGCGTGTGTTTGCCCGGCGGAAGCAATCCGAGGTCGTAGTCGTGCGGCGTGGCGAGGGCGTTGTTCGTGCCCGCGCACCGGCTATCCACCCAGACGCGCGTCTCCCAGTGCGGACGCTCCAGCGACAGGGCGATGCGTTTGCCCTGCCAGTCGGCGGGGATCTCGATATCGCGCTGGTACCAGGCCGCGCCCATGTAGGTTGTCTCGGGCTGAAGCCAGAAGGGGACTTTGATGTTGCCGGGTTGGCGGTAGGGCGCGTACGCCGGGGCGTTGAAGTAGGTCTTGTCCTCGATGCCGCCGACCCATTTCGTGTCGACCGTCACCGGGTCTCCGATGCGCTGCTCCGTCAGCGAGCCGGGCAGGCGCGCCTTGCCCTCCAGCGGGCGTCCCCACCACGCGCCGGCGACGCCCGTGTCGCCGCGGTCGAGCGCGAAACGCCACTCGCCCGCGAGCTCGAGCGTATCCGCCGCGCGCGCCACGCCGGCGGCCACTGCCGCTGCGGCCACCAGTGTGTGTATAGGTTTCATGCCGGGGATGTTGCGAAAAGTCCGCCGGGAAGGCAATGCCGAAGGTGTGTCCTCAATCCTGAGTGGCGTTGTTCCCGCCGCGCACCCACCGCGCGCCCCCTTTCTCACGGCTCGGCGGGAGCGGCTCGACGGAGCTCGCCGCAGTGCGAAAGGGAAACGCTCTCGTGCGCTGTCCGGCGCCTGTCGCGCCGCAGCAATCGGCGCCACCGTCCATGAAGAGCCGCCAGGCGGCGAACGCTCACGCAAACCAGTCTGCCGGTCGGGACGAAATGCGGAGCATTGTGCGTCGCGTGGCTTCGTGGTAGGGTGCCGGCAGCGGAAGGTTGCGGGGCATCGGGGAGGCGGTGGCGCTCCTGTCCAGCTCGGAACGTGGCAAGTTCCGCGCGTGGTTCGCCGAGTTCGACGCCAGGGCGTGGGATCGCGAGTACGAGGCTGATGCGCAAGACGGGACGCGCGACCGCCTTGCCGATGAGGCCCTTCAGGGCCTCTGTCACCGTGGGCGATCAGCATGGCGCCATGGGCGTCGAGTCCCCACAAGGCAGCCTGTGGTACTGGATCGGTGTCCACGCCGGATACGATCGCCTGAAGTGATCGGAGGGTGGGTTATGAGCATACGCTGGCCGCTTCTCGCGTGGGCCGTGCTTGGCTGCCCGCTGGCGTTCGCGGCGCCGGCCGGCGCCACGTACTGCAATCCGCTCAACCTTGACTACGGTTGGAGCGGGCGGGACCAGCGGCACAGCGCCGATCCCGTGATCGTGCCGTTCCAGGGTCGCTACTACCTCTTCGCCACGGACGACGTGCCGGGCTACCGCGTTTCGGACGACCTGCTGACGTGGTCGAACATCCTGTTCTCGGCCGGCTTGCGCGCCCTGATGTCGGACAACGACCGCGGCACGTACTGCGCGCCCGCCGTCGCCTCGGACGGGAAGCGCCTCTACTTCATCCGCATGAGCCGGCGCAAAGAAGCGACGGTGCCCGTGATGTGCAGCGCCGACCCGGCCGCGGGGCGGTGGAAGCGGTGCGGCACGCTGCGGGCCGTGGGCGATCCCGCGCTGTTCTTCGATGACGACGGGCGCGCCTGGCTTTACCACGGCTTGGGCAAGCCGACAAAGGTCTTCGCGATCGATACCAACACGTGGACGGAGGTGGGCGGCAGCGAGGTCCAACTCCGCCCGGAGGTTGCCAACGTGACGGACCTCGCCGGCGGCTACGAGCGCGGCCGGCGCGAGCTGCTGGGGGAGGCGGATACCGGTGCGTGGTGTGGCCGGTTCAAAATCCTGCCCTGCCAGGAGGCGGCCTGGATGACGAAACACAAGGGGCGTTACTACCTCCAGTACGCCACGCCCGGCACAGTCACGCAGTGGTACGGCGATGTCGCGCTCGAAGGCGCTGCGCCGACGGGGCCGTTCACGCTGGCGGACTACTCGCCGGTGTCGCTGAAGATCGGCGGCTTCATCGGCAGCGCCGGCCACAGCTGCGTCTTCCAGGACTTCGGCGGACGCTGGTGGCGCGTGACGACGATGTGGGTGGGTGTGCGCGACCTCTTCGAGCGCCGGCTCGGCCTGTTCCCCGTCGGCTTCGATGCGGCGGGGCGGATGTTCACCGACACCGCGCTGGGCGATTACCCGCGTCAGCTTGCCGATGGCGCGCCGGCCGGGTGGTGGGTGCAGTCATTCCGGACGACCTGCACCGCGTCCTCCTCGCTGACGAACCACCCGCCCGCGCTGGCCGGCGACGAGAACGTCCGCACGTGGTGGTCGGCGCGGAGTGGCGACCCCGGCGAGTGGTTCAAGCTGGACCTCGGCGCACCCTGCCGGATCAACGCCGTCCAGGTGAACTTCGCGGAGCAGGACGCGCGGGAGGCGGTGCGTGGCGCCGCCGACTACCACGCGTACCGGTTGCTGCTCTCCGACGACGGTGTGCAGTGGCGGACGCTCGTGGACCGGAGCGGGTCGCACACTTGCGCGCCGCACGACTACGTTGCGCTGGCGGCACCCGTGACGGGGCAGTACCTGAGGCTCGAGAACGTCCACACTGCGAACGGCGGGAAGTTCGCCGTGCGCGACCTCCGCGTCTTTGGCCGCGGCAGCGGGCGCGCCCCCGCGCCCGTGACGGACCTCAAGGTCGCGCGCCATGCCGACGACGACCGCAACGTTACGCTGCGCTGGACCCCGGCCGCCGGCGCCTCCGGCTACCTGGTCCGCTACGGTGTTGCGCCCGATGCCCTGTACACCTGCATCCAGGTCCAGGACGGCGGCAGCGGCCAGCTGACGTTCCACGCCCTGGCGCGCGGCGTGCAGTACCACTGGCGCGTGGATGCCTTCAACGGCAACGGTGTGACCGTAGGACCGGACCGTTGACACAGGTTTCAGTGTTCGGTGTTCAGGTTTCAGCCGGCCCCCTCTGCGCGCGCGGCCGCGCAGAGATAACATGACGAGACTGCCTGCGAAGAGGCCGGCGGTAGTCTCGTCATGAAGACTGCGGAGACATGGAGGCGGGCCACTCCCGTTTCCAGGTTGAACCCTTCCACGCCCCGTCGTGTCTCCGCTCAGCGGGCAGCGCTTGCGAACGCGACCAGGCGCGCCAGGGACTCGGCCATTGTCGATAGCACGGCCGGGTCGGGGAGCGTGATGGTCATGCGCAGCCGGCCCTGTTCATCCTTCTCCATGCAGCCGGCCAGTTGCTCTTTGACGCGCTCGGATGTTGTCCGCAGTTCCTCCGCGTTCGCCGTTTGCGGCACCAGCTCGGCCAGGAAAGAGAACGCCGAAGTCAGCAGCTGTCCGCCCGCGGCTGACATGCGGTCGCGCCGTTCGGCTGTCGCCTTCGCTTCCGCCTCCGCGCGCTGCTGCACGCTCACGTCCGGCGCGGCCTCGGGCTTGGCGCCGATCAGCACCTCCAGGCGGCGCTTCAGTTCCTCCATCCCGCTCTCGATCGTCACGGCGTCCAGGTTCGAAGACGCATCCAGCGCCGCCATGGCCATCTCGTGCTTGGCCGCCAGCGTGCTCAGGAGGTTCTCTTCGATGGTGCCGTCGGTGACCAGGACGAACACCTGGACGGGCCGTTTCTGGCCCATGCGGTGGGCGCGCCCGATCCTCTGCTCGAGCAGGGCGGGGTTCCACGGGAGATCCACGTTGATCACGGTATTCGCCGCCTGCAGGTTCAGCCCCGTCGCGCCGGCGTTGGTGGTCAGGAAGACCCGGCAGTCGGGGTCGCGCTGGAAGCGATTGACCAGCTCCTGCCGCTTCTTCTGGGGGACCGAGCCGTCCAGCCGCACATGCTCCAGCCCGCAGTCGCGCAGGAGGGGTTCGATCAGGTTGAGCATGGTGGTCCACTCGGAGAAGACGATGGTCTTCCGGTCCTTTTCGTCCCGGATGCCGGCGAGGATTTCCGCGATCTTCTCCAGCTTGCTCGAGTAGGCCGGCTCCTCCTTGGTGACCAGGTAGGTGCTGTTGGCCGCCATGCGGCACATGAGCAGGGCTTTCTGGAGCCGCAGGAGATCCATTTCCGAGATGTACTTCTTGCGGACGATCGAGCTGACCACGCGCATGTGTTCGCCGTGCAGTTCGAGCTGTTCGTCGGTGGGGTTGATGCGGACGATTTCGGTCATGCGGGGAGGGAGTTGCCCCATGACGCCCTGGCGTGTCCGCCGCAGCAGCATGGGGGCAAGCCGCTGCCGGAGGTCGTCCAGGTTCTTGTACCCCAGCACCTTGCCGCGTTCATCGACGACGCGGTGGCGGTGGAAGAAATGGAAGGCGGGCCCCAGCCTTCGATCGTCGATGAATTCCGCCACGGAGAACAGCTCGTCCAGACGGTTCTCCAGCGGTGTGCCGGATAGCACCAGCGCGAAGGGCGAGCGCAGGCCCTTCATGATCCGCGACGTCTTAGCCTCCCAGTTCTTGATGCGCTGGCCCTCGTCCAGGATGATCAAGTCCCACCGGCTCTGTTCGATGGCCAGGATGTCGCGCAGGACCTGCTCGTAGTTGCACACCGTGAAGAACGTGCTGTCGCCGTACTGGCGGGCGCGTTCCGCGGCGCCGCCCAGGACCAGGCTGCAGGAACTGTCGGAGAACTTGCGGATTTCCGCGCACCACTGCGACTTGACCGAGGCCGGACAAACGACCAGGACCTTGCCGATTCCCGCCTCCCGTTTCAGCAGTTCGGCCATGCCGATGCCCTGGATCGTCTTGCCGAGCCCCATCTCGTCCGCGAGGATGGCGCGGCCCGCCCCGACGGCGAAGGCAATGCCGTCGAGCTGGTAGGGGAGCAGTTCGGTCTTCAGCAGGCTCTTGCGCAGCGGATGATCCGCCGGGTTCCTGCGGATGGCGTCCACGTGCGTGCGGATGCGGTCGAGGAAGAGGCGCTGGTTGATGTACTCCTCGGCGTCGGGGTACACGTTTACGGTGGCGCCGCTGGCTTCGATCTTGCGGATACGCTCCAGCAGATCGTGGACGTCCGTGATGGGAATGTCCCGGATGGGCGCGACGATGCTGCCGATGCGTGGCGGCAACTCCGGGGGCAGGAGGAGCCTCAGCGCCACGCGCTCGCCATAGTGCAGGTGCACCGAGATGCCGGCTCGCCGGTAGGGCTGGTTGCGCTCGGCGGCTGGAAACCGCTTGCGGGCCTTGTCCAGGGCGAAGATGATGTGTTTGCACGTCCCCAGTGTGTTCTTCCGGAAGTCGGGGCAGGTGCAGTAGGCTTCGCCCCGCTCCCAGCCGCGCAACGCGACCCGGTAGGTCTTCCCCGACTCCGCGTTGGTGACGAGCGAGTCCGACCAGAGCACGGCGGGGGTCAGCGGTTTCAGCGTCAGCTTCTCCTGCCGGGCGCGTTGTCGCCGCTCGGCCAGCATGCGCTCGACGAGTTGGGCCTCCGTGAGCAGTTCCAGCGGGACGCTCTCATCCGGCGGCACGGCCAGACCCAGCAGGGTCTTGTCCTCCAGGATCAGGGAGACCACAGTCCCCAGATGTTCGCACGGCTCGGAGCACGCCGAGCACCGAAAGGCCAGCCGCGCGCGTACCTGCTTCGACAGTCTGACGGTGACGCAGGCGTCAGGCAGCACGACCTGCAGGCGACCGTTGTCCAGGCTCACGCTCGCCGGGTCCACCTCGATCTTGCCGCCCTGGCGGATCAGTTTGGCGCCGTTCGGGCCGAGCAGTTTGGCGGCCTCCACAAAGGCCAAGCGTGAAAGCCGGTCGTTCAAGGTCAGCTCATCTGCGTGCTTCGTGGTCATCGCGTTTCCTCCGTATGGTCCCTCGAAAAGTCCGCATGGTGCGGCCTTCGGGCCGCAAAATCAATCCCGACTTGAAGCGCGATGTAAGGCCGAAGTCACGCAGGGGGGCTTAACGGCGGAGGACCGCCGTCTCCATGTCCTGTGTCTGGCGTACGTCATGGAGACGGCCGTCCCCGGCCGTTACGCTCCATTATGGTCCCCTTGTGTGACTGACGTACTACACTCTCCCCGTTTCCTTTCTTGTCACTCCGCGGATGCCAGAGTAGAAACGCGCCCGTGAGTGATGTCGCATGAGAAGATTTGTTGGTCACAGTTGCCCAGCCGGTGCGGCCCTGGCGCTTGCCTTCCTGGCGCCGTACGCTTCGGCCGCGGTCGAGGTCACTGTGAAATGAAGACACCCGACAGGAAGACCCTGCTCGTCGGCTGGATCTGCCTGGGATTGGCCGGCGCGGGCCGTGCCGAACAGGTGGTCGTGCACCTCCGCGACATGCCGGTGCTCTACGAGGGCGACGTCGTGGTGGCCGGCGGGACCGGCGCGGCCGTGGCGGCCGCCTGCGCCGCGGCGGAGCAGGGCGCGCACGTGGTGCTGCTTGCTCCGCGGCCGTACGTGGGCGACGACCTTTGCGGCCGGCAGGCGCTGTGGCTGGCGGAGGGCGAGACGCCGCAGTCCGAGCTGGCCCGGAGCCTGTTCCCCGCCGGGAGGGTGACCACCCCGTTCACGGTCAAGGCGGCGCTCGACGAGGCTCTGCTCAAGCGCGGCGTGCGTTACCTGACTGGCTGCTGCGCAGCGGATCTGCTGGTTGACGATCGGGGGTACGCGAGCGGAGTGGTCGTGGTCAATCGCAGCGGCAGCCAGGCGATCAAGGCCAAGGTGGTGGTTGACGCCACCCGTTCCGCGCTGCTCGCGCGGCAGGGCGGGGCCCGGTTCCGGGCGTTTGTGCCGGGCGAGAAGGACTTCCGTTTCGTGGTCGTGGGGGGGGAACTGCAGGCGGGGCCCGGGCTGGCCGGCCGCCAGTTGGATGTCATGTTCCGGAATCCCAACAGCAGCAAGCACACCGTGGCTTACCCCGTCTACGCGTACACGGCGAAGCTCCCCTTGGGCGACGACCGTCCGGGTTCGTTCGCGCAGGCCGAGCAAGCGCTTCGCAACATGGTTTGCGGCACGGGGATGCAGGACTGCTCGGAGTACGCGGATGCCTTTCCCCCGGATACGATCTGCGGGGAGCGGCGGGTGGACGGCGACTGGACAGGCGGCTTGCGCGCCGAGGTTGACGTCTTCCGGCCGCAGGGCCTGACCCGGCTGTACGTGCTGAGCGCACACGCCGACGTGGGTGGATCCGCGCAGTTGGCGTTGACGCGGCCGCTGTCGTTGCTGGCCGCCGGCGAGTCGGTTGGCCGGGCTGCGGCGGTTGAAGCCGGGACCCTGACGCGATCGGCCGAGGTGCGCCTGGCGGGAGGGCCGGCGGCCGTCGGGGCCGAGGCGGCGGTGACGGTCGGCGAGCCGCGCAACGTGACGATCCCCGCTGGCGCGGCGGGCGTCGTTCGCGCCGGGGAGCGCGCGCTGCCGGTGTGGGGGGACTACGACGTGGTGGTGGTCGGCGGTGGGACGGCCGGCGCGCCGGCGGGAATCGCAGCGGCGCGCAGCGGGGCGAGGACGCTGGTGGTGGAGTTCCTGGACGAGCTGGGCGGAGTCGGCACGGCGGGTTTGATCGGCACCTACTGGTATGGCCTGCGGGGCGGCTTTACGAAGGAAGTCGATGACGCCATCGGCGGCGCGGCGCGCTGGAATACCACCAGGAAGACGGGCTGGAATGCCATTCAGAAGTCGGAATGGCTGCGCCGGGAACTGTTGAGCAGCAAGGCCGAGATCTGGTTCCAGGCCTTCGGCTGCGGAGCCGTGCTCGACAAGGGGAAGGTGACCGGCGTGGTGGTGGCCACGCCGTGGGGGCGCGGGGTGGTGCGGGCGCGGACGGTCGTCGATGCGACGGGCAACGCCGACATCGCCGACTGCGCCGGGGCTGAGACCCAGTTCGGCGTCGCACCGGGCGGCATGCTGTCCGTCCAACTGGCCGGCTATTCGCCGCGGAATCTCGGCGACAACGTCAACAACACCTGCTTCGCCCTGGTGGATGACACCAGCGTACTGGATGTCTGGCATCTGATGGCCACGTCCCGCGCCCAATGGAACAGGGACAGCACGTACGACGCCGGTCAGTTGCTGGATTCACGGGAGCGGCGCCGGATCGTGGCGGACTACGTGCTCACCACCACGGACATCCTGAACCACCGGACTTTCCCCGACACGATCAGCCAGCACAAGAGCAACTTCGATGCCGCGGCCTTCCCGACCTCGCCCATGCTGCTGGTGAAAGACATGAAGGGACCGGCTTTTGAAGTGGACCTGCCATACCGCAGCCTGCTGCCCAGCGGTTTGGATGGGATACTGGTCACGGGGCTGGGGGCGGGCGCGGAACGCGACGCCATGACGCTGGTGCGCATGCAGGCCGACGTGCAGAACCAGGGGTATGCCGCGGGCGTGGCGGCGGCGATGGCGGCGGCGAACGGCGGGCACACGCGGGATGTCGACCTCAAGAAGCTGCAGAAACAACTTGTCGAGAAGGGCGTCCTTGCCGCAAGCGTGCTTACGGACAAGGATTCGTACCCGATGAGCGGGGAAGCCATTTCCAGGGCCGTGGCGGCGGTCGGCAGCATGGGCTGCGAGATCGCGCAGACGCGGACGGTCGGGGATCCGTCCATCTTCAGCCTGGCCGTGGTCATGGCCCATCCGGACCGCTCCGTCCCGCTCCTGCGGCAGGCGCACGACGCGGCCCCGGACGGCGGGAAGAAACGGGTCTACGCCAAGATCCTGGGGGTGCTCGGCGACAAGACCGGCGCCCAAACGCTGGTGGCCGCCCTTGCAGGCGCACAGACGTGGGACAAGGGCTTCGGCCTCACCACGCATCGCGAGTCGGACAACACGTTCAGCGAACAGGACCGCCTGGTCATCGCGCTGGGTTTCAGCGGAGCGCCGGAAGGGCGGGAGGCCATCGCTGCCAAGATCGGGCAGCTGCAGCCCGCCAGCGAACTGTCCCATTTCGTTGCTGCGGCCATGGCGCTGGGCCGCTGCGCGGAGCCGCGCCACGCCATCGAACCCCTCGGGCGCCTGTTGCAGGAGCCCGGCTTCGCGGGGCATGCGGTGACGCCCGCCGTCACCCTGCAGCAGGGCAAACTCGTTCCGCGCCGTACGGCGTCGGACAAGGCCGAATCGGGCCTGAACAGGATGTTCAAGGAGGTTCTTGTCGCGGGCCTGCTGGTTCACTGTGGCGACGACAGTCAGGGGCGCGGGCGCGCCATCCTGGAGCAGTACCGCGACGGCGTCGACGGCCACTTCGCCCGGTACGCGCGGTACGTGTTGCAAGCGGCCAAGGATGGGACGACACGATGAAGAAGTACAAGAGGAACCTGTCCGGCGGGTGGCTCAGCTACGGCCAGGAATACCACCTCGGCGGCGTCTACCTGGACGGGGCGCCCTTTCGGGAGACGTTCTCATTGGACGGGCTGGCGGCGGCCGGGAGGCGCTACTTCATTGCGGAGGGTCCGGGCTCGGTGACGATCTACGCCAGCTTCGGCGACACCGATCCGAACCGGGCGCTGGCGGAGATCAACGTGCGCGAGTGCGTCTTCTTTCCGGTCGTCAAGGGCCTGCGCTACATTGCCGTGGATGGTTTCACCCTGCAGCACGCCGCGGCCAACTGGGCGTACTGGAAGGCGTTTCAGCGGGCTGCGCTCGGGACGTACTGGGGCAAGGGCTGGCTGATCCAGAACTCGGGGATATCACGGGACAATCGCGCGACGTCAAACGCCCGACCGCCGGCCCGCTGGAAACGCTGCGGGCAGGCGAGAACACGATCCGGCTGATCGTCGGTCCAACCACAAAATAGAACAGAACTTTACCGTCCCCCGCAGGTTGCAGAGTGAGCGGAGATTCTGGCTCCGGGGGGCAAACGAGGTGCGTGCAAATGAAACGACAAGCCTGGCTCCTGGCAGTGGCGGTGGTCTGCGGCCCCGTCGCGGCTGAGTTGCGCGCCGAAGACCCCGCCACCGTCCAGTCTCCCGACCGGCACGTGAAGGTGGCGTTTGCGCTGAAGAGCGGTCAGCCCCGCTGGAGCGTTGCGTACGGGACCAACACGTTCATCGCGGATGGGCTGCTGGGGCTCGAGACGGCACCCGACAACTTCAGCGGCGCCTACGAATTGGCCGGGCTGGAAACCGTGTCCGGCGACACGACCTGGCGGCCGGTCTGGGGCGAGTTGAGCGAAGTGCCCGACCGCTACAACGAGCTGACCGTGAAGCTGCGCGAGACGTCAGGCAAGGGGCGCGGTTTCCACGTCACGTTCAGGGCGTACAACGAAGGCGTGGGGTTGCGCTACGGCGTGCCGGCCCAGCCCGGGTGCGACCGCGTGACCATCAGGAAACGGCTGACGGAGTACCGGTTCAAGGCGAACCACGCGATCTACCAGTGCCGGAACTACGAGTACGGGACCAGGACCATCGATACCATGTCGAAGAGCGAGGGCGCGGTGACCGTGGCGCTGGGGGACGGGAGCTTTGCCGCCCTCACCGATGCCGACCGGGCGAACTTCTCGCAGGTGTCCTGGGAGCGCAAAAAGGAGAGCACCGGCACCATCATCGGCACCTTGCACTCCCCGGCGGAAGGGGCAACGCCGTTCCGGACCTCGTGGGACGTGATGATCGTCGGCGAGACGGCGGGCCGGCTTTACGAGAACCGCTTCATCGTGGAGAACCTGAACCCGCCGTGCGCCATCCCGGACACGTCCTGGATCCGGCCTGGCAAGGCCATCTGCCAGGTGCGCAACGCCCGCATGGTCACGGGCGAGCTGAAGAAGCTGGCCGAGTTCGCCTCGGCGCACCGCATCGATTACCTGGAAATCGACCACTCGTGGTGCGGCGCGGAAACGAAGTGGACCGGGCAGGAGCTCGAGTTCTTCGAGAAGAACAAGTCCGTGTTCTGGGCCGACAAGCCCGAGTGGCGGCAGAACGTCGGCGGCAACCTGCTGGCGCCGGCGGCGGGCTGGGTGCCGTTCCGCCCCAAGGCGGACTCCGGGGGGAACTTCGTCGATCTGAACATCCCGGAGCTGGTTGCCCATGCGAACAGCCTGCAGCCGAAGGTCGGCATCTGCGTCTACGTGCGCGGCGAAGTGCTGAAGGAGTTCGGCGGCGAGCATGCCATCGAGGATGTCTTCTCCGCCTACGAGAAGTGGGGCCTGGCGGGCGTCAAGATCGGTTTCGTGCCCCCGGCTTCGCAGCGGAACGAGCGGGCGATCGCCGGCCTGATCCGGCAGGCGGCCGCTCACAAACTCATCGTGGTGATCCACGACGCGCACTATCCGCACGGCTTCTCGCGGACGTACCCCAACCTGGTGAACGCGGAGGGCGTGGCGGGCGAGGAGGCCGAGCCCTCCATCGCGCCCGAGCTGAAGAGCCGGCACGACGTGCTGCTGCCCTTCACCCGCGGTCTGATGTTGCAGGATACGGCGACCCCCGAGATCTACAAGAAGAGCAAGACCCACTGCCACCAGGTGGCGATGTTGTGCGTGTACCCGGGGCGCGCCTCGATCCGCGGCGGGATGCGGCAGTGGTCGCCGGGCGGCGCGGTCGGTGAGGAGCTTGATTTCGTCGAGCGGCTGCCGGGCCTTTTCGACGAGAAGCGGGTCTTTGCCCGGCCCGGCGAGTATGTGACGGTGGCGCGCCGCAGCGGAACGCGCTGGTTCGTGGCCAGCATGGCGGACGGACAGTCGCGCACCTATCCGTTTTCCCTGGGTTTCCTGAAGCCCGGCGTCGTCTACGAGGCTGGCATCTTCAGCGACAAGCCGGGCAAGCTGGAGGCGGCGCACACGCGGCAGCGCGTTTCGTCCGCGTCCACGATTCCGATTGCCATGGAGCCCAACGGCGGGCACCTGATGATCGTCGAGGAGGTTGGCACGCCTCCCGCTGGGGAGCAGGGACCGCCCAGGTGACCGGCCGTGGTGACCCCCGGCGATAATGGACGCTTCCGTCCCCACTCGTTCTTCGAATTCGGAAAGGCTAGCCCGAGGGGGATGCCCAGTAGCCCTGCGAAACGCACTCGTCATCCTGAGCGAAGCGAAGGATCTGGGCTTCTCGCCGGGTCCGAGATTCCTCGCTGCGCTCGGAATGACAAGCCTGTGCATGGTGCGGGTGTGTGCGCAACTGAGTGGTAAGGCGCATGGGGCACCCGGCGGCGCTTGCTCTGGAGGGTGGCCTCGACCGCCCATTCCGCGCATAGCTCACATACCTCAGGTCGGCGGGCAGACACCGCCCGCGGCCAGCATGCCGCAGGCCGCGTCGATGTCGCTGCCGCCGCTGTACCGGCGGGCGACGGGTACGCCGACTGTGGCGCGCAAGGCGTCGCGGAAGCGGTTGCGTTCGTCGTCCGACGGCGGCTGGAAGCGGCTGTCGCGGCCGTTGACGTCGATCAGGTCCAGCTTGATCGGCAGGCCGTGCGTCAGGGCGGCGAGCTGGCGCGCGTCCTCCGCCCCGGTGTTCACGCCCGCGATCATGGTCCAGGCCAGCGTCACGCGCTGCCGCGAGGCGGCGTGGTAGGCGCGGAGGGCGTCCAGCACTTCGGGCAGCGGGTGCTGCTCCTCCACCGGCATCAGTTCGCGCCGTCGCGCGGGATCGGCTGCCGTCAGCGAGACGACCAGCCGGTAGGGCTGGCGTTCCTGCGTGAAACGCCGGATGCCCGGCACGATGCCGGCGGTGGAGATCGTGATGGCCTTGGCGCCGATCGCCAGCCCGCAGGGCTCCGAGCACACGCGGGCCGCGGTGATGACGGCGTCGTAGTTCAAGAACGGCTCACCCATGCCCATGCAGACGATGCCGCGGACGGGGTGGGGGGAGTCGGCCTGCACCTGGATGACCTGGTCCACGATCTCCCAGGCCGCCAGCTGGCGCCGGAAGCCGAGGCGGCCCGTGGCGCAGAAGGCACAGCCCAGCGCGCACCCAACCTGCGAGCTGACGCAGACGACGTACTTGAGGTCGTCCGCCCGGTGCAGGAGGGGAATGCGCACGGCTTCGAACGGCTCGTCCCCGTCACCCGTGAAGAGGTATTTCGCGAACGCGTCGGTCGCGGACACCCGTTTCTCGCGCAGCGTCAAGCGTGGCAGCGCCACGTGACCGCGAATCCGCGCCATCAGCGCGGCCGAAACCCCTTGCAGCGCCTCCGGCAGCGCGTCCCTCCGCACGGCCGCCGCCTGGAGTTGCCGCGCCACGCGCGGCGAAACCCCCAGCGGCGCCAGCGCCGCGTGCAGGCCCTCGGAGGTCAGGTTTTTGAGCAGGATGGTTGCTGCGGGTTCCGTGACGTCACTCCCACGAGGCCCTTCACTTGGCGACCTCCTATTCCCCATCGAGGCTCTTGCAGAACCCCCCGCAACGCTGCGCCTGGCGGCTTGCGTCGCGGGGTGTTTTGCATGGTGAAACGTCCCGCCGCCCACTGTGGGCAAGCATGACGCCCAGCCTACGCCCCGTCGTTTTCTGCACGGCACCATACCGCGCCCGGAACGACTGCCAGATCTCTAGCACAGAACAGGGATCTTGTCTACCCCCCGTTTCTTTTTAATCAGAGTTGTATGCGGTTGTGGCACAATGTGTTATAAAGTCTCCGTTGCCAGAAAGAACGAGTCTGGACACGTAGGAAGGAGACTTCGCGCATGCAGAACACGCAACCCCAAACCCCGCTGGGCCAACGGTGGAACAGCATCCAGCCGTGGCTCTTCCCCATGCTGGAGGACGAAATCGGAGCGCTCGACGAGAAGCATCGGCAGTTCGTAGCCGTGCCCCGCAGGATCACATGACCGCCTAGCCAACCTCTATGACTTGGCCGACGCCGCTTACGCCGCCAGGGAGCTTCGCGAGATGTCTGCACGACTGGGCCCTGTGGCCCGCATCGACCACAATCCGCGTCGGGGCGAGAAGATC
>CAYOBW010000148.1:0-13010 GCA_964402115.1 uncultured Victivallales bacterium
GTTGAGCGTGGAGAGCGAAGCAGGGCAGTGGACGCGGTTTCATGTGGACCTGCCGATCGCCTGAGCCCTGGGGGCGCCCGGAGCGCGGGGAGGGCGGAGCTCGGAACGGGGAGCCTGCGTGCGGGGCGAGCGAAGACCTAAGGGGGAAGTAAATAGCAACCGGTATATCGGACGCAACTTGACGCAACGACCGATATATCGGACACTAGGCTGCATGACACAACCACAGTCCATGCCTCTGCCCGTCACGCACGCCCTGCACAAGTTGGGGCGCGACCTCGCGCTCGCCCGACGCAAACGCGGATTGTCCACCGCCGACATGGCCAGCCGGCTCTTTGTCAGTCGCGACACGCTTTGGCGGCTGGAGCGCGGCGATTCCAGCGTTGCGCTTGGCACGCTGGCAACGGCCTTGTTCGTCCTGCAACTGCATGGTCGTCTAGCCGAACTTGCCGCGCCCACCCGCGACGAACTCGCCCTCCGTCTGGATGAACAGCGGTTGCCCAAACGTATTCACCAGGCCCGGACACACGCATGAACCTGGAAGTCCATTTCGACTGGCACGGGCAAGTCCACCTTGTCGGGCGACTCTACGCCGACGAGCACAGCCAAGCTGTGACGTTCGAGTACGTTCCGGAATGGTTGCGGCGTGAGGACGCCTGCGCCATTGACCCGACCACGCTTCCGCTCCGTCGCGGGCCGCATCACAGCGCGACTGTGTTCGGGGTCATGCAAGATTGCGGCCCCGACCGATGGGGACGCGTTTTGATTGAGCGGGCCGTCCGCAAAGGGGTCCTGAGCGGGAAGCCGTATCGCGATATTGACTACGTGCTGGCGCTGGATGATGTTGCCCGCGTCGGCGCCCTGCGTTTCCGACTGCAGGCGACCGGCCCGTTTCTTGCCGCCAGCACCGGAAAACTGCCGCCCCTGATGCGGCTGCAAGCGCTTTTGCGGGCCACGGAGGCTGTTCACGCGGAATCGGAGACCGCACAGGATCTGCGTTTTCTTCTGGGCGCCGGTTCACCGCTCGGAGGCGCTCGGCCCAAGTGTGCCATAACTCTGGCCGACGATGGTCTGGCCATCGCGAAGTTTCCAAAACCTGACGACACGCGCGACATTGCCGCCGGTGAGATCCTGGCCCTGGCCGTCGCCAGGGAAGCCGGCGTTTGCACGGCTGAGCATCGACTGGTTGCCGTCGGCCAGCAAAGCGTGGCCGTGATCACGCGTTTCGATCGGCAGGGGCAAAGCCGCATCCCGTTCATCTCTGCCGCCAGCCTGCTGGGGGCCGATCCGGGCGGCAGTGCCGCGTACACACAGTTGGGCGACGGCATCCGCCGGTTCGGACACGATGTTCGGAGAGACCTGAGCGAGCTTTGGCGGCGGCTGATCTTCTCGCTCCTGGCGAGCAACTACGACGACCACTTGCGTAACCACGGTTTCCTCATGCTGGCACCCAACCGCTGGTCGCTTTCCCCGGCCTACGATTTGAACCCTGTGCCTGAGATCGATCGCTCACGGGTAAACAAGATGGCTATAACGGAAGATGCGGAACCGCCCACGATTGTCGGAGCGTTGAACGCCGCGCCGCGCTTTGGTCTGCCGCCCGCCGAGGCCAGGCGCATCCTTGGCGAAGTGCTGGCCGCTGTTTCCGGTTGGCGCAAGATCGGGCTTCGGTTGGGTATCCGCCCCACGACGCTCGAAGCCTACGCCAGCGCTTTCGAGCAACCGCTGATGAAAGAAGCCGTAGGCCTGGAGAGGAGATTGCGATGAATGGTCCGGCGCGGGTTCTCGACGAAGCCGCGCGACAAGGGCACGGGGCTGGGCCTGTCCATCAGCCACGGCATTGTCAAGGACCACGGCGGCGTGTTGAGCGTGGAGAGCGAAGCAGGGCAGTGGACGCGGTTTCATGTGGACCTGCCGTTGGGTGTGGTCGGCGATCCGTGATCGGAGCGGCTCCTGCAAAAGTCCTCTGACATGGCAGCCGGGGTAGGGTTTTACCCCATGGCACAGGGGCCGGTTCGCCGGCTATTGATGCATGAGCTTGGAAAGGGCAGTGGGCTGTAATAGTTGAGGCTGTAGGTCAATGCGCGCAAAGAGCTTACGTCAAGTCTGGTCGTTCACCAATAGGGTGCACAAATGAACGACGCCAGCCAACGGACCGCGTGGCGTCCATGGGGTTGGGCGCTGCCCATCCTCGTGGCCGCCGCGGTCTTGGGCGGCATCTGCACCCGGCAGGTTGCGCGGCAGGCTGACCGCGAGATGCGGTCCCGCCTGCTCACGGAAGCCCGCATGGTCGCGCAGGCGGTTGACGTCAACCGCGTGTTGAACCTGTCCGGCTCGGACGCGGACCTGGACCACGCGGACTACCGGCGCCTCAAGGAGCAACTCACGCTGGTGCGAGCCGCCAATCCGGCGGTGCGCTTCGTGTATCTGCTTGGCCAACGGCCGGGGGGGGCTGTCTTCCTTTTCGTGGACTCCGAGTCGCCGGACTCTCCGGACTACTCGCCGCCCGGCCAGCACTACGCGGAGGCGTCGGCGATCTGCGAACAGGTTTTCGTTACGCGCAAGGAGATCGCGGATGGGCCGGTCACGGACCGGTGGGGCACCTGGGTGAGCGGCTTGGTCCCCCTTGCCGATCCCCGGACGAAAGCGCTCATCGCCGTGCTCGGCGTGGACGTGGACGCGCGCGACTGGAAGCGGGCCATCGCCGGCAGGTGCGTGGCGCCGATCGCGGTCACGGCGATCATCCTGCTTCTGCTGGTCGTTGCTTTCGTGATCCACAATCGCTCCGCCCTGGAGCACCGGCGCCTGGCGGCCACGGCGGCGGCCATCCGCGAAAGCCACGAGCAGCTGCGGATCATTCTCGATACGGTGCCGGCCGGCGTGATCCTCGTCGACGCGGAAAGCCGCACGATTGCCGACGCCAACCCCGCGGCGCTGAAGCTGATCGGCGCCCCGCGCGCGGCCGTGGTTGGGCAAGTCTGGCAACGGGTCATTGGTCCCGCGGACACGGGCGATGGCCCGGCTCCGGACCTCGCACAGACGGCGGACGGTTCGGAGCAACTCCTGCGCACCGCCGATGGCCGCACCCGCCCGATACTCACAACGGTGCGCCCGCTGATGCTCGACGGCCGCAAGCGCCTGATCGGAAGTTTTGTCGATTTGTCGGGGCTGAAACAGAAGGAGGCCGAGCTTCAACAGCAGCACACCCTGGCCTCGATCGGCACCCTGGCGCGCGGCATGGCCCACGAGATCAACAACCCGATCATGGGGGCGATGAACTACGCGCAGCTCATCCGGGACAAGGCGGCGGACAACGCCACCCTTGCCGCCTTTGCCGATGAGATCCTCGCGGAGAGCAGGCGGGTGGCCACGCTGACGCATGGCCTGCTGGGATACGCGGAACAAGCGCAGCTGCAGGCGCCTGCCTGCGCGTCGCTGTCCGGTGTCGTCGCCTCCGCGCTGCCGTCGGCCTTGGCGGAGGCGCAGGCGCGGGGTATTGCCCTGACCTGCGACTTGCCCGCGGATCTGCCCCCTGTCCCTTGTCGTCAGCGCCGGATGTGGCACCTTGTGACGGCCCTGCTCACGAATGCCCTGGAAGCGTGGGACGAAGCGGCTCCAGCCCCTGCCGCGCGCGGAGACGGCAGGGACAAAGCGATCTGCCTGCGTGCCCGAACGTTCGACAAAGCGGGCCAGGCGTGGGTGCGGCTGACCGTGGAAGACAATGGTCCCGGCATCCGGGAGGAGATCCGGGAACGCGTGTTCGATCCCTTCTTCACCACGAAGGATCGCACGCAGCACGCGGGGCTGGGTTTGTGGATCGCCCGGACCGTCGCCCAGGAGCACGGCGGCGAACTGAGGGTGGAGAGCCCTTCGACGGCGCTCAGGGCAGGCGAAGGCGGGCGGGGCACGCGATTTCGGTCTCGACCTGCCACAGTGAAGGATGATAATGTATTTCAGGTTACCATGCGAGCCCGCCCGGAGGCAGGCGCGGCACTTGGGGCGCGGGGCGCGGCTGCCAGAGAGGAGCGGAGACGTGCCGGTGAGCGTGGAGAGCGAAGTCGGCCTGTGGACGCGGTTTCACGTGGACTTGCCGGTGTCGCAGGGCCGCCGCGGTAGGGCTGAAATCGGTTCGCCCTGTTTGAAAGGAGCGCCATGAGCAAAATCCTGGTTGTCGATGACGAGAAGAGCATCCGGCTGACGCTCGGGGCGTTTCTCCGGGATGAAGGCTACGAGGTGGAGACCGCCGAGGACGCGGATCGGGCGCGGGCCCTGCTGGCGGAAGGCGCCTATGACGTGGTGGTCACGGACATCGTCCTGCCGGGGGTGTCCGGCGTGGAGCTGCTCAAGTCGATCCACGTCACGGCCCCGGATGTTCTGGTGATCATGATGACCGGCGAGCCCACGGTGGAGACGGCGGCGGAAGCCGTCCGCGCCGGCGCAAGCGATTACCTGACCAAGCCCGTTGGCAAGAATGGCATTTTGCGCTCCGTGGCGGCAGCCGTGCGGATCAGGCAGATCGTTGACGAGAAGCGGCGCCTGCAGGAGGCGAACCGCCAGTACCAGGAGAATCTCGAAAAGCTGGTGGCCGAACGCACGCAGGCGCTCCAGGATACGAACCGGCAACTGGAAGCCGCTTTGGTCGAAGTCCGGCGTTCCCAGGAGGAGATCGTCAAGCAGGAACGGCTCAGCGCCCTCGGCCAGATGGTCAGCGGCATCGCCCACGACTTCAACAACGCCCTGATGCCGATCGTGGGGCTCTCCAGCTACTTTCTCTCCAACCCCGAAGCGTTCAACAACCCCGAGCAACTGCGGGCCGACATCGAGGCCATTGAAAGCTCCGCCCTGGCTGCGGCCGAGGTCGTGCGGCGCTTGCGCGAGTTCTACCGGCCGGAAGAGGAACTGGACGCCACGAGCGTGGACCTGGGCCGACTGGTGGAGCGCGTGATCCTGCTCACCGAGCCGGCCTGGAAAGTGCAGGCGGAAGCCGAAGGCCGGGAGATCCGCATCCTGTGCGACATCGGGGACGTGCCGCTCATCCCCGCCAATGAGCCCCGTCTGCGCGAGGCGCTGGTCAACCTCGTGCTGAACGCCGTGGACGCCATGCCCCTGGGCGGCGCCATTCGCATCAGCGCCGAAAGCGACGCGGAGACGCTTACCCTGCGGATTGGCGATACCGGAAACGGCATGCCCGACGAAGTGCGCAAGCGGTGCTTCGAGCCCTTCTTTACGACCAAGGGCAGGCGTGGCAGTGGCTTGGGGCTGGCCATGGTGTATGGCATCGTGACCCGGCACGGCGGCCAGATCACGGTCGAATCCGAGAAGGACAGGGGCACGACCTTCACCATCCGGCTGCCGCTGGCCCCCCGGAAGGCGCCCGGGCAGGCGGCGGAAACCCCCGTCGATCCGTCCACCCCCGCGCTGACCGTGCTGGCCGTGGACGATGAGGAGTGGGCGCGGGTCCTGATCCAGCGCTTTCTGGGCCTGAACGGCCATACCGTGCTGACCGCGGCTTCGGGGCAGGAAGCGCTGGAAATCCTGGGCCGTCAACCGGTGGATCTCGTGATCACCGACCGCGCCATCCCCGACATGAGCGGTGACCAGATTGCCGCGGAGGTCAAGCGCCGCTCGCCGGCCACGCCGGTCATCATGCTGACCGGCTTCGGCGACATCATGGATGTCAGGCGGGAGAAGCCCGCTGGCGTGGACTGCCTGCTCGGGAAACCCATCACGCCCGACCAACTCCAGGCGGCGGTGCTCCGCGCGATGCGAGGCGCGCAGTGATGCTCGACACGCACAACGACCAGACCCGTCGGCGCGAGGTGCAGTGTTTCTGGGCGGGCATTGTGACGGCCATCGCAGTCGCGGCATATCGCCTCTACGTGACAGCCTCCAGCCTGGCGCGTGAGGGCGCCGCTCTGGCGACTGCGGCGGACATCTGGATGACCAACGGCTTCATCCTCTGGTCGCTGACGCTCTTTCTGCTGGCCTGGCTCTTCTGGCGGGATGCCCGGCGTCGCCAGGACGAGCTGGCCACGGTTATGCGCAGTATCGTCCCGGACGTCCTGCTGGTAACGGATGCGGCCGGACGAGTCTGGATGTGCAATCCGGCCGTGCGCCTGATGTTCGGGTACGACCCCAGGGCGTTGCGCGGACTCAAGACCGACACCCTGTTCGCGGATCGGCCCGTGGCCGGCGCGGAACGCGAGGTTTGCGAGCGCTTGCGGCAGACAGGCTACGAAGTGCGGCCGGCCACGGGGATCCGCAAGGATGGCGCCCGGTTTCCGGTCGAAATCACGTCGGCTGGACTGCTCGAACAAAAAGGCTCCGTGATGCTGGTCAGGGACGTCACGGAACGCCGGCACGTGGAGCAGTTACGGGAGAACCTGACGCATTTGCTGGTCCATGACCTGCGTAATCCGCTGTTTGGCATTACCGGCAACCTGCACCTCGTCCTGCCCGTGGCGCAGAGCCTGCCGCCGGACGCCCAGGACTCGATCCGGGTTGCCCTCGACTTTGTCAGGGACATGGGCGACATGCTCCACTGCCTGACGGACGTGTCCCGACTGGAGGGGGGAGAGTGGCCGCTGCGGCCCGCGGCGTGCGACGTCAGCCAGTTCGTGGACAAGGCCCTGGCGCCGCTGGCGTCGCTGATGCGCGATAAACGGCAAACGGCGGTGTGGACGCCCTCCCGCACCCCCTTCCACTGCGATCCCGAACTGATCGAACGGGTTATTCTGCACCTGCTGCGCAACGCCGTCGAGGCGACCGCCTCGGGCGGGCGGATTGAAATCCGCATCGAACGTTCTCCCGAGAAATTGCGGGTGTCGGTCCGCGACGGCGGCCCGGGCATTCCGCGCGAGTTTCAGCCCCTGGTATTCGAGAAGTTCGGGCAAACGCCGGATGGTCGCAAAGCCCGGCGGCGCTCGCACGGTCTCGGCCTGGCCTTCTGCAAATTGGCGATCGAGGCGCACGGAGGAACCATCGGGGTCGAAAGCGAGGGGGAGCAGGGCAACACGTTCTGGTTCGAGCTGCCCGTCGACCACGCGGCGGCCGGCACGTTGTCGGCGGATGCCTGCCAACGGAAGGAATCGAAGGAACACACATGAAGAAGATCCTGATCGTGGACGATGACATACGGCTGCTGGACATGACGCGCAAGCTGCTGGAAGCCACGGGGGTGTACGAGGTGCGGACCGAGGACAGCGCCCGGCGCGCCGTGGCCGCCCTGCCGCTGCTCAAGCCCGATTTGATCGTGTTGGATATGAACATGCCGGAGATGGGAGGGATGGAGTTTCTCAAGCAGATCGCGACCCCCGGCGGGAAGCTGAGGTACCCGGTGCTCGTTCTGACCGCTCGCGCGAACATGGCGGCGTTCTTCGACGACGTTGCCGTTGCCGGGCTCCTGGCCAAGCCGTGCGAGCCCGACGCCCTCCGCAGGGAAGTGGATCGCATCGTCCTGCTCAATCACGCCGCGGAAATGACTCAGCGTCAGGCGGACGCCAAACGGCCCGCGAGAATCCTCATCGGCGAGGACGAACAGGATGTCGGCAAGAGGCTCACCGATGCCTGCAGACAGGCCGGCTACGAGGTTGACTGGGCAGCCGCGGGACCGCAAGTACTGGAAAGAATCCTCGTGCAGCGACCGGATTTAATCCTGGCGAAACTCATCCTGACCGGCTTGAACGGTGATGCCTTGGCCCGCACGTTGAGGGACCTGCCGAACATCAAAGACATCCCGGTGATTCTGTACGACGGAGACCGTCATCAGGTGGAAGAAGCCAAGGTCGCGTCTGCCGGGTCCGGGGTGCAGAAGTTCATCCGGAGTGCCGAGCCGCGCGCGCTGCTCTCGGCCGTGGCCGAGATCCTGGCGCGCTGAGCCGGGCAAACGGTCGGCGGAGACATCCACGGGTAAGAACTGGTGGTCATCCGGATGAGTGGCGCCGGCAGGCCGAAAGAGGAGCACCGACAATGAGAGACAACATCACCAGACAAAGCGGTGTCTTCACGTGGTGGTCGCTGGCCGTCCGCGGCGCACGGCTGCAATTCTCGCTGGCCGTCGCGCTGATCTCCGTCATTCCTTCGTTGTCACTGCTTTACCTGGCGGGCGGGGCAGCCTGGCGCGGCAGCTCGAACACACAGGCCTGGTGCGTGGCGCTGTTCGGCGTGGCGACGTCCATGATCCTCGGCTACTGCCTCCTGGCCAAGTACCCTGCCACGGTCATCAAGTTGCGTGCCTACGTCCATGACATGGTCAGCGGCGAGTTTCCCAACCGGATCAGCCTTGTCAGCGACGAGGACGACATCACGGCCATCGAATCCGGCATGAATCTGCTTCTGGGCCGGCTCAGGGATCGACTCCAAACCGTGGAAGCGCAGAAGACCGCGGTCGAGGAGCAGCTGTTCCAGGCCCGGAAGATGGAGGCGCTCGGCACGCTGGCTTCCGGCATCGCCCACGAGATCAACACGCCGCTCCAGTTCATCAGCAACAACATCCAGTTCCTCAAGACCGCCACCGCCGGCTTCGTGCGCACCCTCGACAACCGGGTGCCCCCCACGGGGGACAACGCGGGTGGCGTCCCCGGCGCGGACCTGGCGTTTCTCCGGAAAGAAACGGCGACAGCCATCGAGCAAAGCCAGGAGGGTATCGCCCGGATTGCGGAAATCGTCCGCGCCATCCGTGGCTTCGCGGATACCGGCGCCCAGGACGAAAGGACGCCCCTCGACATCAACGAAGCGATCGAGGCGACCATCGCCCTGACGCGGAACAACTGGAAGTACGCGGCGGCGATCGTCACGGACTTCGACCGGAGCCTGCCCCGCGTGCCGTGCGTCGCCGCCGAAATCCAGCGCGTGCTGCTGAATCTGATTCTCAATGCCGCCGAGGCGCTGGCGGTCAAGGCGCAGGGCCGGAGCCTGCAGGAGGGTCGCATCAGGATTGCCACCGGCCGCGAGGCGGACGCCGTGACGATCACGGTGGCGGACAACGGCCCCGGCATTCCCAAACGCATCCAAGGCCGCATTTTCGACCCGTTCTTCACCACGAAGGAAGTCGGCCACGGTATCGGCGAAGGGCTCTCCTTTGTCTATTCGTCCGTCGTCAACAGGCACGCGGGCCGACTCGCCTTCGAGAGCGTCGAGGGCGAAGGCGCGACGTTCAGGATCAGCCTGCCGCTGGTTAAGGGCAGTGAACAGTTGACAGTGAGCAGTTGACAGTGAACAGTGGGCAGTGGGCAGTGGGCAGTGGGCAGTGGGCAGTGGGCAGTGGGCAGTGGACAGTGGGCAGTGGACAGTGGACAGTGAACAGTGGGCAGTGGACAGTGGACAGTGAACAGTGGGCAGTGAACAGTGAACAGTGACAGCAGAATCGGCGTCTTGTTCGTGGACGACTCGGAGTATGTCCTGCAGAGCCTGCGACGCATGCTGTGGGACCTACAGGATGTCTGCCGGATGGAGTTTGTCGGCAACGGGGCGCTGGCCCTGGCCCTGCTGGGGCAGAGCCCTTTCGACGTCATCGTCGCGGACTTGCAGATGCCGGTGATGGGCGGCTGGGAGTTGCTGGACGGCGTGCGCTGCTCGCACCCGGCCATGCGCTGTTTCAT
Organism: uncultured Victivallales bacterium; assembly: GCA_964402115.1. Taxonomy (GTDB): domain Bacteria; phylum Verrucomicrobiota; class Kiritimatiellia; order UBA8416; family CAYOBW01; genus CAYOBW01. The sequence goes on from CAYOBW010000148.1 coordinate 9,600, forward strand.
CCTGGCCGGCGACCCTTCGCCGGCGGATGTCGCGAAGGCGGCGGCACGGGGTTACGGGCTGATCGCAAAGCCGTGCTCGACGGAGACCTTGAAGGCTGCGCTTTTCGGGGGGCAGACCGCGGAGCACGCTTCCGCGCCCCGCGCCACAGAGGCGTCGCCATGAACGAGCGCCGCGTGTACCGCATCCTGGTGGTGGACGACGACGGCGTCTTCCGGGACAGCATGCGCCGGATCCTCTGGCTGGTGGGGCAGTCGCTGCCGATCCACGTGCAGGACGCGGCGAGCGGCGCCGACGCGCTGCGTGCGCTCACGCAGGGCCACATTGACTGCATGCTGCTGGACCACCGCATGCCGGGTGGCAGCGGCACGGAATGGCTGGCGGAGTTTCTCAAGGCCGACAGCAACCTGGCCATCGTGATGGTGACGGGCGAGGGCGATGCACAAACGGCCGTCGCCGCCATGAAGAACGGCGCCATGGACTACCTCGTAAAAGGCACGATCACGGCCGAATCCCTGTGGCGCACCATCGCCCACGCGGTGGAGAAGGTCGCCATGCGCCTGGCGCTCGAGCGGCAGCGCCAGATGCTGCTGACAGCCGAACGCCAGCGGGTGATGGTGGAGAGCCTGGGCTCGGTCTGTCACCACCTCGGCCAACCGATGACGGTCATCACCACCTACCTGGCGCTTATGAAGCGGCAGGAATCCGATCCGTCCCTGCTGGACATGATCAACCAGTGCGCCGAGGCCGTGGAACGGGTCAACGCCCTGCTGGCGAAACTGCAGATGGTTTCCACGTACCGGACGGAGCCCTACCTCTCGACGTCGGAAGGCGTTCCGGATTCGGCCAGCGACCAGATCCTGGCTGTCGATTTGACGTCCGCCTGAAACCGCCGCAAAAGGAGCACAGCCCATGATAGAAACAACCGGTCACATCCTGGTCGTGGATGACGAGCAGAGGAACCGCCAGCTCTTGCGTCGCCTGCTGGAGGCCGCGGGACACCAGGTGAGTGAGGCCGAAGATGGGGAGGTTGCGCTCGCGTGGATCGAACTGACTCCGCCGGACGTCATCCTGCTCGATCTGACCATGCCGAAAATCGATGGCTTCGAGGTCTGCCGCCGCGTCAAGCAGGCTCCGGCCACGGCGCACATTCCCGTGCTGCTGATCAGCGGCCTCACGGAACGACAGGACCGTCTCCGGGGGATCGAGGCCGGCGCGGACGACTTCATTGCCAAGCCGGTCGATCAGCAGGAATTGCTGCTGCGGGTGCGCAATGCCCTCCACCGGAAGCTCCTGTATGACGAATTGCAGGCCAAATACAGGGAACTGCGGGACATGGCGGAGCTGCGGGACAGTCTCACGCACATGCTCGAGGCAGACACTCAGGCTTTTTCCGCGTTGCTGGGGCCGCGGTTGCAGCCTGATCGCGCCGTGGATGCGGTCGCGGACGGGGCTGCGCACGGAACCGGCGAGCACACGCGGGAGGGAGGCGACCATGGCGCGCATTGACAAGCTACTGACCATCCTGTTGCAGCGTCAAGGCAGCGACCTGCACCTGCGGTCGTCGCTCGTGCCCTTTATCCGCGAGCACGGCGAGGTCCATCCTCTGGCGGACCAGCAGCCCCTGTCGCCGGACCAGTGCCGGGAACTGATCGCCGAGATCTTGCCCGAGCGCAACCGCGCCAAGTTCGAGGCGGACTGGGACACGGATTTCTCCTACGAAGTGAGCGGGTTGGGCCGCTTTCGCGTCAACGTCCTGCATGACCGCAACGGCATCGGCGCCGTGGCGCGCACGATTCCCATGAAGCCGCTGACAGCCGAGCAGTTGAACCTGCCCGCGGTCGTGCGGGAGTTGTGCTATCTCAAGAAGGGACTGATCGTCGTCACGGGGCCAACCGGCAGCGGTAAATCCACCACGCTGGCGGCCATGATCGACCTGATCAACAGGACGCGCTCGGATCACATCATCACCATCGAGGACCCCATCGAGTTCATCCACATCCCCCAGAAGTGTGTCGTCACCCAGCGCGAAGTACACGTGCATACCCGGAGCTTTGCGACGGCCCTGCGGGCGGCCCTGCGCGAGGATCCGGACGTCGTCCTCGTGGGGGAAATGCGCGACCTGGAGACCACGGAGATTGCCATCGAGATGGCCGAGATGGGCCACCTGGTGCTCGGCACGCTGAACACCAACACGGCGGCCTCGTCGGTGGACCGCATCATCGACGTCTTTCCGGCGGACCGGCAGAACCAGATCCGCTGGATGCTGGCCAGTTCCCTGAAGGGCGTGATTGCGCAGACGCTGTGCAAACGCGCGGACGGCAAGGGCCGCATCGCCGTCATGGAAATCCTCCTGGTCACAACCGGCATTGCCGCCAACATCCGGGACAGCAAGACGCACCAGATCACCGCGGCGATGCGGATCGGCAAAGCGCTCGGGATGCAGTTGTTCGACGAGGCTTTGTTCGACCTGTTGAAGTCCGGCGCCATAACCATCGAGGAGGCGCATTCCCGCGCCGTCGACAAGGATGCCTTGGCGAAGAAGGTCGCGGCTTTCGGCGTGCGCTTCGATTCGACGAAGCAGGATAAGGACGGCGACGGTGGCGGGAGCATCGAGCGGCGACAAGGCGTTTTGAACCTCTATCTGGAGGCCCTGCGTAAGGAGCCGGACAACCCGTCCATCCTGAACAACCTGGCCTGGTTGCTCGCCACGGTGGACAACCCGGATGCCAGCACCCTCGAACGCGCCCTGGTGTTGGCCGAGAAAGCGAACACGCTCACCGAAGGCAAGCACGCCGGCGTGCTCGATACGCTGGGGGCGGCCTATGCGCAAAGCGGCCGCTTCGACCTGGCGCTGGATGCGGCGCGCAAGGGGTTGAAGCTGGCACGGGCCAACAAGGAACTGGAACTGGCTGCCGCCCTTGCGCGGCGCATCGAACTCTATGAGCGCGGCAATCCGATCAGGGAGTAGGCGGCGGTCTCGTCCTGGTCACGGTGTTCGTTGTTCGGTCACGGATTTTAGCGGTCTACGCACGTAGCCGCGCCCGCGCAGGGCGTGGACGGTTCGATCCGGTCTGCCGTGCCGGACGCGGGCGGGGACATCCACGGGCTGGCGCCCGCGGCTACCGGCTGAGACCGCAGGCGGCGTGGGCCGCGGCGTCCCCGCCGTGACGCCGCCCCTCGTGCACGTCCTCGCCCCGGCCCTTCGAGGACGAGGACGACGACGAGAATGCGCGCCGCCCTCCCCGGAGCGGCTTGCTTTGGCAAGCCGGGGAGAGCAGCGGGCCGGCGGTGGGGAAGCCGGAACGCCAAAGCGTTCCGCTCCGGGGGCGCGGTTGTCGGTGTTCGTTGTTCGGTCACGCACGTAGCCGCGCCCGCGCAGGGCGTGGACGGTTCGATCCGGTCTGCCGTGC
>CAYOBW010000148.1:13110-16472 GCA_964402115.1 uncultured Victivallales bacterium
AATGCGCGCCGCCCTCCCCGGAGCGGCTTGCTTTGGCAAGCCGGGGAGAGCAGCGAGCCGGCTGCACTCTCCGCTTGCCAAAACGGTGCGTTCAAGGTAGTAGTTTTATCGGAGTTTCGTCCGCGCCCCGGCACGGACAATCGACAGGGATTGCGAAAGGAGAACGCGTATGTCCGCATCCCGGCTGCTGCTGATCGACGACGACCGCAACCTGACCGCGCAGTTGAGAGATCTGCTCGCCTTCGAGGGCTACGACGTTCAGGTCGCCCATAGCGGTGAGGAGGGCTTGACCCGGCTGGGCTCGGCTGCCTTCGATTTGATCATCCTGGATGTCAACATGCCGGGCATCGGCGGCATCGGCTTCCTGCGGCGCGTGGCCGAACTGGGCTCCGCCCGGCCGCCGATCGTGGCCTTCACCGCCCGGGCCAACATGGGGGGCTTCTTCCAGGGGCTGGATGTGGCCGCCTACCTGACCAAGCCGTGCGATGTCGAAACCCTGCTGCGCACCGTGGCCGCACACGTGCGGCGGGCGGAGGCGCAGCCCGCCGTCCCGGCTGTCCCGGCCACGCGCCGCGTGCTGGTCGCCGAGGATGACCCCGCGACGGCAAGGAGCCTGCAGGCTGCGCTCAAGGCGGCGGGTTACGAGACGCGGCTGTGCGCCACCGGCTCGGGCAGCGTGGAAGACGCCATCGTGTTCAAGCCGGACGTGGTCGTGGTCAAGCGCATCCTGACCGGACTGAATGGCGACAAGGTGATTGCCGTGCTACGGCACCTCCCCGCCACGGAGCGCACGCGCTACATCCTGTACGATGACGCCGTGACGTTGGACGCGGCGGAAGAGCGTTACCTGAATTCCCATACCGGCATCCACGCCTTTCTGCGCACGCACACCCCCGCGGAAGTCACGGCCGCCGTGCAGCGCGTGCTTTCCATCTGAGCGTTGTGCCGCCCCAGTGACGCGGAGGGGCCTAACGGCGGAGGACCGCCGTCTCAATGTCCTGGCTCTGGCGCACGTCATGGAGACGGCCGTCCCCGGCCGTTACGATCCATGTGGGCCCCTTGCGTGACTGAAGCGTTTTCCCCGCCCGTGTCCTTCTCCTTGACCGGCCGCGGGCGCGGCGGGTAAGGTTGCCGGCGCGATGAGGATTGGCATTTACGAGGGCGAAGTGGCCGCCCGTTTTGCGCAGCCGGCCACACTGGCAGATCTGGCGAACCTGGCTCCACTTCTGGCCCGACCGGAGGCGGTCGTCCTGACGGACGGCCGCAACCGCAACGTGCGCCTCACCGTGGCAGGGCCCGCCGGCCCGCTGGACCTCGCCGTCAAGGCTTTCGGCCCCCAGCGGGCGCTCAAGGATTGGTACGATCGCCAGCGCGGATCGAAGGCCCGCCGCACCTGGCAGGCGGCCACGCACCTGGCCAACTGCGGCGTGGGCACGCCCGTGCCGGTCGGTTTTCTCGAGCGCTGGGAGGGGCCGCGGCTGAAGGCGAGCTACTTCCTGTCCGTGTTCGATCCGGTCGCCACCACCTTCACCGCGGAGCTGGTGCGGCTTTTCCACGAGGACCCGCTCTGCGAGCGGTTCATGACCCTGCTGCAGCGTGTGGCCGATGCCGTAAGGGCCATGCATTGCAGCGGCTTCGTCCACCAGGACCTTGGCAACCAGAACATCCTGCTGCACCGGCAGGGCGCCGACGACTGGGGCCGGGTCCAGTTCATCGACCTGAACCGCGGCCGGATCAAGGCGACGTTGACCCTGTCGGACATCGCCCGCGATCTCTCCCGCATCTACCTGCCGTCCGATTTTCTGCGTGTCTTCCGCGAAATGTACTTCGGGGACGTCGTGCCGTCCGAGTACGTGCGCTGGGAGACGCGTTGCCGCGCCCGCTACAGCTGGCACTCCTGGACCCGCCCGCTGCGGCACCCGCTGCGGCAGGCGCGCCAGCGCCGGACGGACGCAGGCAAGCGGGTCTATCCCGCCGAGCGCGACATGTGGGTGTGGGACGAGCGCTCCGTGCAGCCGATCAATGTGCTGCGCTCCGCAGACCGCCGGCGGTACGAGCCGGCAACCCGGCATTGGCGCACGGCGCTTGCCGCGCTCGGCAGCGTTCCCCGCGTGTGGGCGGCTTACCGGGAACTGCGTGCGGCCGCCTACCGCGAGCCGGTCAAGCTGGCTGGTCGCATCGGCGTTTCGGTGAGTGCGCGTCCCGCCGGCTTCAAGCGCGAGCTCGCCCTGCTGCACGAACTCGGGCCGGTGCCTGTGCGTGTGCGTTTCTATCACCACGAAACTCCCGCGCAGTGGAGCGCGCTGGCCGACAACGTGCGCCTGCTGGCCGAGGCCGGGCACGCTGTGACCGTGGCGCTGGCACAGGACCGCCGGGCGGCGCTGGCGCCCGACCGCTGGGCGACGTTCGTGGCCCATGTCCTGAACCGGGTCGGTGACCGGATCGAGGTGGCCGAGGTGGGCGTGGCGATTAACCGCGTGAAGTGGGGGATCTGGGACTACCGCGAGTATCGGCGGCTGTTGAGCGGCGTGGCGGCGGTCACCCAGATGGGGCTGCCCGTGGCGTTCATGGGGCCGGGCTGCATTGACTTCGAGTTCCCGGACGTGATCGCGGCTCTCGGCCAGGTACCGCCGGCCGTGAAGTTCCGGGCGCTCTCCCACCAGCTCTACGTGGACCGGCGGGGTGCGCCCGAGAACCGCCAGGGGCCCTTTGCGCTGATCGAGAAGCTGGCGCTGGCGCGTGCCATCGCCCGCACGTCCCCGGCCTGCGAAGACCGCCTCGTCATCTCCGAGGTCAACTGGCCGATCCTGGGGACGGGCGTTTACTCCCCGGTGGGGTCGCCCTACGACTCGCCCGGCCCGCGCTTCAACGATCCCAGCGTGAGCGAAGATGTCTACGCCGACTACCTGCTCCGCTATCTGCTCATCGCGCTCTGCTCGGGGTACGCGGAGCGCGTCTTCTGGTGGCAACTCGTGGCGCGCGGCTTCGGGCTTGTCGACGACACCGACGCGCAGGCCTGGCGGCGGCGGCCCGCGTTTCATGCTCTGCAGCGGTTCCTGGCGCTGCTGGGGCCGGCCACGTTCGAGTCCAAGCTCGACACGCCGCGCGGGGTGCACGCTTTCTGGTTCACCGCGCCCGACGACCAGCCGATCTGCGTGGCGTACACGCAGCTCCCGTCAGCCGTCTTCCCGCTGACTTTTTCCGTGGGTCGGGCCGAGGACAGCCTGGGGAACCCCGTGGCGGTGCGCGACGAACGGGTAGTGGTCACCGGCCGCCCCGTGTATCTGTTCGTGCGGCCGCGCTGAAGGGCCGCCCTGGAGCCGGCCGTCCCGGCCGGTAGAGCGGCCATGGGGATAACGGCG
>CAYOBW010000149.1:0-16452 GCA_964402115.1 uncultured Victivallales bacterium
GGCAGCCGGTCGGCAAGGACGAGCCGATTCCCGACTGACCTTGCAGCGGTCCCGCGATGGGTACGATTGGTGCCAGGCGAATTGCGGCGAGTGGACACACCGGTGCCGGGCTCCTTTCTGAGCGCTTGACCCCGAGGCCCGCGGTCGCCCGTGCGGCCCGTCACCCCCGGAGCGGAACGCTTTGGCGTTCCGGCTTCTCGACGCCGTCCCTCAACCCGCTTGCCGGCTTGCCAAAGCAAGCCACTCCAGGGGCTGGGTGACGCAGCGGGCGCGGGCGGCATACCGGCGGGGACCGCCGGCTCCAGCTCAGTGATCCCCCGCGCCATCCGCCGATGCCGCGCGAAAGCGAAGACCACGCCCTGGCGGGCGCGGCTACGTGGGACGTTGGCAGTCTCCCGTCAGCCCGTAGCCGCGGGCGCCAGCCCGTGGCTGCCGCCTTGCTGATGCGGTCCGCCGCCGCCGAATCATTCTTCTGGGGTGCCAGGCGCGACAGAGCACGTTCTACCAGAGAGCAGAAATGATTCTGCTGAAAGCGGCACGGTTGAGCCGTCGCCTCGCAGCAGCGAATCGAACCCGGCTTCGTAAAGCATTCTCCGGCAGGCGTTCAGATCCATGCCGCGACCGGACGATGTATCGGCAACCGTATCGCGCGGATTTGCACCGGTCTCCGCATAGATCGCGTTCGCCCCGGCGCAGAGGCCCAGCAAGTTCGGCTCATGCACCGCGATGTTTCCGGTCTCCTTGCAGGCGAGCGTGGCCAGGACGAGAACGGCGGTGATTTGCGCCAGCCGCTGTTCCGTGATCTGGCCAAGCGGCGCGAGCGGCGAATCCGGCAGGTAAACACGGCGCATGGCGCAATGTTGGAAACAGCCGTGCGTAACGCCGACCAGCAGTTGATCCGCCAGCTCGGCCGGAAGGTGCTCCGGGCCAACCGGTTCACAGCCGTAATAGAAGTCGAGACCGGCGCCGCGAATCGCCTCAATCGTCTGGCGCCGCTGCGCAGGATCGAGTTTCGTGTCAACCCCTTCGCGCAGCCGCAGGATGTGATAGGCCCCGTTCGCGCCGGCTGCTTTCAGCTCCCTGGCTGCCGCAAGGTTGAAGTCGCCGACATTCAGGACGATTTGCGTTTGGCGTGGGATCTCCTTCCTGAGCAGCGCGACGATCGTCAACAACCGTTGCATGTCAAACTCGTGCATCGTCATCAGGAACAGGGCAAAGAGGTCACCGTCCCTCGTGAGGCTCCTTGCTTTCTCAAGCAGCTCTTCGTGCGACAATCTCGAGTCGGGCAGCCGGGTGCGAGACGCGGCAAAAGCGCAGAACTTGCAGTCGCCGGGACACGCCGAAGTCTCAACCCCTATCTGTCCCAGCAGCACGCCCCGATTGCCAAAACGACGCCGGGAAATGAAATTGGCTGATGCTTTCAGGATCCCCGCCTCCAGCGAATTCTCGGGGAATTCCAGGAGACGCATGCAATCCTCTCTCCCCGGTGCTTTCCCGTCCATAGCCCGATCCAGTATCCGCTCAAGGTCAGAATCCATATTCATCCTCCCAGCCAGTATCCTACACACGAGCAGCTGCGGCGAAGAAGAACATTCCCATCGGAGTCATGCCCCGCCTCTGCGTAGTGAGGTGCCCAGAGGCGAATGGCACGTAGATAAGCCCTCTCAGGGGGCAACCCACCCCGGCCTGCGGCCACCCCTCCGGAGGAGGGGAGTCCATGTAAGCTGTTCAGCCTTAACATGCTCCCCTCCTTGGAGGGGTACGCGAAGCGGGGGGTGGGTGCGGCATGGCAAGTCCCTATCTACGTGCCATTCGCCCAGAGGCTGGAGGCAAGTAGTGGCGGCAGTCAACCTGCAGGGAGCCGTTGACACCACGAAGAGCACGAAGGACACTAAGTAGGATGTTGCGCAGGAGCCGGATGGTCCTTGCGTAAGGAGTCGTACATTCCGCCCCATTGAACCTTTGCCGCGGAAATGGCACATACTCTCTGGAATGAGTGATCCCGAAATCCTGACCGGACTGAAACGGGGTGATGCCGACGCCGCGGCGGGGCTCGTCGACCAGTATGGCGACCGGCTGCTCCGCTCGGCGTTTGCGCTGTGCGGTAATGAAGCCGACGCGCAGGATCTCGCCCAGGAGGCGCTGCTGCAGGCTGTGAAATCGGCCCGCCGCTGTCGCGGCACGTCCTCCATCTACACGTGGCTCCACGGCATCCTGCTCAACGTCACCCGCCGCTTCTTTCGGAAGCAGAAACGGCTGACCTACGTGGAGGACGTCCCGGAACGGAGCACGCTAACGCCCGCGGCTTGGTCGGGGCTGGATGCTGGAGTGACCTCCGCTGCGGTGTTGCAGGCGCTTGACGCCCTCAGCTACCCGCACCGTGAAGTCGTCGTCTTGCGCTATTATGAGGGAATGACCGTTAGAGAAATTGCCGGGCAGGTGAACGTCACGCCAGGCACCGTTAAGTCCCGCCTCCACTATGCGTTGCAGCGGTTGCGCGAACTCGTGCCCGGAGAATTGAACGATTTCGCACCTTGAGGCACATACAGGTGAAGACCATGAATGCTGAACAAGACAGGCTTGGCGCCCAGGTGAAGCGTGCGTTGGACGTCGAGTGCGGTCGACTCACCCTGGCGCCACACATCAGGCGCACCGTGATTGCGGCGGCCGAACCAGGCAGACATGTCAGTGGGTGGGCCTGGCTGCTCAACCACAAGCTGGTTTCCGCGGCGGCCGCCTGTATGCTCATTGTGCCGGGAATGGCTTTCCTCGCTACCAGGCAAGGGGAGTCCCACTGCGCGACACCGTACATGGAGATACACGCGGAAGTCATTGGTGGAAAAGACGATGACTACTGGAAGAAGACGTGCCTGGAAGTCCGTACGCATAACGGACAAAAGGGGTACATCAAAGTCGAGGCCCAATGGCCCAAGCAGAGAAGCGTCATCGCACTACACATAGGGAGAGCATCATGAAAAGGGCAACCATCGCAGTCGTAGCAGCAACTCTGGCCGTTGCCACGCTAAGCGTACGCGCCGAGACAAAGGACAAGCGCGCGGTAAAGCCGTTGGAGGTAGAGGCATCGCAGGTTGCTGCAAAGGAGGAAGAGGCCCTCAAGAAAGCGCTGAGGAAAGCGATCATTGGTGCGATGGATTTTCAGCAGGCAAACCTGCACGATGTTGCCAAGTTCCTGTCCAAAACCACCGGCAAGAATTTCAATATTGTGGTCGCTGGCGCGAACGCCGAGAACTCGCCCACGCTCACGCTGTCAGCCCAGAACATATCCCTGTACGAAGCGCTGCGCCTCGTTTGCGAAGTGACCGGTTCCGAACTGCGTATCGACGACTATGCCGTCGTCATCGTCTGCGGCAAGGGCGCCCCGCCCAACACGTACGGGGTAAAACTGAAGATCGCACCCGTCGAGGGCCAGACAAACCAGTTCAAGGTCGAGTTCCGGATCTCCGAGAAACAACCGGACGGGGAAGAGCACCTCCTCAGCGCGCCGATGCTCACGGTGCTGGGCGGAAACGAAGGCATTATCAAGGTCGTCGACGAAAACGAAAACAACGGTGTCATCTGTGCGGTTACCGTCACTCCGGGAGAAAAGGCCCTGCAGGCCGTTACATCCGTCACGATCAAGCGGGACGGCAAGGTGCTCTGGTCTTGCTCGCAGGAAACGACGGTCGCGAAGTGAACGCTGTGCTTGCGGGCGTTTCTCCTTGGAGCGGAACGCTTTGGCGTTCCGGCTTCTCGATGCCTTCCTTCAACCCTCTTGCCGGCTTGCCAAAGCAAGCCGCTCCAGTGGCTGGGCAACACAACGGGCGTGGGCGGCATACCGGCGGGGACCGCCGGCTCCAGCTCAGTGATCCCCCGCACCATCCGCCGCTGCCGCGCGAAAGCGAAGACCACGCCCTGGCGGGCGCGGCTACACGGGAGGTTGGCAGTCTCCCGTCAGCCCGTAGCCGCGGGCGCCAGCCCGTGGACGCCGCCTTGCTGACAGATGGAAGGCGGTTAGGCGAGGTTCCAACGCCGCCGACCGAACAGAGATCCGCGACGCGGAACAACCGCAATCCTAATCGCAATCGCACGGCGGGCTGCCTATAGTAGCGCCACCTGCCGATTGCGGTTGTCGCGGAGCCAGTCGCGACGGGCGGCAGCGGGGAGCGGGCGACGATGACACAAGACGCGGCGGGCAGGGGCTGCAAACCACGCGGGAGAGTCTCCCTCCGCCTCCTTGCGGCTCTCGCCGCGTGGTGCATCGGCTGGGCGTGCAACCTGGCCGCTGCGGCCGACGGGCTCCGCCCGGGAGATGTGCAGCCCGGCCCGTGGCACTGCGTGGGTCCGTTCAAGGACGCCCTGTTCGGCAACTTGCTGGAGAGCTTCCGGGTGGTGTTCGCCCCCGAGCAGGACGCGCTTGCCGGGGCGCCCGACCTGGCGAAGGTCTACCAGGCGCTGGCGCTGCCCGGCCTGCGCGACACCCGGCGGGCCTGGAGCGCGCACCCCGAGTGGGCGGACGGCTATCGCAACCTCCTGCCGAAGGGGCCGTCGCCCGCGCGCAACGAGACGGTCTATCTCCACCGCACGCTCACCGCCGCGCGCGCCGGCGGCGTGACGCTGCGGATCTACGCGGAGGACTGCATCGGCGTGTGGCTTAACGGGGCGAAAGTGGGCGAGGCCATCCGGCATTACGGCCCCAGCCACTGCCCCACGGCTTTCGTCGCGCCGCTGCAGCTGGCCGCGGGGGAGAATCGGCTGCTGGTGAAGATCACGTCGCTGTTCGGCAAGCACGGCTTCGCCTGCGCGCTCGACGGCCTCACGCCCGGCGCCACCCTGCTGCCCCTGCAAGTCGCGCCGGAGCTGATCACGGACGCCATCCGCAGCAACTTCCACGCCGGCGATCAGCCGATCTATGCGGAGACGGGGCCGGTGGCGCTGCCCCCCGACAGCGCGCGGCTGGAAGCGCGCCTGCGCCGCTTCCGCTGCGACGTGACGATGCTGCCGATGTTCGATCCGCAGCGGTCGGCGCTGGAGGAAGCGCGCGACCAGCTGCCTCCCAGCGACGGGGGCCGGCAGTATCTGGAGGCGCTCGCGAGCATCCGTCCCCGGCTGTCGGCGGCGCTGGCGGCCGGCTCGTCTCCGGCGGCGCTGGCGGACGGCAACAACGCCCTGGAGACGCTGTGGCGGACGCAGGTCGCGAAGCTGCCGCCGATCCTCTTCATCCGCTGCCCGGCGTTCGGGGTCAACGCCATCGCGCCCTATGCTTCGGGCGGGGCGACGCCGGCCGGCATCTGCCTGTGGGACCCGGCCGAGCCGAACCTGCCGGCGCGGGTGATCTTCAGCGAAGCAGGCACGGCGCTCTACGACATGAACCTCTCCTACGATGCCAAAACGATCTTCTTCTCCGCGCGGCGGAAGGGGGTGCCGGGCGGCTGGCACCTCTACGAGATCGGGGTGGACGGGCAGGGGCTCAAGCCGATCACCGCCGGCGACTGCAGCGACATCAGCCCGGCGCCGCTGCCCGACGGCAGGCTCATCTTCGTCTCCACCCGCGCGCGCACCTGGGTGCAGTGCCAGGGTCAGCCGGCGGGCTTGCTCTACACCTGCCGCCGCGACGGCGGCGACGTGCGCAGGGTCTCCGCCAACATCGACAGCGATCACGCGCCCGCCGTGATGGACGACGGCCGGGTGCTCTTCACCCGGTGGGATTACGGCGTCGAGAAGAACGTCTTTGCCCGGCACGCGCTCTGGACGATGAACCCCGACGGCACCGGCTTCCGCCTCTACGCCGGCAATACCAAGGAAGATCCCGCCGGTTTCTGGGAGGCGCGCCAGATCCCCGGCCGTCCCGAAGTGGTCTGCGCCTTCGGCCCGCACCACAGCTACCATGCCGGGATGGCCGGCCTGGTGTGGGACCGTTTCGGCCCGGAGGCGCCGCGCGGCAGCGGCTTCCGCTTCCTCACCACGGAGGTCCCTGCCTACGGCGACACGACGCTGCCCTACGGTTACCAGCACCTCTTCCCGCTGAACGAGCGGCTTTTCCTCGTCTCCTACGGCGGCGATGGCGGGCAGAAGAACCGCCTCTACCTGCTGGACGATCGCGGCAACCGCAAGTGCCTCTACGAAGCCGCGGGGAACCTCGGCTGCTGGCGGCCGCTGCTCCTCGCGGCCCGCCCGGCGCCGCCGGTGATCCCCAGCCGGTGCGAGAACCCGGAGTGGACCTACCGCGAGCCGGAGGAGATGAACCAGGACCCCGACACCACGCTCACCGGAACGCTGCTGGTGCAGGACGTTTACGCCGGGCTCCTGCCGGACGTGGCCCGCGGCGAGGCGAAGTACATCCAGGTCATCGAGCAGGTGCCGAAGTCGCGCTGCATGGCCGACGGCGAAGCGTGGGGCCACACGCCAATCATCTCGCGCGGCACAGTGCACGTCCGGCGCGAGATCGGCCTCGTGAAGATCGAGGCGGACGGTTCGGCGCACTTCACGGCGCCGGCGCTGCGCAGCCTCTCGCTGAACGTGCTGGACGCATCCGGCAAGACGCTGATGCGCATGGGTTCGGACATGCACGTGATGCCCGGCGAGCGGCAGGGTTGCATCGGCTGCCACGAGAACCGGCACGGCCATGTGGCCCCCGGCGCGCGGACCGCCGTCGTGCTGGCCGCCGCGCGGCCGCCGGAGAACCCCGCGCCGCCGGCCTGGGGCACGCGCGGCATCATCGACTACCAGAAGGTGGTGCAGCCGGTCTGGGACAAGTACTGCGTCAGCTGCCACGGGGGGGCGCAGCCGAAGGGCCACCTCGATCTCACCGGCGACCGCACCCGCTTCTTCTGCATGTCCTACGACAACCTGGTGGAACGGGGCTGGGTGGATTTTCACCAGCCCTTCGCCGGCGACCACGACGAGAACGCCCCGAAGAACGTCGGCGCCCTCGCCAGCCGTCTTTGCGGCCGGATCGACACCGCGAAGCACTGCGGCCGGGAGCTATCCTGGGAGGAGCGCCGCCGCGTCTACGCCTGGATCGACGCCAACGTGCCCTACTACGGCACCTACGACTACCGGCGCGTGCGGGACGAGGGCGGGCAGCTGGTTGCGCGCGGCATCGGCGCCCGCGACAGCTGGCAGGCCGACCCGGGCAACCGCAATCCCGACGGCTGGCTGAAGGCCGGCGTGCGTGCGCCCTTCCTCGCGCGCTGTCTCGCCTGCCACAAACGCGAGGTGTACAATGGCGGTTTCTGGGGCTTTGGCGGCGGCACGATGGACCGCACGATGACGGTCAGCAGCAAGCTGTGGACCGACCGCGGCCTGAACGCGCACATGTTCTCCGAGCGCTACGGGATGAGTCAGCTGCTGGGCCCCGAGCTGCGGCTGAACCTCACCCGCCCGGCCAACAGCGCCCTGTTGCAGGCGCCGCTCGCCGCGTCGGCCGGCGGCTGGGGGCTTTGCCGGTTGGCCGACGGCTCCCCCGTTTTCAAGGACAAGAGCGATCCCGACTACCAGCGCATGCTGCTCGCCATCGAGACCGGCAAGGCCAATCTCTACCACGAGCCCCGCATCGACATGGACGAAGCGCACGTCGCAGCAGTGCTGCCCACCGTCCTTCCCGAGGAGACGCTCGCCGCGGCGCGCGCGCGCTTCGTCCAGGAGGCGCTGGCCGCCTCCCCGATGAAGCTCAGCGGGGGGCTGAAGGCGCTGGGGGGCATTCCCCCGGGCTGCCGGAATCTCGCGCCCGGGGCGACGGCCAGCGGCCCCGACCCGCGGCGCCTCGACGGCGCCGCGCCGCGCGTGAGCTTCCAGGGGGCGATCGACGCCAATCCGGAAACGCTTTGGGACGAGCTGGACGGCCAGAAGGAGTACCGCCTGGCGCTCGCTTTCCCGGCCGCCACGCGCCTCTCCGCCCTGCGCCTGACGGGGTGGGGGCAGCACGATTTCGCGCCGAAGGACTTCATCCTCCTCGCCGACGGGAGGGAGATCGGCCGGGTGGGAGAGGCGACCTACGACCGGAACCGGCTGACGCTCGCCTGGCCGCCCGTAACCTGCCGGACGCTGGAACTGGCGATCACCGGTTGCTACGGCGGCTCGCCAGCCATTCGCGAGCTGGAGCTGTACGACGCGACCGGGAACGGCCAATAGGCCTGTTGACATGATAAAAGCACATGCTATCATACATCTCATGAAGACGATGGTCACTACAGTCACAGAGCGGGGCCAGATCTCCATTCCCGCAGGCGTCAGGCGGGTGTTGAATGTGAAGCCTGGCGAACGGCTGGTATGGGAACCTTCGGGCGAGCACGAGTGCCGGGTACGCCGGGTGGCGGATACGCCGATCAAGGGAGCCATGGCCATGCGGGGGTACGCGAAGAGTTTCCGTGATGTGCGGAGCACGGAGGCTTGGTTGCGCGAGCTGCGTGAAGGCGAGGCCGTCTGATGGCTTGGGTCGTGGACACCTGCCTGCTGTTGGATGTGCTGGACGACGATCCGGTTTTCGGCGAAACGTCGGCACAATGTCTGGACCGGCATCAACCCGAGGGGCTGACGATTTGTCCGGTCACTTTGATTGAAATCGCGCCGGCCTTTCTGGGGGACTGGCACCGCGCCCAGGAGTTCCTGTCGCAACTGGGCGTCGACTATCAAGCCGACTGGCATTTCGCCGACACCCGCGCCGCCTTTGTCGCCTGGCACCGCTTCGTGGAGGCCAAACGCGCCGGGCAGACCGCACGACGACCGGTAGCCGACATCCAGATCGGCGCCTTTGCCCTTCAGCGTCAAGGACTGCTCACGCGCAACGGGAGCGACTTCAAGCGTTGGTTCCCGTCGCTTAACCTGGCATGGCCCCAGACGTCAGCGCTGCGGTAACGGATAACACGCGAACATGCTGAATGGCGTCGCGCTGGCGCGGGCGGCGTTTTCGAGCGACCTCGCGATCGCCTGCCCGGCTCCCGCTGTCACGGCGCGCGGACGCTGACGCGGAAGAAGCGGCGCGGGGCGGCGTTGGTGACGCTGAGGTACAGCGTGCCCCCGTTGCCGGGGGTCAGCCGCCACTGGCGTTGCCAGGACGCGTCCAGCAGGTTGCTCTTCCACCAGACGTCGTAGAGGCGGCCGGTCGAGGAGTGGGGCACCGGCAATTGCCACCCCGCGCCCGCTGCCACCAGGTTCGTCACGGCTGCAAAGGCCGACGCGCTGTTGGTCGGGTTGCTGTCGGCCTGGTACTCCTGCAGGTTGGTGCGGCCGTCACGGTCGTCGTCCGCGCCATCCGCCGCGGCGGTGGCCGACCGGTACCAGAAGCGCTCCCACCAGTCCGGCAGCCCGTCGGAATCCTGGTCGCCAGGCAGCGGGTAGTTCGGCGTGCCGGGCGTGAATTGCCCGCGCGCCGGGACACGGAAACGGTTGACGGCCTCGAAGGCGGTGCTCAGCGGGTCGCCGCTGGCGGCCATGTCGGCGGCACACCACGCGGCGGCGCTGTTGCCTGCCAGGTTGCCGGTCAGCCGCGCCGCCACATCCGGCGTGAAGCCCGGGTTGAGCGCGGCGCCGGCGTACGTTTGCCCGAACCCCACGCTGTCCAGCAGCACGTCCCACGGGCGCACGTCCAGCACGAGGTCGTCATCCGTGTCCAGGTCCTGCCCCGGCGTGCCGGTGAAGCTCGCAACCAGCAGCAGCGTGAAGTCCTGGTCATCCGCCACGTCGCCGTTCGCCCAGCCGGTGTCGCCGGGCCCGTTCGGTTCGGCGGCCTGCGTGGCCACGGCCTTCTGGGCGGCCCAGGGTCCGCCGGGCGGCGTGTCGCCGTAGTGGTTGCCCAGCAGGAGCAGGCCGTTGGCGCCCGTGGCGAGCCCGTCCAGATTCCATGCCTCGCGCACTTCGCCCACGGCGCCGCCGGCCGAGTCCAGCACGAGCAGCCACGCCCCGGTCAACGGCGCCGCCCCGCCGCCCGCGGCAATCAGCTCCACGCATTCGCGGCTGTCATTGGTGCCGGGGGGATTGATGCAAACCTCGTTGATCAGGAAGGGCGAGGGGGCGGCCGGCGCGAGAATCGTGAAGGTCTCGTTGCTCAGCGGCCGGGTGTCGGTGTTCTGCAGATCCCAGTTGGCGGGGTCGTGCACCGCGTCCTGCAGGATGGCGAGCGTCCCGATGCGCGGCCCCGCATAGCGCCCGTTGTCGAAGTGCGTCACGGCCAGGCTGCCGTTGGTGACGGCCAGGTCCGGCGGCAGAGCCGAGGTCTGCCCGTCCACCGCGTCGGCATCCCAGCCGGCCGTGCCGCTGAAATCGAACCCCGTCAGGAAGGCGGGCACGGCCGCCGTGTTCGTGTAGACCAGGACCTGGTCGCCATCGGTGGACAGTTGATTCAGGCCGCCGGCGAGCGTGCCGGCGCTGACCGTGTTGGACGCGCCGCCCGCGAAGGTAAACACCACCACCGTGCCGGCCGCCACGCCGCCGGCCGGGGCTGTCCACGAGATCGTGTCCTCGGTCGCGCGCAGCCCGCCTGCTCCCTTCCACCCGTTGTCCGTGAGCCGCAGCACCGTACCCGCCGCGATGTTCGTCCAGGCCACGAGCGCCACGCTGTCGGGGGCGTTGCTGCGATAGCCCACGACGCTGGCCGCCCCCTGCCGCAGCGCGCCCGCGTAGGGCGCAGCCAGCCGGCGAATCGTGACCGTGGCCGCCGCCACGGCGCCCAGGCTGTCCGCGCCGGACACGACGATGCGGTTGTCACCCACGCGCAGGGGCACGTTGGCGGACCACGCGGCCGCGGCCGGCACGGCGCCGCCCCAGCCGGGCGCATTGGTCCACGTCAGGGCGCCCGCCCGTCCGTAGCTCTCGCCGGCCACGACGTAGTTCGTGACGCCGTTCGCCACATCGCGGCTGGCCGGAGGATTCGTGATCGTAACGGCGGACGGCGCCGTGACGAGCACGTCGTCCAGATGCATCCGCTCGTCGTTTGCGCTGTTGCGCATGGCCACGCGCAGACGCAGCGTGGCGCCGACGAGGTTGCTCACGGCCACCACCGTCGCACCCCAGTCGGACGCCGTCGGCCGGTTGCCCACCAGCGTGTGGGTGTTCGTGCCCAGCCCCAGCCAGTTGGTCACGGTGACGAAGCTGCCGCCGTCGAGGCTGTAGGCCACATCGTAGTAGTCGGCGTCTTCCAGGCCGCCGCTTTCGGTCGCGGTCAGGCTGAAGCTGACCCGGGGCCAGGCGGCGATGGGAATCGTTTCGCTCAGCCACACGGCCGGCCCCGCGCCCGTGGTCCCGCTGCGCAGGTTCTGGCCCTCCAGCCGCTGGCCCACGACGCGGAACCAGCTCTGGTTCGTGGTCATGGACGCCTGGCTGACGTCGATCGTCCACCGTGTGACGCCGGCCAGGTCCACGGTTGGCCCCGGGCCGATCGCCCCCTTGCCCTCCAGGGCGGGGTCTTTGAAATCCTCGCGCCACACCTCCACGGCGGAAGCGGGAGAAGCGGCGCGCAGCGACAGGGCGCAGAGGACGCAGGCGACACGCAGCAGGCGCATGGGGGCCTCCGTATACGCGGACCAAGCCGAACCGGCACACAGCCGCGCATGCTCCGCCAGCGCCGCGCCCCTGTCAACAGGGAAGACAGCCTTCGTTGAGCCAGGCCACCACGTCGGTCGCGGCGGGCTGGCCGCGCAGGAGCGCGGACGCGTCGCGACCCTCCTCGATGGCGGCTTTCAGCGCCGCCGCGCAGCGCGTATCGCCCAGCAGGATCGCGCCCGCAAGATGACCGTCGCGGAAGAGGAAGCCGAAGTGGTGTCCGTCGTGCTCCGTCTCGCTGACCTGGAAACTGGCATCCTCCGGCTCGAACAGGTCCGCCGTGGCGCCGCAGATGGGGCAGCCCTCGGGCGGCTGCGGGCCGTCATGCACATAGCCGCAGACCGTGCAGACCCAGCTCGTGCTCGTGATCGGCGTGGCGGTCATGAGCGTCTCCTCGCGCCGGGGGGCCGTCGCGCCGCCGGCGGGGCGCATGGCCCGGAACTGACCCTCCGCGCGCCCTGCGCACGCGGGAGGGTCGCCGGGCAGGGTCGTGTTACTTGACTTCGATGAAGCGGGCCTTGGGCGCCCCGCAGACCGCGCACTTGTCCTCGGCGCTGCCGTACACGGTGTTGCCGCAGACGTCGCAGACGAAGACCGCCTGCGCCTGGAGATCCTTGCCGGCCTGCACCGCCGCCAGGGCCTGCTGGTAGAGTCCGTGGTGGATGCCCTCGACGGTCAGCGCGTTCTTGAAGGTGACCACGGCGGCCTTGTTGCCCTCCGCCTCGGCCTGCTGCAGGAACTCCGGGTACATCGTGTGGAACTCGTGGCCCTCGCCCTCGATCGCTGCGCCGAGGTTGGCCGCCGTGTCCTTGACGCCGCCCAGCACGCGGAAGTGCGCGTGCGCGTGCACGGTCTCCGCCTCCGCGGCGGCCCGGAACAGCTTGGCCACCTGCGGGTAGCCGTCGGCAGCCGCCTTCTTCGCGAAGGCCAGGTACTTGCGGTTGGCCTGGCTCTCGCCGGCAAACGCTTCCTTGAGGTTATCCTGTGTGCCCATCCTATCCTCCTTGTGTTGGGGGTTAAAGTGAAAGGCAGTGTATGGATATCCCCATGGTTGGCAAGCGGTTTCCGCCGTCGCAACGGGCCGCGGGCGCATTCCACCTTCGTGAGGGTTCGCGTGAGAGACGAGGAGCGGAATCATCGGCCGTCCGGATGGCCTCTGTCGGTGGTGCCGGCGAGGACCCCATCGATAGATCGCAACGGTTCCAGCGGGTTCGTAGCCCCCGCTGTACGGGCCGACCGCAGGTCGGGATTTCGACCCCGTCCCGCGTGGGCCGGGCCTCGTATCCCGCCTCTGCATAGAGGAAGCCGTGGTAAGGCCTCAGTGACAGCAGGGAGCTTACATGGCACCTAACGGCCGGGACGGCCGTCTCCATCGCGTGGGCAGGTGACGAGGCGTGGAGACGGCGGTCCCCGCCGTTATCGCCCTCCCCCCTCGCGTTACTGAGACGTTACAAGCCGTGAACGCTTCCCTTTTCCCGAAAAATGTGCAGATAATTTACCTGGCACCCATCGTTGGTGGGCGCCAATGGTGTCAGGCTGAACACGGAGAAGCGCGCATGGGTCGCCCTGTCAATGGGTCAGTCCGGGGGTCGGCGTGGCGGATGGTCCGCGCCCTTGCGCTGCTGGCGAGCCTGGCCCCGGCGCTGGCCGCCCAGGCCCAGTCCACCAAGAAGGGTTTCTGCGGGCGGGGCGGGGCGGCGGCCATCAACAAGGTCCGTCCCGTCTGGTACTACACGTGGTCGGTATCCGCCTACGGCGAAGCCGCTGCGCAGTTCGTGCCGATGCTCTTTGGCGCCGACAAGGTGACGACGGCCAACCTCAACACGATCGAGGAGCAGAAGACCACCCAGGGCGTCAAGCAGCTGCTGGGCTTCAACGAACCGGACAGCAGCGGCCAGGGCAATACGACCGTGGCCGAGGCGCTCGCCGCCTGGCCGAAGCTGGTCGGCACCGACTTGACCCTCGTCAGCCCCTCGCCGGTGCAGGGCAGCGGCGGCCAGGCCTGGCTGGACGACTTCATGGATCAGGCCAACACCCGCGGCTACCGGGTGAACGCCGTCGGCTACCACAACTACACCAGCACGGCAGGTTCGACGCGCAGCGCATCGGCCGCCGCGGATACGTTCATCAGCCAGCTCACCAGCTTCCACAGTCGCTACGGCAAGCCGGTGTGGATCACCGAGTTCGGCGACAAGCGCGTCTTCGACGGCACGTCGGACCTGGATGACAACTTCTGGTTTCTGTGGCATGTGCTGCCGCGGCTGGAGAATCTGAGCTGGGTGTCGCGCTACGCCTGGTACTCCGCCGACAGCGCGAAGCACGGCCTGGCCTATAACGGCGCGCTCACCAGCATCGGCGTGCTCTACAAGACCCACGACAGCGTGCCCGGACTCCTGGACACGGCGGCCTACACGGAAGTGCTCTCCGGCTACGCCGACACGCCCTTCAAGCTGGCCTGCGGCATGGAGCTGCTGCTGGTTCCGCAGCTGGCCAAGTACGGGGCCGTGACCACGGTGGGCGATGACTGGCTCGCCGCCGCCTCCGACACCAAGAAGTACGGCACCAACGGGCTGGCGATCGCCTACTTCACCGGCGAGGCGCACCTGGCCAAGGACGAACCCGGCCCGGCGGTCGGCTGCTACCAGATCACCGCCAGCCTCCCGGGAGATTACCGGCAGGCGGCGCTCGGTCGCCTGGCCCAGCTCACCCCGACGATCGGCAACGTCGTCAATCAGACAGTGGATGAGGACACCTCCACGGCGGCGCTCGCCTGCACCGTCGGCAGCGATTACTACGCGGCCAGCGCGCTCACGCTGACCAGGGCGTCCTCCAATCACGCCCTGGTTCCCACCGCCAACATCGTCCTCGGCGGCAGCGGGGCGAACCGCACCGTCAGGGTGACGCCTGCGGCGAACGAGAGCGGCACGGCAACCATCACCCTCACGGTCAGCGACGGCGCGCTCACGGCCAGCGACACGTTCGACCTGGCGGTCAACCCCGTCAACGACGGCGTGTCGCTCGTCGCGCCGGCCAGCCGTACGGTCCCGGCGGGCTGCGCCCTGGCCGTCACCAATCGCGCCGCGGACCCTGACCTGCCCGCCCAGGAGCTGCGTTTCCGTCTCGCGGCGGCGCCGGCCGCTGCCACCATCGACGCCACGAACGGCATCATCCGCTGGCAGCCGACGCCGGCGCAGGCCGGCACGCAGCTCTTCAGCGTCGTCGTTGCGGAAGCGGGCTGGACCCTGTCGCCGACGGACGATGCCTACGTGACCGGGGGCACCGGCAGCACGAACAACTACGGCGCGGCGCCGGGCCTCGCGGTCAAAACGGCCAGCGCCAACGTCACGCGCGAGAGCTTCCTGCGTTTCAGCCTCGCCGGGATCCCCGCCGCCATCGACAGCGCCACGCTGCGGTTGGCTGTGCGGGCCTCCGCCATGCCCGGCGTGCACGGCTACGCGCGCGGGCTGGACGAGAGCTGGAACGAACGCACCATCACCTGGGACACAAAGCCGGCCTGCGGCGCCACGCCTCTCGCGACCTGGCTGCCGCCCGACGTGGCGCCGGCCGCCGTCGCGGTGCCCGTCACCTCCGCCGCGCGCGCCGACCTGGGCGGCGATCGCCTGCTGACGCTGCGGGTTTTCGCCACGAACCAGACCGGCAACGGCTACGTGGAGTATGGCTCCCGCGAAGATCCCGTCGCCGCCAACCGGCCGCGGCTGGAGCTACAGGCAGACGCCTGGAGCGTGAGTGCCACGCAGACGTTCCGGGTGGTGGTGGCGCCGCCGCCGGCGCTCGACGCACCGGCCCTGGGGGCCGACGGGGCGCTTGCCCTGCACGTCCCCATGGTGGGCGGGCTGACCTACCGCATCGAAGCCGCCACCAACCTCCTGTCGCCGAAGTGGTCCCCGCTCGGCGCCCGGACGGCCACATCGAACGGGCCCTGGCTTTTCGTGGATGGCATGGCGACAAATCACCCCCGGCGTTTCTATCGCGTGCGGCTGGAGCCCTGACGGGCAGACACTGGGGAAGGGACCGGTGAGAACATGAAAGGGAGGTTCAGATGATGCGGGCAAGCGTTCGGGTGTTGGTTGGGTCATGGCTGGCGGCCTTCACAGTCTCCGCGGCAACGGGTCCCGAGGAAGCGGACCGGTACGTGTTCAGCTTCTTCCGTGGCAACGGCGAGGCCGGTGTCTACCTGGCTGCGAGCAAAGACGCCTTGAACTGGCGCGAGTTGAATGAGGGCAGGCCGGTGCTGGTCCCGCAGGTGGGCGGCAAGCTGACCCGCGACCCCAGCATCTGCCGGGGCCCGGACGGCGTTTACCACATGGTGTGGACCAGCTCGTGGAAGGACAACGGCTTCGGCCTCGCCCATTCCAGAGACCTGCTGAACTGGTCGGCCCAGGCGTACATCGCGGTCAACAAGGACGAGCCGGGGGCGCAGAACACGTGGGCGCCGGAAATCTGCTACGATGACGCCACGCGGCAGTACGTGATCGTCTGGGCGACCACGATCGAAGGCCGGTTCCCGGAAACCAAGGACAACGGCGACAACAACCACCGCATCTACTGCACGACGACCGGGGACTTCAAGACCTGGACGCCGACGCGTCTCTTCTACGATGGCGGGTTCAACGTGATCGATGCATTTCTCTTCAAGCAGGACGGGCGCAGCGGCATGATCGTGAAGGACGAGACCAAGCTGCCGAAACCGGAGAAGAACCTGCACGTGGTCTGGTCCGAGGGCGGCGTCACCGGCCCCTGGGGCAAGGCCGGGCCTGCGTTCACCGACAACGCCGAGGCGTGGGCGGAGGGGCCTGCCGTGATCCGCGCGGGCGACCGCTGGCTGGTCTACTACGACAAGTACAACAAGGGCGGGTATGGCGCGGTCGAGACGCGGGACTTCAAGACCTTCGCGCC
>CAYOBW010000150.1:0-16416 GCA_964402115.1 uncultured Victivallales bacterium
CCGGCGGACGGTCGCCGTGCAGTGGCCGGTCCGCCGCGTCACCGCGGCAGCTACGCAGCGGCCGGCCGGTGGGCGTCGCTCCATCGTAGCTGCCGGCGTGAGCCGGCGGACGGTCGCTGTGCAAGGGCCCGTCCGCCGCGTTACCGCGGCAGCTACGGGGCTACCGCCGACGGGACTCCCAACGCCTCCACGGCGCGTTACCTGTCGCCACATCATCAGGTTCACGGGCTATTCGAGCCATCCAAGAGCGTTCGTGCACCCGTCTTCCGCCGCTTGTCTTCCGCCGCCAACGCCGCCAACGCCCCGCGGTCTACCGGCCGGCCGCGGCACGCCGAAGACCATGTGTACGATGGATTCTTGACCCTCCTGCGCGACTCCGCCACACTCCCCGCCATGAACTCGCTGCTTCATCGGGAAGAAAGGGCAACCCTGAACATCATGAAGAGCGGATTCCTGGCCTTTACGCTCTTGGCTTTGGCGGTGGCTCTCCCGATGAACCGGGCTTGGGCTGCCGACACGGCGAAGCCGCGGAAAGTCCTGTTTCCGCCGGGAGAAGTCTTTGAAGTCGACGGTCGCACCGCCTTCGTGATTCTCCCGGCGGCTGAGAACCTCCACCCGAATCGTCCCGTTCCGTGGGTGTGGTACGCGCCCACGCTGCCCGGCCTTCCCGAGGCCCGCGAAAAATGGATGTTCGAACGCTTTCTGGCGGCCGGCATTGCCGTGGCCGGCGTGGACGTCGGCGAATCCTATGGCAACCCGCAGGGACGCGCCTACTTCGCGACCTTCTACCGGGAGTTGGTGGAGCGGCGCGGGTTCAGCCGCAAACCGTGCCTGCTGGCCCGCAGCCGCGGCGGCCTGATGCTCTACAACTGGGCGGCCGAGCATCCGGATTCCGTCGGCGGCATCGCCGGCATTTACCCTGTCTGCAATATCCGTAGCTGGCCCGGCCTTAACAAGGCCTGCGGCGCCTACGGCCTGAGCGCGGAACAACTCGACGAACAGTTGTCCCATCACAACCCGATTGACCGCCTCGCCCCGCTCGCCAAGGCCGGGGTCCCCATCTTTCACATCCATGGCGATACGGATGACGTGGTGCCTCTGCCAGACAACTCCGGCTTGCTTGCCAGCCGCTACCGGGAGCTGGGCGGTTCGATGCGCCTGCGGATTCCGCCCGGCCAGGGCCACAGCGTCTGGGACGGCTTCTTCCAATGCCGGGAACTCGTCGAGTTCGTCCTTGCCCACGCCAGCCCGGCGGCGGAGCGCGAACCTTCGGCTGCCCTGTTTCATGACCCGCCCATGGAAGCCCGCCCCGGGGCTTTCTGGGACTGGCTGAATGGCAACGTCGACCTTGGCGAAATCACCCGCGAACTCGAGGAGATGAAGGCCAAGGGCATGTCCGGCGCGGAAATCTGGGACATTGGTGTCATTCATCCGATTCCCGAAGAACCGATCCCGGCGGGTCCAGCCTTTCTCGGACCTGAATCGCTCAAAGCCGTCAACCATGCCATCGAGCAAGCCGACCGCCTCGGCTTGCACTTGGGAATGGTCGCTTCGAGCAGTTGGAACGCCGGCGGCAGTTGGGTTCAGCCGCGCGATGCCATGAAGGGCCTCTACCACGGCGAAATAACCGTCGCCGGCCCCTCGAAGCTGTCGCAGGTGTTGCCCTTCCCGGCCAACCACGCACCCAAAGGCGCCGACGGTCTGCCGCTCTACTACAAGGAGATCGCCGTGCTGGCCTTTCCGCAATCGCCCAGCAATCTCATCTGTGACGCCACCGCGGTTATCAACCTCAGCGAAAGAATGAACCGCGACGGACTTCTCACCTGGGACGTTCCGGCCGGGTCCTGGGTGATTGCCCGGTTTGTCACCAGCAACACCGGAGAGAAACTGATGGTGCCCAGCTCCAACTCGAATGGCTTGCTCATCGACCACCTCGACGGCAACGCGGCCCGGATCCATTTTCGCTACATTATCGACCAGCTCCTCAAAACGCGTTTGAGTCTGGATGCGCTGCGCTACATGGAAGTCGACAGCGTCGAGGTCGATAATCAGATGGACTGGACCGACTCGTTTGTGGCGGAATTCCGCCAGCGGCGCGGCTATGACCCCATTCCCTATCTGCCCGCGCTCAAGGGCAAGCGCTTCACCGACCCGCAAATCACCTCCCGCTTTCAGCACGACTATCACAAGACCGTCAGCGACTTATGGATTGACGGCCATTACCGCGCGTCCGGAGCATTCCTGAACACGTACGGCATGCAGCTCGTGGCCGAGGCGGGTCACGGTGGCTATCCGCGCGCCGAACCGTTGCGTGCCTGCGGTGCGGTGGATATTCCACGTGGCGAATTCTGGAACGGCTCGCAGTTCTGGGTGGTGAAGGAGGTGGCGTCCGCCGCCCACATCTATGGGCGGCAGCTTGTCGATGCGGAGTCCTTCACCGGCTGGCGGCACTGGCAGGACGGGCCGCTGGAATACAAGCGCCTGGCCGATACCGCTTTTTGTGACGGGCTGAATCGTATGACGTTCCATACCTTCGCGCATACCCCGCCCCAGGGCGGCGTGCCTGGGAACATGTATCACGCCGGCGAACACTTCAACGTCAACGCCACCTGGTGGCCTAAAGCCGCACCCCTGTTGTTCTACTTCTCCCGCTGCTGTTATCTTCTGCAGCAGGGTCAGCCCGTGGCCGACGTCTGCTTCTATTACGGCGACGACGCGCCCAACCTGGTCGCCACGCGCCGGATTGGCCCGGCTTCCAAGCGGCTGGACGGCGCCACCTGCGCCCATTGCGGGAGGCCCAACCCGGCCCCCGCCGACGCGCTCGGAGCCGGTTACGACTACGACGTCATCAACTCCGACGTGATCCAAAACCGCCTGGAGTTCAAGGAGGGCCGCCTGGCGCTGCCCCATGGCGTGAGTTACTCGGTCATCGTCCTGCCCGAACGCACCGACATCCCGCTGCCCGTGCTGGCGAAACTGGAAACGCTCGTTCGCGAAGGAGCGACGCTGCTCGGCCCCAAGCCCGAGCGTGACACGTCATTGGCGGATTACCCCCGCTGCGACGAACAAATCAAGACCATTGCCGAGCGGATCTGGGGTCCTGGCAAGGGCGGGGAGACGCCCGCGCGGTCTTGCGGCAAAGGCCGGGTGATCGCAGATCGCAATCGGGTCCGCGACATCCTGCAACAGAACGGCATCGGCCCCGATTTCGCCTACAGCAGTCCGGGGAAGACCGCCGACCTCGACTACATTCACCGCCGCACTCCGGATGCCGACATCTACTTCGTCAGCAACACGCAGATGGAAGATGCCGAGGCGGATTGCACGTTCCGCGTCCCGCAGCGCCTGCCCAAAGTGTGGCATCCCCAAACCGGCGAAATCAAGCCGTGCGCCGATTACGCGCGGGTTCCCGGAGGGATGAAGCTGAAGCTGCGATTGCCGCCCGCCGGCTCGGTGTTCGTCGTCTTTTCGGGAATCGCACCAGAGGCCGCCCCGACACCGGTGGCGAAGGAGGACGGCAAGACGCCCGCGCCGCTCGAGATCGCCGGCCCATGGGAAGTTCGATTTCCCCCGAACCTGGGCGCACCCCCAGCGCGCGTTTTCGATCAACTCGTTTCCTGGACCACGATTCCGGATGACGGTATCAAGTATTTCTCCGGCACCGCCACGTACCTCAAGGAATTCGATCTGCCGGCATCCATGCTGACCGATGGCCGCCGTCTGGAGCTGGACCTGGGACAACTCCGCAACGTCGCCGACGTGACCTTGAATGGCAAGCCGCTCGGGATTCTATGGACGCCGCCCTACACCTGCGATGTCACCGGCCTGGTCCGGAGCGGTAAGAACGAATTGAAAATCGAAATCACCAACCTCTGGGCCAACCGCCTGGTCGGCGACGCGAAACTCCCCAGAGAGAAACGCGTGACACGCATAACTCAAAAAGTACCTATCGGCGGCCCCCACGAATCCGGCCTCCTCGGCCCCGTGCAATTACGTTTATCAGGAGAGATGAGATGAAAATGAACACAAGAAGTGCAGTAGTTGGCGCGGTGGTTGCCGTGTCGTTGATGGCGACTGCGGTGATGGTCCGGCAAGCCGAGGCAGGCAACCCGCAACAGGCGTTCAAGGGGCCGGTGAAAGTCTTTATTCTAGCCGGGCAGTCGAACATGGAAGGGCATGGCGGCGTGAAAACGCTCGACAGGCTGGGGGAGCACCCGACGCATGGGCGTCTGTTGAAGAAGATCAAGAACGACGACGGCTCACTCGTTGTGCGCGATGATGTGTTCGTCTCATACAAGAAGCAAGACCAACACCTCAGGCGTCCGCTGTCGGTGGGTATGGGTGCCTGGGGGGCGGACTGGTTCGGGCCGGAGCTGATGTTCGGCATCGAGATGGGCGATTGCTTTGAAGAGCCGGTGCTGCTGATCAAGACCTGCTGGGGCGGGCACAGCCTGTACGGGAATTTCCGTCCGCCAAGCGCGGGCAAAGCGGCCTATGAGACAGGCTACAAGCCGGAAGAGGTCGGGGCATCTTATCACAAAATGGTGAAAGAGGTGCGCGAGTGCCTGGCCAATCTCGACACGGAGTTTCCGCAGTTGAAGGGGCTCAAGACCGAACTCTGCGGGTTCGTCTGGTTCCAGGGCTGGAACGACATGTGTCAGCCCGGCGATAAGATCCGGCAGCAGGTGTATGACGAATACTGCCCGAATTTCGTCCATCTGGTTCAGGACCTGCGCGCGGAGTTCAAGGTGCCGAACCTGCCGGTAGTCATGGGTGAACTGGGTGTCGGCGGCGAACACGCCGACAAGAATATGGCCGATTTCAGGGCCGCGCAGGCCAAGCTTGCGACCTGCCCTGAGTTGAAAGGCGCCTTGGGTTACGTTCGTACGGCGCCATTCTGGTATCCCGAGCTGGATGAACTGCCCCGTAAAATGGAATCCGAAGAACATCGTGTGAGGAACGCGGTTGCGGTCAAGGTCAAGGAGCAACTGAAAGACAAGCCGGAAGGCGCGGATCCCAAGAAGGTGGAGAAGCTCGTCAAAGAAGCGGGCGACAAGGCTCTGATCGATGATGCGGCGTACCAGCAAGCCAAGCAGGAATCCGATAAACACGTCTGCAACTGGTAC
The DNA here is from genome assembly GCA_964402115.1 of uncultured Victivallales bacterium. Lineage (GTDB taxonomy): Bacteria > Verrucomicrobiota > Kiritimatiellia > UBA8416 > CAYOBW01 > CAYOBW01. The sequence goes on from CAYOBW010000150.1 coordinate 5,127, forward strand.
TGCCATTACCAGGGAAGCGCCAGGGTATACTGCATGGTGGGTTACAGCCTGGCCGAGGCCCTGAAGCCGTTGTTGACAACCAAGCCGTAACCGTTCAATTCGCCGCCTACTCGCGCTCCGCCAGGTACCACATCGTGCCGCTGGCCGGGCTGAGCACGAGGCAGCTCGCCGCGCGGTTGCGCAGCACCACGGCGGGTCGCGCCGGCAGGCCGTCGGGGCCGAGCGCCGTGACTTTCCACATGCCGGCGGGCAGGCTCACTTCGCCCGTTGCCGCCTCGATGCGCACCGGCGGCTGGCCCCACGCGTGGCCCACGGTCTCGCGAGTGGCATTGAAGCCCATGCCGACGTTCTCGCACCGCCCGCAGGCCGCCACGAGCAGTTTTCCGCTGCTCGCCAGCGCGCGTCCGTCCAGCGCGGTCAGCGTGACCGCGGCGAAGGCCGGCGCCCGCAGCGTGACGCGGCCGGCGCTGCCCGCCGCAAAGCCGGCCGCGTGGCCGACGTACACCTCGGCCCGCGGCCCGCGCGCGGCGTAGAAACCCTGCCGCTGCCCGTCGACCGACCACGCGAGCGCCGCGTCGGCCGCGGGCAGAGCGGTCTCCGCGCGTGCGCGATCCGGCGGCAGGACCAGCGCGAAGCGCGCCCCGAGCATGGCCGTGTCGGCCGCGGGGTTGACCGCGCGCACCGCGCGAATCGTGTCGTGGCTGCGCTGCTGCAGGGGCGCCAGCGCCGCCAGCCCCTCCGCGGCGGGCGCGAGGGCCTGCGTGTACCCCGCCCCCAGCGGCGCGAGGCCGGCCTCGCGGAACAGGTGCGCGCCGACGGCCATGAAACCCCACTTGGCGGGATTGGCGCGGATGTCGAAGAAACTCTCCAGCCGGTCCAGTGGCCCCGAGTCGGCATTGTGGCTGTAGCTGTACAGCCAGACCCCGTCCCAGTCCTGCAGCGCGGCGAAGCTGGCCACCAGCGGCACGCACTCGACCTGGAAATCATTCGGCGCGGGGTGGTTGTACTCGGTGACCGTGAAGGGCTTGCCGGAGAGGCGATTGGCGGCGAGCAGGAAGAGCACGGCCTCGTCCCGGCAGTCCGTCATGGCATCTTGCGCCACGACCCAGTCGCCCGGGTCCCATGGTTTGCGCGGGAAGGACGGGTGCCGCCAGTAGGCGTGGGCGTCGATGAAGTCCATGTCGCGCTGCCCGTGGAGGCAGAGCGGCCCGAGCCCGATCGTGCCCGTGACCGGCGCCCGGCACCCGAGCCGCGTACGGATATGGTCGCGCATGCCGTCGAAATAGGCCTTCTCCGTCTCGGCCAGGAACAGGAGCCGGTCCGTGCTGCGCGCGGGCACCTCGTTGTCCGCGTACAGTCCGACCGAGCCGCGGTCCAGCTCCTCGCCGTCGTCGAGGACGATCTGGCCGCCGGGCTGCAGGCGGACATCGGCGAGGTAGAACGGGCCCGTCGCACCGCCGAACACGAAGCCGACGCGCGCCTGCGTGTCGTCCTGCAGCGCGGTGAAGCCGCAGCGATAGGTGGCCCAGGCCGGGCCGAGGGTCAAATCGCGATCCAGGCCGAGGTTGTTCCAGGGGGCGTGGGCCATGGACGCGAGCGCCGTGAGCGGGCGGGCCTGCTCGGCGGCGGCCTGGAAGGTCAGCGTGTAGTAGCGTCCGGCTGCGAACCGGAGGCCGGACTGGTTGAACTGCAGATGCCACGCCTCGTCCCCGCGCCGCCGCGCCTCCACGCGCAGGGCCGGCTGGCCCTGCCACGTTGCGGCGGCCAGGGCAGCCTGCGCGCCGGCGTGCTGCTCGAGATGCCACGCGGCGGGTTGGCCGCCGTTGCCCGCCAGGGCCAGGGCGCCGTTGAGCAGGACGTTCGTGCCCGCCGGCTCGCAGCCGCGCGACCAGGCCGCGCGCAGTCCCGCGGACGAGCCGTAGCGCCGCCGCAGCCAGGCGTTGTACTGCTCCCGCAGGATGGCCGCGTAGTGGGGCGGCAGGGTGCGCAGCGAGCGCTCCGCGCCCCACATGAAGAGCGAGTTCTCGTTCGTGATCTCCACCAGCGCGATGGCGGGATCGTCCGCGTAGCGGAGGCCGCGCAGGGGGTTGACGCGTCCGAGCAGCGCGGTGGCATAGACCCGCTGCGCCTCGACGAGGGCCGGCGTGAAGATCGTCACCAGCTTGTCCATCTCCCGGCCGGGGTCGGGCAGGCCGAGGGCGTGGCTGTGCACGCGGCCCACGTGCAGGTTGAGGTCCACGTACACGCCGTGCCGCGCGAGGGCGGCGATGAAATGATCCAGCCGCGTGAGCGCTTCGACCGACAGGCGGCGCGGGTCCTGCGCGTCCCAGATGCCGCGGGGGAAGCTCGCGGTGTCCATGTGATGCAGGCGCACGTTGTTGACCCCGGCGGCGGCCAGGCGCGCCGCGATGCGGGGTGCGTCGTTCGTGGCGGGGAAGTTCGCGGCGAAGGAGCAGTTCACGCCCCAGAACCGGACGCGCCGGCCGCCCGCGACGAAGTGCCCGTCGCGGACCTCCACGCGCGGGGCCGCGGGGCCAATGGGCGTGGCGGCGAACGCCAGCGCCGCGGCGGGCGCCGGGTCGGGCGGGATGACGAACGGCACGAAGTCGTCCGCGGTGGCGGCGCTGGAGAGGGTCAGGGCCGCCAGCACGGCCAGGGGCAATCGTCTCACAAGCCCAGCTCCTGTTTGACCGCCGCGAACTGGGCGACGGCGAAGTCGAGATCCTCGCGCGAGTGGGCGGCGGACAGCTGCACGCGGATGCGCGCCTCGCCCTTCGGCACGACGGGGTAGAAGAACCCGATCACGTAAACGCCGCGCTCCAGCAGGCGGGCGGCCATGGTCTGGGCGAGCGCGGCGTCGCCGAGCATGATCGGGGTGATGGGGTGTGCGCCCGGCTTGATGGCAAAGCCCAGCTCCGCTAGGCGTTGCCGGAAGTAGCGGGCGTTCTCCATGACCTGCCGGCGCGGCGCGTCGGACTGCTCGAGGAGTTCGAGCCCGGCCAGCGAGGCCGCGGCGATCGAGGGCGCGAGCGTGTTGGAGAACAGGTAGGGACGGGAGCGCTGCCGCAGGAGGGCGACGATCTCGCTCCGCCCGCTCGTGTAGCCGCCGCTGGCGCCGCCGAGCGCCTTGCCGAGGGTGCCGGTGAGGATGTCCACGCAGCCCATGACGCCGCTGTGCTCGTGCGAGCCGCGGCCGCGCGCGCCCAGCACGCCGACGGCGTGGGAGTCGTCCACCATGACGAGCGCGTCGTAGCGGTCGGCGAGGTCGCAGATGGCGCGCAGGTTGGCGATGGAGCCGTCCATCGAGAAGACGCCGTCGGTCGCGATCAGGCGGAAGCGGGCGGTGCGCGCCTCCTGCAGGGCGCGCTCGAGCTCGGCCATGTTGCCGTTGGCGTAGCGCAGGCGCCGGGCCTTGCAGAGGCGGATGCCGTCGATGATGCTCGCGTGGTTGAGCTGGTCGCTGACGATGGCGTCCTGCTCGCCCAGCAGCGTCTCGAAGAGCCCGCCGTTGGCGTCGAAGCACGACGTATAGAGGATGGTGTCCTCCGTGCCGAGAAAGGCACTGAGGCGCGCCTCGAGCTGCTTGTGCAGGGACTGTGTGCCGCAGATGAACCGCACCGAGGCCAGCCCGTAGCCCCAGTGCTCCAGCGCCGCGCGCGCGGCGGCGACGAGGGCGGGGTGGTTGGCCATGCCCAGGTAGTTGTTCGCGCACATGTTGAGCACGGGCGCGCCCGCGCGGCCCTCGACGCCGACGCGCGCCTGCTGCGGGCCGGTCAGCACGCGCTCGGTCTTGTGGAGCCCCGCGTCGCGGATGCCCTGCAGCTCCTGCCGGAGGTGCGCCTGAAAAGCGGTGTAGGCCATGGCGTTGCTCCTTACTCGATCAGGAATTCGCGAACGACCAGCCGGCAACCCTGGCTGGCCAGCACGCGCAGGCGGGCGGCGCGGACGGTCTGGCCGCCGAGCTTGGCGCGGACGACGCCGTCCTCGATCCGGCCGCAGGGCGTGAACGTCTCGCCGTCGGTGGAGACCTCCAGCACGCCATGGCGCAGGCCGTTCATCTCCTCCTGCGGGGCGTAAGTGTAGACCGTGATGCTGTCCGCGGACGCGGCCACGCGCAGCAGCAGGGTTACGGTGTCGTCCTTGACCGGGGTGCGTGCGCTGCGGAAGAGGCTGCCCTCGTTGTTGCCGTCGAAGGCCCGGCCGAGCGTGTCGTCCTTGTGGGCGGCCAGGCTGGCGATGACCCACCCCTTGAGCCCGCGCACCGTCACCGGGGCGCAGAAGCCCGGGAAGTGGCGTTCGAACTGGGCCGCCACCACGTCTGTTTTGGGGCCCGCGGGCGCGGCCAGCATCGCGAGCTCGAGGCACAGGCGCGCCGAGAAGGGATCCGGCACGCGGCCATGCATCAGGCTCGCCTCCGAGAGCAGGTCCTGCCGCAGCTGGCCCTGCGGCTTGAGGGCGCGGAAGAGATCCTGGTAGATGGCGGCTGCCTCGCGGTAGCGCCCCGCGCGGGCGGCGTCGAAAGCGTCGGCGCGCCGCATCTGCAAGGCGTACCTGTTGCGCAGGCCGGCCTTGTTGTCCGTGTCGAGACTCACGATCTCGCGCATGAGCGGGCGGTGAAAATCGAGGGCGACATCGGGCGGCGTGAGCTTGAGGATCTGGTCCAGCAGGCCGGCGCGCCTCGCGCCGTCGCGCTCCTGGTCGAGCGCCGGCCGGAGGGCGTCGCGCTGGGTCTTGAGCGCCCGGAAGGTCTCGAGCTGCTGCAGCACCGCGGCCGGTCCGCCGGCCTGGTAGCCGGTGCGGCCGTAGATTTGCCCGTCGGCGGAGATCGCGCACAGGGCCGGCAGCGCGCGCACGAGGTAGCGCGCGCGCACCGCCTCGCGCCGCTTGTCCGGGCGCGACGCCGGGCCTTTCGCGGGAACGGTCTCGCGCGGGAAGTCGAGGCGGACGAGCACGTAGCGACCGGTGACGCCCCGCAGGAAGCCGTCGTCGAGCAGGACCTCCTTTTCCATGCGGGCGCTCCACGCGGACCAGTCGGAGCCGGTGCAGGCGAGCAGGATATCCTTGTGCGCGCGGCTGGCGGCCTTGGCGGCGTGGTCATAGTCGGCGAACCAGGGCGCGCCGGCCGCCGGCGCGTCGCCGGTGCCCGAATCGCGGAATGCCGAACACCCCGCGAGCAGTGCCGCCGCCAGTGCGCAGCCCGCCACGATGCCTGTTTGTCTGCCCATGTTGCCTGCCCCCGCTGAACCGCGCACAACCTAGCGCCCCGCCGCCGCCGCCGCCAGCAGAATGTGCAAGCGCCCTTGCGCCACCCGACTCCCACACTCTGCAAAGTGTGGGAGTCGGGTGGCGCCGTCCGGTGCGCTGTCCGGGGCGGAAGCGCCCGGCTACATGTACCCGTGGTGCCCGGCGAAGGCGAGGGCGTCGTCGACCCAGGTATCGGTGCGAAGCACCTCGCGGCGCTGGCGGTAGGCCTGCTGCTGGGCCACGAACTGCGCGTAGCGGAAGAGGGCGGACGCCGCGGCCTGGGCGCCGCGCCGGCCGTCGCGCAGGGCCTTCGCCACGGGCGCCCGCGCGGCGGCGGGCACGAAGCGGCGCAGCAGCTCGTCGTCGGCGCTGAGCAGCACGTGCACCTCGCCAGGGTCGCCCTGGCGCGCGCAGCGCCCGAAAAGCTGGCGGTCGATCCGGCCCGCTTCGTGCCGCTCCGTGGCGATCACGCGCAGGCCGCCCAGCTCCGCGACCCCGTGCCCGAGGCGGATGTCCGTCCCGCGGCCCGCCATGTTGGTCGCGATCGTGATGCGCCCCGGCAGCCCCGCCTCCGCCACGATCTGGGCCTCCTCCTTGTGGTAGATCGCGTTCAGCAGCCGGAACGCCAGGCCGCGCGCCTCCAGCCGGCGGGCCAGCGCCTCGCTCGCCGCGATGTGCCGCGTGCCGACCAGCACCGGCGCCCCGCGCCCGTGCAGCTCCGCGATGCGCGCTTCCACGGCGTCCCACTTCGCGTCCGCGTCCGGGTAACAGCAGGCCGGCTGCTCGACCCGCACGCAGGGGCGGTGCGTCGGGATGCGCACCACGGGCAGCCGGTAGATCTGCCAGAACTCGTCCGCCGCCTCCGCCGCCGTGCCGGTCATGCCGGAGAGCTTCGTGTACAGCCGGAAGTAGCGCTGGAAACTGATGCGCGCGAGGGTCTCGCTGGGCGCGGTCACCTCCAGCCCTTCCGCGGCCTCGACCGCCTGGTGCAGCCCCTCGCGCCAGGAGCGGCCGGGCATCATGCGCCCCGTGAACTCGTCCACGATGACGATCTTGCCGTCGGCGACCACGTACTGCACGTCGCGGTGAAACAGCTCCCGCGCGGTCAGCGCCTGCCGCACGAGCTCCAGCCGCCTGTGCGGCCCGCGCCAGATGCCGGGCAGGTCGGCGCCGACCGTCTCCAGCTTGCGGTAGCCCGCCTGGCGGAAGTTGATGCTGCGCAGCTGCAGGTCCACCGTGTAGTCGGCGCCGGCGGTGAAGGCGGCGGCCAGGCGCGAGGCGTCGCGGCAGGCCGCTTCGAGATCCGCGTTGGGGGTGGCGCGCGAGATGATCAGCGGCGTGACGGCCTCGTCCACCAGCACGCTGTCGGCCTCGTCCACGATCGCTGCGTGCAGCCCGCGCATGACCAGGTTGCGCTCGGGCTGCAAGCCGGGATACAGCACGCGGCGCAGGTGGCGGCGGACGCCGTCCTGCATGACGCCGACCTGCAGCCGGTCGCGCAGGAAATCGGCCACGACCTCCTTGCTCGTCGTGTACGTCACGTCCGCCGCATAGCCCGCGCGGCGCTCGGCCGGCTCCATCGGGCCGGTGACGTGCCCCACCTCGAGGCCGCAGAAACGGTACAGCGCGCGCAGCCGCTCGGCGTCGCGCTCGGCCAGGTAGTCGTTGACGGTGACGACGTGGCAGGCGCGGCCGGACCAGCCCATCAGGACCGCCGCGAGGCCGGCGGTGAGCGTCTTGCCCTCGCCCGTGGCCATTTCGGTCAGGCAGCCGTTGTCCAGGGCGCAGGCGCCGGCAAGCTGCACGACGTAGGGCCGGAGCCCCAGGCGGCGGTCGGCGGCCTCGCGGATGGCCGCGAGCGCCTCGTGGCGCAGCGCGGCGGTGACCCCGGCCCCGCCGCGCCGGAAGAGCCCGCGCAGCTCCAGCAGGCGGGCCTGCAGCCGCGCGTCGGCTACGTCCTTCCACCGCGGCGCCAGCGCCTCGGTCGCCGCCGCCTCGGCCAGCAGCGCCTCGGCCACGCCGGCCCGGCGCCGGAAGCGGCCGACGTGCCGGTCCACCCACGCGTCGGCGCCCTTGAGCAGCTCGCGGGGCTTCTGGTGCGCAGTCCGCCGGTAGTGGGTGGTGGGGAACGCGGGCGCCTCGGCGGCGCGGCTCCGGCCATCCGCTACAGCTGATACCGCTTCTGCACGAGTTGGCGTAGTTTGAGCGACCATTGAATCAGCAGGGGTTGGGGTGCGAAATCGAAACTCATCCGCCCGGTGCGGCCGTGCGTCAGGCAGGCGGCGCCGTCCGCGGGCAGCGCCGCGCGCACCTCGAACACCGGCTCGCGCGTGCGGACGCCCGAGCGGTCCTGGAGATCCACGGCCACCTCGCCGCCGGCGGACCACCCGAGCGCGGGGTGGGGGAGGCTGTAGCGCTCGCCGGGGCGGGCCTCGAAATGCGCAACCCGCAGGCGGATCCCGGCTTCGCCCGCGAGCCGCACGGCAGCGGCGCGCACGGGCTCGCCGAAGAGCCGCGCGGCGTCTTGCTGGTCGATGACGGCCGCGAAAAGCATGTTGGTGGGGTCCACGAGGTCGCCCAGCACGGCGCCCCGCGCGACCCAGCCGCCGCGCTGCTCGGCGATGTTGGGGGCCACCCAGAGGCCATCCTGCCGCGCGCACACGGTGAGGCCGGCGCGGCGCGTCTCGAGGTCGGCGAGCCGCGCGCGCACGGCCGCGGCGCTGCTCCGCAGGGGCTGCAGATTGGCGGGCTGCACGTCCATGGCCTGCCGCAGCAGAGCCTCCACCTCGGCCTGCTGGGCGCGCGCGGCGGCGATGGCGAAATCCAGCTCCGGCGCCTCCAGCCGCACCAGCGGCACGCCAGCCCGGACCTGCGTGCCGGGCCGGGCCAGCAGCTCCGCCAGCCGCCCGGCCGTCTCCGTCGCGACCACGGTGTGGCGGGCCGACAGCACCACGCCGGGCGCCAGCACCCGCACCCGCCACGGCACCGCGCCCAGGAGCGTCAGCACCGCCAGCAGCGTGCCGCCCAGCACGAGCGCCGCGCGCGCGCGCACGCGATACAGCCCCGGGCTCGCCGCCACGTAATGCACGAGCCGGACGAGCGGCGCCACCACCCAGGAAAAGGCGCAGACCACGGCCATCAGCAGCCCGACGAGCAGGAAGCGGCTGCCCACGAACATGAGAATGCCGGCGAACACGAAGACGCGATACACCAGCGTCAGGATGCCGTAGAACGTCAGCCAGCGCGCCTCGGCGGGCGTCTGCGCCGGGTTGCGCAGGCCCGCGTCGGGCTTGATGCCGAAGGCAAAGCGCTCGACCAGGTACTTCCACATCTGCATGGAGCGGCTGAACAGGTTCGGCAGGTCCAGCAGGTCCGAGAGCACGTAGTAGCCGTCGTAGCGCAGCAGCGGGTTCGCATTGAAGAGGATCGTCGAAACGGAGGCGAAGAAGACCGTGTTGTAGGCGAGGCTGTGCACCAGGCCCGGCCCGGTGCCGGCCCAGACGACGGCGGCCAGCGCCGCCACGAACAGCTCCACGAGCATGCCTGCCAGCCCCACCAGCACGCGCTTCCAGCGCTCGCGGAAGGCCCAGGCCGCGGTGGCGTTGACGTACGGCAGCGGCGTGAAGATCAGCAGCATCACGCCCATGTCGTGGACCTCGCCGCCGAAGCGCCGGCACATGAAGGCGTGGCCGAACTCGTGCAGCGTCTTGAGCAGCACCAGCGCCACGTACAGCAGCACCAGGTTGCCGGGGGCCAGCACGGCCTCCGTCTGGTCCATGAACTCGCCCGCGTGGTCCACGACCGCCTTCAGCCCCGCGGCCACGGCCACCAGCCAGACCACGGCGCCCAGCGGGCCGAACAGCGGGCGCACGACCGGCAGCAGGCGCACCAGCAGGCGGTCGGGGTCGAACAGGTGGAAGCTCGCGAACATGATGTTCAACAGCCGGGCCCGCGTCTCCTGCAGCCGGCGCTTGCGGTAGCGCTCGAACAGGCTCGCGCTGTCGGCGGGCTGATCGGACTGGATCAGGTTGGCGTGGAACAGCTGCGCCAGCAGGCGGATGACCTCCTGCTGCCCCGGGGCATCGTCGGGGGCGAGCCGCAGGCACTCCTCCCAGACCTCCTGCACGGTGCGGTCGCGCGCCAGGCGGGCGACGAAGGCGTAGGCCGCGGGCCGCAGCCGGAAGAACTGGTTGGCGAAGGGGTCGTGCAGGACGAACCACTTCTCGCCGCGATAGTACTGGCGGTGGAGCCTTACGTGGGGGCGCAACGCGACGCGGCGGCCGGCGATCCGGTACCACGACTCGCTGAAGGTGCCCTGTGCTTCCGCCATGTTCGTCCGCTCCGTCCGTCTACCACCAGAGGTGCAAACGCAGGTAGTCCGCCGTGCGTCGTGTCACGATCCAGGCCAGGGACCGGCGCCCCGCCTCCACCTTGCCGACGCCGGTCATGCCGGGGCGCATCCAGTCGGCGGGTCGCTCGGCGAGCGCGCACCGCGCCACGAAGACGTTGCGGCCCTCGCGCGCCTGGGCCACGGGCTCGAGGCGTTCGACGCGCGCGGTGTGGCGCTGGCCGGGGCGGCTGGCGAAAGCGAGCCGCGCCAGCGCGCCGTCGCGCACGTCCTGCACGTCGCGCTGGTCCACCTCCAGCTCGGCATGCAGCTCGTCGAGCCGCGCGATGCGCAGCAGCGTGTCGCCCTGCCGCACCGGCGCGCCGAGGCGCTCCTTCAGGTCGCCCTCCACGACGACGCCGTCGAAAGGCGCCTTCAGCTCGGCCTGGGCCAGGCGGTGGCGCGCCAGCTCGAGGCGGACGCGCGCCTGCTCGGCCTGCGCGGCGGCGATGCGCATGGCCGCCAGCGCGTTGTCGGCGCGGGCCTTCTCGCTCTCGCGCTGGTAGCGCAGCTGGTCCGCCACCGCGGCGGCCTCCTCGAGCAGCAGCTCCCGCGTGTCCAGCGCCAGCACGACGTCGCCCGTCCGGACGATGGCTCCGGGCTCCGCCTGCACGGTCGCGAGGAAGCCGTCGAACGGCGCGGGCAGGAAGACCGAGGTGTCGGCGCGCATCAGGAACGGGGTTTGGATGCGGAACGCCACGGGCCAGAGCGTCAGCGCGGCCACGGCAACCACGCCGGCGACGCCGGCGAGCTTGGCCCACGTGTGCTCGGGTCCGGCGAGCCGCGCCAGGCCCCGGCGCGCGGCCTCGGCCCAGCGCACCCCGAACCAGCGGTCGCGGCGGTGCAGGTCGGCGAGGCGCGCGACGACCTGGTCGGCCAGCACCCGCAGGTGCGCGAGCTCCGCCTCGCCGAAGGGCGCCTGGCTGCGCTCGCAGAGCAGGACGGCCACCGGCTTGTCGCCCTCGCGCAGCGGCACGGCGCAGACATGCGCGGCGCCCTGCTCGCGCGCAAAGGCTTCGTGCTCGCGCGCCACGTACGCGGCGCCCGCGGGGGGCGGCCAGACGATCTCCTCGTCCTGGTCGAGCGCCTCCTCCATGACGATTTCCACCTGGCGTACGGCGGCCATCCGGCGCTCGAACTTCTCGGCGTGGCTGACGGACTGGAGGCGGACGTAGTCCCCCTTGGCCCAGCCCAGCGATACGCGGTCGCAGCCGCAGCGGCCGGCGACGTCGTTGCAGAGCGTCATGGCGGCGGCCATGAAGCGGGTCTCGCGGTTGAGGATCGCCAGGGTGTCGAGCACCGCGCCGAGGCGCACGGCGGTTTCGTTGGTGCGCGCGGCCTGCAGGCGCACCTGGAAGGCGGCGGGTACGGCGGCCGCGACGCGCAACAGCTCGAGCTGGCGGTCAAGGGTCTTCTCGTCCGGGCGCTCGGCCAGGTGGAAGAAGGCCGCCGCCAGGGAGGCGTCGCCATCCACGGGCAGCCGCACGCCGAGCACGGCGCCTTCGCCGCGAAACCCGGCAATGGGCAGGGGGCGCGCGCCGCGGCCGGCGGCCCAGACCCCGTCGGCCATCTCCGACGCCGCGCGGCGCAGGGCCCCACGCGGGCCGGGCTCGGCTTCGGGGCCGGTGGCCGGCCAGGCGAAGGCGAGGCTCCAGGCGG
>CAYOBW010000151.1:0-16400 GCA_964402115.1 uncultured Victivallales bacterium
GGTAGCGCCGCAGTGACCGGGGGACTCGCATGGCACATAACGGCCGGGGACGGCCGTCTCCATGGAGCGGGCAGGAGACGTGGCGTGGAGAGGGCGGTCCCCGCCGTTATCGCCCCCCCTGTGTCACTGAGGAGCTACATCCCCGTGAAGGATTTGACCTGAGCACTGTCTGTGGTAGCATCGATTCGTGAAATCGGGAACGCTTGGCGAAAGCACCTCGGTGGTTGAGGTCTCGCACATTGACGCGAGAGGACTCAGGCTTCTCGCGGACACGCTGCAATCCATTCTGCATGTTGACTTCTGTCTTCTGGCTGGCAAGGACACAACATGCGCAGACGAATGAACCGACGCGAGTTCCTGGCCACGGTGGGCATCGCCGGTGCGTCGGCGGGGTTTGTCCCATTCACCTTCTCAGCGGGCAGCGACGAAGCGGCCAGGCCGGACATGCTGCTGATCACGGTCAGAACCAGGTGATTCGTGAATGGCTGCATTTCGAACATGCGCCATGCTACAGCCAAGCACAGGCGTACCACGCGCTCACCGATGGCCGGTTCAAGTACATCTGGCGGCCGGCAGACGGCAGGGAGCACCTGTTCGACCTCGATGCAGACGCAAAGGAGGAGCACGACCTCGCAGGCGATCCCGCCTCGCTCGCCACGCTGCAGGCGTGGCGCTCGCGCCTTGTGGAACGGCTTGCCAGCCGGCCCGAAGGGTTTTCGCAGAATGGCGCGCTTGTGCCGGGCCGCCCCTATCGTCCACTGAACAAGGGAATGTGAAGAGGGAGCGCTACGGCGCGCGCCAGGCCGGCGGGAGGGCTGGATCGGCGATAAAGCGGATATCGTCTAGGTAGAAGGTCAGCGGGGCGCCCTGGCCGGAGAGCGACCAGAAGAAGCCGGACTTGATCCGTCCCAGATCCTGGCCCGCGAGCGGCACGGTGTAGCGGCGCCAGTCGGTCGTGAGGTGCAGGGCCTTCAATTCCGCCCGCCCCGTATCGGGGAAGGGCTTGTCCGCGCCGATCACGCCCACCCCGAACGTTACCAGCTCCTGCCCCGTCGTCCCGCGCACCCGGAACGTGAGCGCGTTGGCGGCCGACAGGTCGTAGCCGCCCGGCTGATCGCCCCAGTCGTTCGCGGGGGATTGCCAGACCACGCCGCCCCAGTTGTCCCCGGCGCGGTACCGCACTTCCAGGCACGTGGCGCCTGTGGAGGGACCGTTCGTGCAGGCCGGGTCCAGCGCGATCGCGCCCGTATTGCCCATGTAGCCTGACGGTGTGAACGGCTGCGGCCCGCCCGCCTCGTCGTACACGACGAACGGCACGGTCGCGCGCGACGCCGGCGGCGGCAACGCGGGGCCCTCGGCGTGGAGGGGCGCGTTGGCCACCGCCCCGTTGCCCTTGCCGTCGCGGGCATAGGCGAAGAGCCGGTACCCGCCGCCGCCGGACGGCATCAGGAGCTCCGCCCGCTCCACCCCGCTGCTGACCACGCTCCCCGGGAAGTCCGGTTCCTCCGCTTGCGCGTCGCCGCCCGTGCTGTGCACCGCCGCCTCGCGCCGCAGCACCCACTGCACCGTCAGCGCATCGCCGTCCGGGTCTGTCGCCTGCCAGCTCGCCCGCACGCGGTCGCCGCCGCGCAGGCCCTCCCGGCGATCGAGCGTGATCTCGCTCACGACGGGACAGCGGTTCGCGGGCGGCTGGCCCCCCCACGCCTCGGTCATGGCCTCGACTGCGGCGAGCCGCGTGCCGTCGCGCAGGAACATCCCGAACCACGTCGCGGTGGCCTCCTGCTTATGGCCCCAGATGAACGCGTAGGCACCGAGACACCACGCCGGCTGCGCCTCGACCGTGGCGCGATACGCTTCGCGGTACGTCCGCGCTTTCGCCGTGCTGCTCACTTCAAGCGGCGCGGCCCATGCGGTCTTGGCGCACTCCCACTGTCCAACTGGACCGAACTCACTCACGATAAACGGCTTGCGTCCACCGGCGTCGCGGTAGCGCCGCGCCAGCGTCGTGGCGCCACCGTAGCTGTTGATGCCGAGGATGTCGACGTCCGGGCAGTGGGCGTTGAATGCGGCCACCTTCTCCGCGGAGATCTCGGCGACGACGGTCAGCACGGGGTGCGCGGGGTCGAGCGCCTTCGCGGCACGCGCGAGATCGTTCACCGCCTGCCACACGGCGGGATCCTTCCCGTCGCCTTCCATCTCGTTGCCGATGCCCCACAGCAGCACGGCGGGATGGTCCTTCAGGCCTGCCAGCGCTTTCAGGATGCCGTCTCGCTGCGCGCCGACGGCCGCGGCGTCCCCGTACTTGAAGCCATGCCGCGGATGTCCCAGCCAGAAACCCACCGTCACCGTCAGGCCCAGGGCCTGCGCACGGTCGAGCAGCGGTCGCGCGCCCTCGGGGTCCCAGGTCCGCAAGGAGTTGCCGCCGGCTGCCGCGAGGGCGTCGAGGTGATCCCTGCCGCCGCCGCCCTTGATGACGTAGGGCTGACCGTCGCGCAGCAACCGCCAGCCGTCCGCCCCGCCCTCCACGCGCACCGCCACCGGCGCAGCCGCAGCCCGGCCGGCCGCAATCGCCACGCACACGGCCAACCCGGCAGCCGCCGCCCAACGCTGTTTGCCATGCATCGAATACCTCCTGGATGGACGCATACTGAACCGCAAAACGTCGAAGTCAATCCCGTTCCTGCGCGGTTGTCTTTGGACTCGCCCGCTTGGAGTCTTGGGACAGTGGCGTAGTTCCGACTTCGAACCAGCCGCTCGCCCCTGGTGCTCACGGCTCCGCAGAGCGTCACCCTCCCCAAGCGGATGCAGGCCAGGCTTGATGTCCTCCACCGGGGGGCGAGACGCCGTCGACCCGCAAGAGCACGCGACGACATTGAGGCGCCGCATGTCTGCAGCGGCGCTTACGCACGGATCAAGGCCCATTCTCCTGTGGCCACGGGCTGCGCGTCGTGGTATCCTTCTTGCGTACTTGATCGGGCGCATGGCGGGGCGGGGGGAGACGGAGAGTGGTGATTGAAAACGGTTAGTCGTGTCGGCGTTTCCCTCGCGAGCGCGTGCTTTCTCCTGGCCCATCCCGTTGCCGGCCAGGCTGCCCTGCTTTCGATAACCAACGATTTCACGGCGACCACCCTGGCCTACAACGGCAATCAGCCCTACGCCAAGCGCACGGTGACCACAGCCTTCCCCGGCGCCCAGAACCTCTGCGCCACGGACCTGAACCGCGACGGCAACATGGACCTCCTGGGGTGCTCGCAGACGGGAAGCAACATGTCCGAGGCTGGCGGCCGCGTGGCGTGGTGGGAGAACCGCGGCGCCGGCACGGGGTGGGTGACCCACGCCATCAGCGGCAACCTCAAGCAGGTCTACACCGTTGCCGCGGCGGACCTCAATGGCGACACGCATATGGATGTCGTTGCGAGCGTATACTATGCGGACGATCTCATCTGGTGGCGCAACAACGGCGGCGCCGGCACCAACTGGACGGAAAGGGTCATCGACGCGAACTTCAGCCGCCCCTACGGCGTCGGGACCGGCGACCTGAATGGCGACGGGCGCATGGACGTGTTCGCCGGCTCCACGGCGGGCGACCAGATCGCGTGGTGGCAGAACAACACCGGCGCCGGCACGAACTGGACGCGCCGGATCGTGGACGCGTCATTCGACCAGCCGTACGGTCTGGGCGCCGCGGACGTCGATGGCGATGGCGATCTCGACCTGTTCGGCACGGCCTTCTCCGGCGACATGATCGCGTGGTGGGAGAACGCCAACGGCGCGGGGACGGCCTGGACACGGCACGTCGTGACCGACACGTTCAGCTACGCATCCGCGGCGGCCTGCGCGGATATGGACGGCGATGGCGACGTCGACTTCGCGGCGGCGTCGTCAATCGCAAACACGATAGCCTGGTGGGAGAACACCGACGGCTTCGCCACGACCTGGACCCTGCATACCGTGGATACCCAGTACCGGGGGGCGCGCGACATCGTGGCGCGCGATCTGGACGCGGACGGGGACGTGGACCTGGTCGCGCCGGCCACGACGGACAACGACCTGGCCTGGTGGGAGAACCTCAACCGCAGCGGGACCGCGTGGGTCCGACGAACCCTCGACGCGAACTTCACGGGTGCGAGCGGGGTTTGCGTCGCGGACGTCAACGCCGATGGCGAGCTGGACGTGGCGGCCACGGGGGCTTCCACCACAACCCGCGCCGGGGCCATTGCCTGGTGGCGCAACCCGGCGACAAATCGCTACCTCTTCCTCCCGCCGACCGACACACAGACCGTGCCGGACGCAGCCAACGCCTTCATCAGCGTGCGTGCAAGCCCGCTGTTCAGCGGCGACACGCAGCGCGTGTGCCGGGGGTGGGTGGGATCGGGGAGCATCCCTTCCAGCGGCTCAGCCACGGCCATCGGGCCGCTCGCCTTGACCCTGGACTCGACGCTGCGCTGGACCTGGCAGACCCAGTACCGCCTGTCCCTGGCCGCCCGCTCCAACGGCACGGTGAATGCCGAGGGCGGCTGGTACGCGGACGGCGCCTCTGTCGAACTGTGGGCCACACCCGCGACGATGTACGTTTTCGACCGCTGGGAGGGGGACCTCGATCCGGGCGTCACGAATCTCAACCCCGTGGCCGTGACCATGGATCGCGGGCGCCGGGTCACAGCCGTCTTCCGGGAGGTCGACAACGTGGTCGTCTCCTCCGCCGGCCCGCACGGCTCCATTTATCCCACCGGCACACAGGGTGTGGAGCACGCCGAAAGCCTCACGTACACCATGGTGCCCGACCCCCACTACCACGTTGACGCCGTCTACGTCGACGGCTCGCACGTGGGCAACGCCAAGACCTACACGTTCCTGAGCGTGACCAACGACCATGCCATTCGCGTCACGTTCGCCGCCAACGCCTACACCCTCACCGTCAGCAACCGCTTCGCCGTCTCCCACGCGATCGAAAACGGCAGTCCCGGTTTCGATCCGCCGGTTACCGTCGCCGCCGACCCGCTGTCGTTCACGTCCCTCGCCCTCGCGGACCTGGACGGCGACGGGGCGGAGGACCTCGTCTGTGTGCGCGATGTCACGCGCGAGCTCGTCTGGTATCGCCGCCTGGACCCGTCCGGATACAATTGGAACGCGCAGCTCCTGCTGACCAACGCGCCGGGCCTCACCGCGCTGCTCAGCGCCGATATCGACAGCGACGGCGACATGGACCTGGCCACGTACAGCACGGTTTCGAACGCCCTTTACTGGATGGAGAACCTCGACGGCAGCGCCACCAACTGGCACGCGCGCCCGCTGGATACCAGCGGCCAGATGCTAACCGCGCTCGCCGCCGACGACTTCAACGGCGACGGGCGCATGGACCTCGCCGGTGTGTCTTCCGCCCCCGGACAGATCACCATCTGGCTTCAGCCGGCGGACACGAGCGACTGGCAGAGTGTCGACGTCAACAACACCTCGTGGGGCGTCAGCGCCCTCGCCGTCGGCCGCCTCGACACGAACTCCGCCCCAGACCTCGTCACCGCCAGTCCGTCCGACCTCACGCTGCGCTGGTGGTCGAACGCCGCCGGGGACGGCCTGAACTGGCAGCCGCACGACATCGGTTCCGGCGGGCATGCCATCGTGCAAGTCGCGCTGGCGGATTTCGACGGCGATGGAGACACGGACGTGGCGGGGGCCGACTCCGGCAGCTTCGCGGTCTTCTGGTGGCGTAACGACGGCACGGGCGAGGGCTGGCAGGAGACCCGCGTGGCCGACGGCGTGCCCTCCCCCGCGGACCTGGTCGCCGCCGACCTGGACCGCGACGGCGACCTCGATCTCGCCGGCACGTCGGTCGGCGCCTCCATCCTGTACTGGTGCGAGAACCTCGATGGCCGGGGCCAGTCCTGGCAGATGCGCACGGTTGACGGGTTTCTGCCCAGTTCTGCGCGCCTCGCCGTGTCGGACATGAACGGCGACAGCGAGCCGGACATTGTCGGCACGGCCGGCCTCTACCGCCCCCTGGCCTGGTGGCCCAACCGCCCCCTGTCACGTCGCATGCTGACGCCGCCGGCGGACTCCGTCACGTATCTGTATGGCACCAGCATCCGCTGCGTGCTTACCAACGGCGTGCTGGCGACGCCCGCCGTCCGCAGTCGTTGCACCGGCTGGCGCGCCACGGGCAGCGCCCCTTCGTCCGGAACCGGCCTGCAAACCGCCCCGTTCACCCTCGCCGCCGACACCGCCATCACCTGGCTCTGGCAGACCGAGTATCCGCTGACGGTGCACGCGGACACAAACGGCCTCGTCGACCCGCCTTCCGGCTGGTATCCGGAGGGTGCGCTGGCCCTGTGGGCCTACCCGTCGAACGGCTACGCCTTCGCGGGGTGGACGGGCGACGTCCCGCCGGCCGAACGTTTCGAGAACCCGGGCCGGCTGACGCTCGACGCGGCGCGCACGGTCCGCGTGGACTTCGTGGCCGGCGACTTCGTCATCCTCGCGGAATCCCCCGCCGGCGCCCTGCTCTCGCCGTCCGGGCTGGTCGGCGTCGCGATCGGCGCCAATGTGCCGTTCCGCTTCGCCACCGGGCCGGGAACCTGCGTGGGCGCGCTGCTGGTCGACGGCGAACGGCTCCCGCCTGACGACCGCTACACCTTCTTCAACGTCATTGCCAACCACCGGCTGGGCGCGGAGCTCGCGCCGGAAACGCCCGAGACCGATACGGACGGCGACCACCTGCCCAACGTGGAGGAGTACACCGCGGGGTCCTCGGCCTACGATCGTGACACGGATGACGACGGAGCCGACGACCTGCACGAGGCCATCGCCGGAACCGTGCCGACGAATGCAGCCAGCCGATTGGTCACGAGCGTTGCGGTTGGCGCCGACTTCCGCTCGGTCGTGGTACGCTGGCCCACCGTGACCAACCGCACGTACTCCCTGCTTTTCCTGCCGCAGGCGCCGACGGGCGACTGGTCCACCGTCGCCGGCCAGACCAATCTCCCCGGCACAGGCGCGGTCAGGGCCTACACAAACGACGCACCCTCGCCCACCGGCTTCTACCGGGCGCGCGCGCGACGGCCGTGACAGGCAACACCGCACTGACACAGGGGGGCTTACCTCGCGCCTAACGGCCGGGGACGGCCGTCTCCATGGTGTGGGCAGGCGACGAGGCGTGGAGACGGCGGTCCCCGCCGTTAGCGCCCCCCGCGCCACTGCCGCGTTACCGTGACACCCCCTTTTCGCTGTTTCGTCCCGCGCGCTTCTGCTAGATTTCCGCGCCGCTGAAACAGAGAGGCGGTACCGTGACAGGCAGGCACGTCGCACTGGTGGTCGCGATCCTACTCGGCTTGGGAGTGCTGTTCATGCTCGGCTGGCTATTTAACCACAAACAGAAGGCGCCCGCGCGCGCCGCCGCCCCGGCTTCCGCCCCCGCCCCGGCCCCCGCCTCCAAGCCCCGACCGGCGCCCGGGCGGCCTGCCGATGCCGACCCCGACGTGATTCTCGGTCCCGACGTCACGGAGACGCCCGGCGCGCACCCCGTCACCCGGCTCGGCTATGCGCACCCCGTCGCCCGCTCCGTCGCGCTGGCCGGCTCCTGGAGCCACTGGCGCGAGAAACACCCGCTCACCGCCAGCGGCGGGCGCTGGCTGCTGGATGTGCGCGCCCTGCAGCTGCCGCCGGGACGGCACGAGTTCAAATTCCTGCCCGACAGCGCCTGGGAAGCGGGCGCCAATCGCGTCCTGCAGATCAACGCCGACGGCCTCATCGAACGCCCCCCCGAGATCATCGCCTCCGCCCGCATCGAGACGCCCACGCGTGTCGCAGTCTGCTTCAAGGCCCCGGTCGCCGAACCGGACCGTGTGCGGGTGCGCCTCGAGCCCGACGTGGCCGTGGTGCGCCTCGCCTGGCAGCCCGGCAGCGCGGACCGGGCGCGCTGCGGTTACACGGTGACCGGCGACGAGCTGACGTTCTGCTTCGCGCCCGCCCGCTTCGGCCTCGCGCTGACAGCCGCCGACCGCGTCAGCGTGGCCGGCACCTTCAATGCCTGGAACGCCGACGACCCCACCCGGCAACTGGCCGGCCCCGACGCCGCCGGCCTGTGGGAACGCACTTACAGCCTCGCCCAGCTCAGTCACAACCAGGCCGAGGCCGGCATCCAGTTCAAATTCGTCGTCAACGGCGCACGCTGGGTGGACGTGCCGCCGGACACGCCAACGGCCGCCACCCTCAACGGGCATCTCAACCTGCGGGTCGATGCGAGCCTGACCGAAGCCCCCGCCCTGGACATCCACACCGCGCAGCCGCTGGCCCTGGACCGCCTCCACACCCTCGTCATCGAGGGCCTCACGCCCAAACCCCTGCGGCAGGATCTGACGCCCGGCGCCGTGCTCGACACGTTCCGGTCCGACAAGCCTCTCGGCGTCACCCTCGACAAACGCGCCGGGACAACGACGTACCGGCTCTTCGCGCCACGGGCCACGCGGGTTGAAGTCTGCTTCCTCCGCGAACCGCGCCTCGCTGCCGTTCCGGCCGAAACCCGGCCGCTGGCCCGCGACACCGACGGCGTCTGGGAGGTCACGCTGCAGGGCGTCCACCTGAATCGCCTGTACGTCTACAAGGTCGACGGCCCCCCGGGTCCGGGCGAAGGCTTCGATTTCAACACCCCCATCGGCGATCCCTATGCGCGCGCCGCGGTACACGCGCACGGCCCCACACTGGTCGTCGACCCCGACGCCGTCACGGACTGGTTCAGCGGCTGGACGGACGCTGCTTATCAAGCGCCCGCCCCCGGCGACGTGCTGATCTACGAGGCCCACGTGCGCGACCTTACCAGCCACCCCTCGGCCGGCGTGCTCCCCGCCCAGCGCGGCACGTACGCGGGCCTCACGACGACGGACGGGGCGCCCGTCGTGCTCGACCACCTGAAGTGCCTCGGCGTGAACATGCTCGAGCTGATGCCCATCGCGGAGTTCGACAATCGCGAGAACGATCACGGCTGGGGCTACAGTTCCGTCTACTACTTCGCCCCCGACGCCTCCTACAGCCGCGCGCCGGCGAAGGGCTCCGGGTACTACGAGTTCAAGAAGCTGGTCAACGACCTGCACGGCCACGGCATCGGCGTGATCCTCGACGTGGTCTTCAACCACGTCGGCAACCCCAACATCTTCCTCGCCATCGACAGCAAGTACTACTTCCGCCACAACCGTGACTTCACGCTGAGCAACTTCAGCGGCTGCGGCAACGACGTCCGTTCCGAGGCGCCCATGGTGCGCCGCCTGATCGTCGACAACGTCCTCTACTGGCTGCGCGAGCACCACGTGGACGGGTTCAGGTTCGATCTCTGCGAGCTGATCGACATGGAGACGCTGCGCCTGATCGAGCGGGAGGCCAGGCGCGTCAATCCGCGCGTCATCCTGATCTCGGAGCCCTGGAGCTTCCGGGGCGACCACAAGTGGCAACTGCGCGGCACCGGGTGGGCGGCCTGGAACAACGACTTCCGGGAGACCGTCAAACGCTTCGTCCGCGGCGAGGCGGAACGCCAGGCGCTCCAGCCCGTCATCCTCGGCTCCGTGAACATCTGGGCCGCAACCCCGGGGCAGTCCGTCAACTACGTCGAGAGCCACGACGACCTCTGCCTGACCGACGAGCTGACGACCAACGCGGGCCACGACGGCCGCGTCCTCAACGAAGCCGACGCCGCCCGCCACCGCCTCGCCGCCACCGTGCTCTACACGTCTTTCGGCCTGCCCCTGCTGGCGGCAGGCCAGGAGTTCATGCGCAGCAAGCGTGGTTTGCACAACACGTACAACCAGGGCGACGAGGTCAACGCGCTCAACTGGACGGAGCGCAACCGGCCCCTCGCCGCCGACACGC
The DNA here is from genome assembly GCA_964402115.1 of uncultured Victivallales bacterium. Classification (GTDB taxonomy): domain Bacteria; phylum Verrucomicrobiota; class Kiritimatiellia; order UBA8416; family CAYOBW01; genus CAYOBW01. The sequence continues at coordinate 9,853 of CAYOBW010000151.1, forward strand.
TCGCCTACTACACCGCCTTGGGCCGCCTGCGCGCCAGCCCGGCCGGCGCCACGCTGCGGCACGTGGACACGCCGGAGCCCGGCAGCGTCCAGTGGCTCCTGCCCTCCTCGCCCCACGCCCTCGGCTATCAACTGCGCCCGCACGGGCCGGACGGCGCGCCGTTCCTCGTGCTGCTGAACGGGGATACCGTGCCCGTGACCTTCGACGTGCGCGGGCCGGCCACGACCTGGCGGCTGGTCGCCGACGGCCGACGACTCGTCTTCGACGGCATGGCGCTCACCAACGTCCGCAAGTTCACGGACGCTCACTTCGCCGTGACCGTCGAGCCGTGCGGCTCGCGCATCTTCATGGGAGAGCGAGACACGGATTAGGGGCTTTACTGGCTCGTCCATTTCTGCGATGTTCTGCCACAACAGCGAACGGCAGGCGGTCCGTCTGCCAGGAGGCATGCATGAGTGCGTTTGCCGGGATGGTGTTCGGTTTCCTGCTCTGGTTTGTTGTCCGCTACATCCTGACCAGCTTCTACACGGTCAACCAGAACCAGCGGGCGGTGAAATCTTCGTTCGGACGCGCGCACCGCGTGGGCACGGCCACGACCCTCGACGATCCCATTTCCGAATCGTTGCGCGACTCGGAGCGCGAGCGCTATGTGTATCCGCAGGTGCGCGTCATTCCGCCCGGCGGCCCCTACTTCAAGTGGCCGTGGGAGAAGGTCCACAAGATGTCGGTGGCCACCGAGACCGCGAACATGGCCTACGACCCCGAGTCCCCCAAGGCCAACCACGGCAACACCCTGCTGGAGGCGGTGACCAAGGACCAGCTCAACATCGGGCTTACCGGCCAGATCCGCTACCGCGTGTCCGACCGCAACCTGTACGCGTACCTCTTCGGCGTCAAGCACCCCATCGCGCACGTGATGGGGTACTTCGTTTCGGTGCTGCGCGAGCGCATCGCCACGTTCGAGGCGCCGGGAGCGGCTACTTCCGGATCGGCCGCCGCCCAGGCAACGGGTGCGGGCGACCTTACGACGACCCAGGGCATCTCCATCAACGACCTGCGCAAGAACCTCCGCGACCTCAACGATCTCATGGACCAGGAATGCCGCTGCTCCGCGGCCCGTTACGGGATCGTCCTCGAAGCGTCGCTCATCACGGGGATCGATCCGCCGGGGGAGGTCGAGTCGGCCCTCGCAGCCATCAACACCGCCTACAACCAGGTCTCGTCGGACATCAGCCTGGCCTCGGCGTCGGCCGACCAGAAGATCGTCCAGTCGCGGCGCGCCGTGGAAATCGAGGAGCTGAAGGCCGCGGCCGAAGTCGAGCCCCTCAGCCGGCTGGCGGAACAGCTCACCGAACTCAAGCAAAGCGGCAAGGGCGTCCTCGAAGCCTACGTGCGCAACGTCCGCCTGGCCCTGCTGGCGCGCGCCGACCGCGCCGTTCTGGAGGTGCAGCCATGAGTTTCTTCGGCGCCATGATACTTACGTTCTTCGGCTGCCTGATCGGCATGCCGATTTTCCTGGGGCTGCTGCGGTTCTTCGGCTTCTACGTCATCGTGCAGGAGCGCCAGGCGCTGGTCTACGTCCTCTTCGGCAACGTGGTCGGCCAGATCACCGAACCGGGCCTGCACTGCCTCTGGCGGCGCATGGGCCTCTGGGCCCTGATCGTCAACTGGATGGGGCGCTGTCACAAGATCGACATGCGGCTCGACCAGGAGTACCTGCGCAGCCAGCCGGTGAACTCCGAGGAAGGCGCGCCGATGGGCATCGGCATCTGGTATGAGATGTATATCAGCGACACGGTCGCCTACCTCTTCCGCAACTCCGATCCCCGCGGCTCGCTCTCGGCCAACGTCAGCAACTCCACGGTACGCTGCCTCAGCAACCTGCCGCTGGAGCGCATGATGACCGACCGCCACGCGATGAGTCAGACCGTGGGCACGGAGGTCTCGCCGAAGTCGCACGAGTGGGGCTACAAACTCGGCTCGGTCTACGTCCGCAAGGTGCACTTCCGCGACGCGGAGATGATCAAGCAGATCGAGAGCAAGGTCGTCAACCGCCTGCGCCAGGTGACGTCGGCCATCAAGCAGGACGGCGCCAACCAGGTCAACATCATCACCAGCGGGGCGGACCGGGCCGCCGCCGTGGAGTTCGCCAAGGCCGGCGCCATCCGGCCCAAGGTCGTCGGCCAGGCGCTCCTGCAAATCACACGGGATCCGGAGGTGGCGCAGACGCTCTTCACGATCCTGGAGGCGCAGAAACTCATTGAAGGCGAGGTGGGGCTGGTCCTGATCCCGCCCAACCGCCCGCTCCTGGCGGACATGCAGGCCAACGTCCGCCCGCCGGCGGCGGAGCGGCGGGCCTAGCAGCCGACCCGGTCAGGTGTGCCAGTTCACGCTTGCCGTGAATGGATATGTTCGCTACATTGCTCGCATGTCGTTGGTAAGAGAACAACACGTATTGGAGAACTCCATGAAGAAAGTGGCCGTGTTCATCTGTCTCGCAGTCGCGCTCCTCGCCCTGGCGCCGGCGCCCGCCGATGCCAAGGTCAATCGTCAGCCGGGCGGTATCCCCGCTTTCTTCATCGGCTGCTGCTGGGGGCTGCGCGAGGGTACCGAGTGGAACGAGGGCGCTGACCTGCATTGGCGCGAGTGGATGCGCATCGTGCCCTACGTCAATATCGTCTTCGCCTTGTGGGATGCAATCGAGTGCGGCCAGGGCATGACAGCCCACGACTGGGCCGCGAAGAACGGCGCAAACTGGTACTGAAGAACGAACCTGAAACAAAGGAGAAGAGCATGAAGAAGTTCGTCGTGTTCATCTGTCTGGCGGCGGCCCTGCTGGCCGTGGCGCCAACAGCGGTTGAGGCAAAGGTGAATCGCGCTCCGGGCGGCATCGCGGCGTTCTTCGTCGGTTGCTGCTGGGGCATCCGCGAAGGCACCGAATGGAACGAAGGCGCCGACATGCACTGGCGCGAGTGGATCCGGATCGTGCCCGTGGTTGGCACCGTCATTGCCATCTGGGACGGCATCGAGTGCGCCCAGGGCATGAAGGCACACGACTGGGCCACGCAGTATGGAGCGAACTGGTACTGATCCGGTTTGCCGCTGAAATGGGCTTAGTGTTGACAAGGGCTTCGGTCGCAGCGGCCGGAGCCCTTGCTCTTTTTCTGGCAGCCGTTCCCACGCGGGCAGCCGGCGGCACACCCGAACTGTGCGAGCAGCTCTTCACCGAGGGACGCTGGGCGGAGTGTCGGCTCGAGTGCCGCCGCGTGCTGGCCGGTGTGACCGCGGAGCCGCGTGCCAGCCTCCTGCGCGCAATCAGCGAGACGCGTCTCGGACTGGACGCCACCGTGGGCCTGCGCGCGGTGGAGGAGCAGACCAACGCCCCGCCCGCCGCACGCGCCTTGGCACGCTATGAATTGGGCCGTGCTTACTGGCGAGCCGGGCAGGAGACCAACGCGCTGGCCGAGCTGCAGAACGTCTTTACCACGACTACGGAACGGCCGCTCTTTCTGCGGGCCGGTTGCGCGCTGGCCTACCTGCTGGACGACAGCGTGCCCCTGACACGGGCCCACCCGGCCCTCGTTCAACAACTGGTGGCTTGCCGGACGTTGTGGTCCCCTGCCCTGCACGCCGAATGCAGGTCAGGCGGCGCCCCGGATCGCACCGCATGGACCGGCAGACCTGCCGAGTGGATGATTGCCGTCTACCGGACGCAGATCAGTCCGGCCATCGGTCGGCGCTGCTCCCTCACTCCCTCATGCTCCGCCTACGCCCTCGAAGCCCTGCGCCGCCACGGGGCACTGGGCCTCGGCCTGGCCGGCGACCGGATGTGGCGCGAACCCGATGTGGTCATGTCCAGAGCGCACCCCGTCAGGATCAACGACCGCGTCCGCTACAGCGACCCCCTTGACGACCACGACTACTGGCTGCGAGGAGTACAACCATGATCCGTACCATTGAACTCGTCGTTCTCTGTGCGCTCTGCGCCACAGTCACGACCGCACCAGCCGGACCGCATCTGGCCAACGAGCTCGCCGCGGAAGGCAGCCATGCCGCAGCAGCCCTCGAGTATCGCCGCCAGGCCGTGGAGGCGCCAGCCCCCGCCGCGCAGGCGACGTACTACTGGATGGCTGCGTACGAGTACCTCCAGGCCCGCGACCCCGGCATCGCCGTCCGGCTGCTGGACCGCGCGGACGAGTTGACCGACGCGCTCGCCACACCCGGCGCCCTGCTCCGTGCCGAAGCCGCGCTCAACCAGCGGCAATACGACGTCGCCACCTTCCACCTGCAGTCCGCGCAAACCGGCTCAACGAATCGCGACGCCCGCGCATTTGCCGCCATCCGCCTTGCTGAAACGCGGCTGCGTGCCGGCGATGCGGCTGGCGCCGGCCGGGCACTCGACACAACGGTCCCCGATGTCGCCGCCCGCCGCGAAGCACTGCAGCACTACCAGGCTAACCGCGACAAGCGTCCCTGGCTGGGCGGCGTCCTCGGCCTCGTCCCCGGCCTCGGTCACGCCTACTCGGGAGAGTACGCCAACGCCCTCCGCGCGCTCATCCTCAACGGCCTGTTCATTTTCGGTATGGTCGATACCGCACAGGACGAGCAGTGGGGAGCCTTCGCCGCGATTTCGTTCTTCGAGCTAACCTGGTACAGCGGCAGTGTCTACGGCGGCATTGACGCCGCCCACCGCTTCAACCGGACGCGCCTCGACGAGTGTGCCAGCGATCTGCGCGGCCAGGCCGGCATGGCGCCGGACCCGGCGGTCCTGCCCGTCCTCTCCCTGCGCTACAGTTTCTGAACGTAGAAGGGGTAGTAGGCTGTTGACCCTGGAAACGGGAGTAGCCCTCCACCCTTTCTCTGCACATTCCCATCACTGTACCGGTGAGGACGAGGGCCTTTCGCAGGTCTCCCTCTCCCCGGCGGGGAGTGGGCCGGGGTGAGGGGCCGCAGGCCCATGCCGCGCAGGACCGGTCCGGCGGGAGCACGCAGGCGGGGCCGCAGATTCCAAGCCAGCGGCCCCCTCTGCGCGCGAGGGCGCGCTGTCCAACACGGAATGTCCAAGGGCGGAGTTCACATCCCCCCTCCTTCATTGGACATTCCGTGCTGGACATTGGGTGTTGAGATCGAAAAGCCGTTTTGCTGCAAACCAATGACTTACGACTGAAGTCTCAGACAAGCCCCTTACGCGAGCCGCGGCAACGTCTTGCCGGGGCGTGACATCCGTGGGTCAACCCGTGAGACACGTCAGACTGGACGGCCGTGGTTGCCGGCCCCTCACCCCAACCCTCTCCCCGCCGGGGAGAGGGAGGCGCTCACGCGGCCGCGCACCCTGCAGACTCCGCCGCGTGGGCAACGGCTGGCAGCCGGCGGGGGAGCTTCCGCTCGGCGGCTCAAGCCGTCACCAAACGGTCATCGGGCATCGCACCATAAGTATATTATGGCGAATGATATGGGAGAAATGGAAGCGGGCTACTTCCGTTTCTAGGTTCATCATTCTTGAAGCCGGACCCCGACCCGGTAGAAGCCCTTCACGCCGGACCAACGGTTGGTGTACCGCATTTCGCCGCCGCGCCCCGGTGCTTCCCCAAGGTCCGTCCAGGGCCCAGGCAGGTTCGTCGTGCCGTACACCGTGTACACGCGCCCGGTCAGCCCGTCCCACGAAACGACGAACGGGTTGCCGGCGGCGTCATCAGTGGTCCCCATGATCGTCAGCACGTCAGTGGCGTTGGTCGGGCTGGTGCCCATGATCCGTTCCTTCCAAGTGGGCACGCCATCGTGGTCCTGGTCAGCCAACGCGGCCTCGTCGAAGTTGCTCGTCCACCCGAAGCCAGCCAGCCAGACTTCCGGGGTGCTGTTGGTCGCCAGGTTCTCGGCATAGCCGGCGACCAGTGCCGCCGGCATGCTCACGGTTACGGTTACCGTGGCGTTCGTGGCGCTCCCCGCTGCGATCAGGTTGGTCCCGGAGCCGCTCCAGTTCACGAAGTGGTAGTACCTGTCCGGCGTGGCGGTCACGACGACGTTCGACCCGGCCCCCTGCCACCCGGCCACCGGGCCGACCATGCCATTGCCGCTGACGTCGGTCTGCAGCCAGTAGTTGGTCTGCCAGGCCCAGGTGAGCGTGCCGTCGGCGGTGACCGCGAGCGTGACGTTCGTGCCCGCACCCGCCGCGTTCCCCTCGCCATCGGTAATGCCCGTGGCGCTCCAACCGGTACACACCAGCTGCGTCGCCTGCACGCCGAAGAGCGTCGGGGAGTTCGTGATCCGACAAGCCACCGCCGTGCCGTAGTCATAGGTGTGCGGGCCGACCTCCGGGTCGGCGCCGCCGTGGGCGGACGCCACGTCCAGCGTGAAGGCGTCGCTGGCGAAGTGCGCCACCAGGGCCACCGGTTGCAGCAGGCTGACGGTGACCGTCGCCGTGCCGGCCTCGCCAACGACCAGCGCGTTCGTGTCACCCGACCAGCGGACGAAGTGGTGATTCGCCGCCGCAGTAGCGGTCACGACGACGTTCGATCCGGCGCCCTGCCACCCGGCCGCGGGACCGACCA
>CAYOBW010000152.1:0-16396 GCA_964402115.1 uncultured Victivallales bacterium
GCTCGGCGTGCAGAGCTGCAACCTGTGGCGCGAGGGCACCGCGTATGCCGGTTGGGACTACGTCTATCCGCATGCGGACAAGCGCAAACCGTATCTGGGCTGGTACGACGAGGGGAATCCGGAGGAGACCGACTGGGAGATCAAGTGGCAGGTCGAGCATGGCATCGGGTTCGAGCTGCATTGCTGGTATCGGCCGAACAACGCGGTCAATCAGCCCATCAAGGATGGCGTGCTTGACCAGAACATCATCAAGGGCCTGTTCAATGCCCGTTACAGCAACCTGAAGAAGTTCGCCATCATGTGCACCAACGAAGGCGCCTGCGAGACCAACCCGCGGGACTGGCGCGACAATGTCATTCCCTATTGGATCGAGTACTTCTTCAAGGATCCGCGCTACCTGAAGATCGACGGCAAACCGGTGCTGTCCATCTACCATCTGGGAAATCTCCTGAGGATGTTCGGCGGGAACGAGGGTGCGCGCCAGGCGATTCAGACGCTGCGCGACGAAGCAGCGACGGCCGGTTTCCCCGGGCTGGTGCTGCTCATGGAGCTGCGCAATGCGGATCGCAACACGATGAGGACGATGAAGGCGATTGGCGTGGACTACTGCTATGCGTATACATGGGGAACACCCGACGTGAATGCCCAGCGGCGCAACAACATCGCGCAGCGCGACGCGGCGGCCACGGAGCAGCTCGGCGTGCTGCCCAGTATCTCGATGGGCTGGGACCGGGAGGCGTGGGGCGTGCATGACGGCGGCTGGGTGCCGACAAGCGACTACCGGGCGTTGCTGCAATGGGCACGTGACGATTTGCTGCCCTCACATCCGGCCGATTCCCTGGGCCGTCGGATCGTGATGCTGCCCAACTGGAACGAATTCGGAGAGGGCCATTTCCTGCTTCCAGCCGCCTCAGTCGGTTTCGGTTACCTGGATGCGTTGCGCAGTGTGTTCACCGCCGGCGGTCCACATGCGGATGGCGAACCCACGGACCAGCAGAAGCACCGGTTCACCGTGCTGTATCCGAGGGAGTGAGTAACTGAGGCAGCCCGTCCCCGGCGCCAACGGCTATGGCGTGGCCCCGGCCTTGCGGGGCTCCCACACGCGGTGGTCCACTTCCTCCAGCTTCCGCTCGTTGTCAGGCGTGTTCAGGCCGCCGAATACCCACGCCTTCATCTCGCACGTCTTCTCGCCAACCTGGAAGACGAGGAAGTTGTACTCGGACCGGTAGATCTTGGAGTGCGGATTGCCCTTCGCGTGTTCCGGCTTGTACAGGTGCGCCCCGCCGCCGCCGGTGATCAGCATGGTGGCGCCGCCGGGCTCGGAGCGCTCGTAGCAGTGGTCGTGGCCGGCCATGACGGCCGTAACGCCGTACTTGTCGAAGAGCGGGTAATGAACCTCGATGCCCAGCTTGTCGTTGCCGTGGCTGCCGGACGACCACGCCGGGGGGTGCGTGAACGTGAAGACAAAGGGGGCCGTGCTGGCAGCCAGTTCCTTTTCCATCCAGACCATGTTCTTCGATCCCTTGCCCCAGTTCTCGAAACGGTTCATCGCCAGGACCTGGACCGGTCCGACGACCTGGGTGTAGTTGCCGCGGTCGCCTCCGGGGAAGCCGAAGAAATCGTACAGCATCGCGACGTTGTTCTCGTGATTGCCGAACGTGTAAAAGCAGGGGATCGTCGCGAGGAACGCCTCCGCGGGCTTGGAGAACTCGGTGTCCCAGGCCTCATAGTCGTTGCCGTTGCCGACGATGTCGCCCGTGTGCAGGGCAAACGCCGGCTTGAAATCCAGGACCTTGGCGGTGATGCGGCCCCAGATCTTGGGATTGTTGCGTGCATCGCCCAGGGCCACGAAGGTCAACGGGGCCTTGCCGGACAGCGTTCTCACCTTCCACGTCTTCGACGAAGCCGTGGCGCCGCCCCCCACGAGATCGGCCACGAGCTTGTATTCGTACTGCTGCCCTTCCTTCAGCCCGTCGGCCCGCAGGCGATGAATCACACCCGGCTTGCCGGTCCACGTGCGTCCGTCGCAGTGCAGCGTCACGGTGGCCGGCATGCGGGTGCGGCAGCTGACCGTGAAGTAGTCAGACCCTGCGGCGCCGAGAACGGGCCCCGTCCGGATCTCGAACCGCTTCAGGTCGGCCGGTTGCAGATCCAGCCCCAAATCACCCGTGTTACGCGGGCTCAGCTTGCCGTCGCGCAGGAAGACGCTGACCCGGAACACCGCCTCCAACACATTCGTTCCGCTCTTCAGCGCGGACGTCGGAATACCTTCCAGGACCGGACAGAACATGTCCTTGGGCGGCCCCAGCAGGGCCTGGCCGTTCAGCGTCCATTCGACGATGTGGGCAGGCTTCTTGAGGGAGAGCACCGGCACGGAGGGGCTCGAGGCCACGTTGAACACCACCCGCAGCCGAAGGTCATGGCGCTTCGCCTGGTTGAAAACGATTTCCGGCGCCCAGTTCGTGGTCGCAGCGGTCAGGTTGGTGGTGACCAGCACCTGCGCGCCCTCCAGCAGATTCTGCGCCCGCGCGGACACGAGGGTGAGTCCGGCCGCCAGCACCCAAACCAGTCCACGATTCCACGCAAATGTCATACCACGTGCATCCATAACGGTTCTCCCGGCTTGCATTTCAACGAGCGATCAATAGAGTCATTTGCCGGCGCGAAGTCAAACCGAATTCAGGAATCCGCACACGGAGCCTCATGAACCCCAGCCTGACCTGTCTGTGCCTGCTCCTCGCGCTTCATGGCGGCGCCGTCCGCGCCGGATCCGACACCAACGCCCTGCCCGCGCCTCCGGCGGATGCGGCTGCAGCCGAGGTCGGAGCGACCCCGCGCGCTGCGCTCGAGAAGCTGAAGAGGAAGTACGGCGAACGGGCACTGTACGAGGTGGACGAGACGCTGAAGCTGGTCTTTGCCACCACCGCCGACCGCCACACCATGGAGGAGCTCAAGGCGCGGCTGTCGGACTTCGCCCGCGCAACGCGACGCGACTTGTTCGCGCACGGCCTCGAAACGTACTGCGCCATCGCCGTGCCGGAGAAATGGCCGGGCGACCGTGTGAGCGGACATTTCTACCCAGGCTGGGTAGACGCCCGCACGCTCGGGCCGACGCTCCTGCACGAGTTCACCCACGCCCTGCATTTCGCCGACCAGGACCCCCGCGGTCAGCTGCACAACGTCTGGGTGATCGAGGGGCTGGCCTCGCTCCTCGAGTACGCCAAGGTGGTGAACGGGCATCTCGCGCCCCGCCACAACCACCAACTACGCAACCTGAAAGAGGATTTGATCCAGCGCAAGAACGTGCCGTGGGAGCAGATGATCAAATTCGAGCGGCGCCAGTTCCACAGCAGCCATTACGCGCAGGCGCGCTACATGCTGTTCTACCTTTTCGAGAAAGGCCTGCTGAAGGCTTGGTACGACGCCTACTGCGCCGGGTTTGCCGGGGATCCCACGGGCGGCGCGGCCCTGGAGCAGGCTTTCGGCAAGAAGCTGGCCGATATCGACAAGGAGTGGCTGGCGTGGGTCCAGCAGCTCCCCTCCCCGCCGGTCAGCGGGCCGGGCAGCGCCAGCCTGGGCGTGGTCAGCAGCCAGGTCGCCGACGGCTTGCAGGTGGCGGGCTTCGCACCGGACTCCGCCGCCGAGAAGGCCGGGCTGAAGGTCGGGGACGTCCTCGTGTGTGTGAATGGGGAACGGATCATCGAGCGGGAGGAGCTGGCCGAAGCCATCCTGCGCCATCAGGTCGGGGATGCGGTGAGGATCGACTACCGCCGTGGCCCCGGGTACACGAATGCCGCCGTGACCCTGGCCCCGCTCGTCCTGTCGCCGCCAGAACCGCCGCCTCGCTGAACCCGAAAGGGCGCCGGACTGCCGCCAGGCCAAGCCGGAAATCCCATTGATCTGCGCCCGCCCGGAACGTATGCTTTCGACGTACGCTGAGAGCAGGGGTTGAGCCCACAGGTAGCCACGCACATGCAGCCAGACACAACAGCAGGAAGCGCCAACCCTTCCCCCCTTCCTCAGCCCCTCAAGGAAGGTATCGCCGCCGGAGCAACGATTCTCGCTGTAAGCGCAGTCTGCCTGGTCACGCTCCACACTCTCGGCCTGAACGCCCTCCGCACGGAAGTGCGCGGCGGTTTGGTTCGCGTCGCCAAGACCGCCGCCGCCTTTGTGGACGGAACACAGCATGCCCGGTTCACCGCACCGGAACAGGAGCGAGAACCCGCCTACGCGATGGCGGTGGCCCCCCTGCAGAAAATCCTGCGCTCGCGCGAGGACATTCGTTTCCTGTACACGATGGCCTTGCGCACCAACCGCGTCCACATCATCCTGGATGCCACCCCCCATGGCGATACGGACAAGGACGGCGTGGAGGACCACTCGCCGCTCATGCAACCCTATGACGCCGCCGCCCCCGCGCTGCTGAACGCCCTGCGCACGGGCCGCGCCCAGACCGACACGGAACCCGTACGCGACGAATGGGGCTCGTATCTCAGCGGCTACGCGCCGATTTTCGACAACGAGGGACAGCAGACCGGCATCGCCGGCGTGGACGTGCGCACGGATGCCTACCTGGCGCGACTTGCCACCATGCGCCATGCGCTCTGGTCGGGCCTGCTGCTGGCGCTGACGGCCAGTACCCTGCTGGGCGCCGTTGTCTGGCACACGCGACGGGGCGTCCGTCAGGCCCTGGCCAAGCAGGGCGTCACCGCGCACGCCCTGCACGACAGCGAGGAGCGCTTCCGCCAGATGTTCGACCGGATGCTGGACGGTTTCGCCCTGCACGAACTGATCTGCGACGAGCAGGGGCGGCCGGTCGACTACCGGTTCCTGGCCGTCAACCCCGCTTTCGAGCGCCTGACCGGGCTCAAGGCCGAACACGTGGTCGGGCACACCGTCCGCGAAGTGATGCCGCACACGGAAGCGCACTGGATCACGACCTATGGCCACGTAGCACAAACCGGCGAACCCATCACCTTCGAGAACTACAGCCACGACTTGGCACGCTACTACGAAGTGAGCGCCTACAGTCCCGCACCCGGGCAATTCGCCTGCCTGTTTGTGGATACCACGGCGCGGCGTCAGATCCAGATGGCGCTGGAGGAGCGCGAGGAGCGCTATCGCCTGCTCGTGGGTGCTCTTTCTGACGCGCTTTTCGTCCACGATATCCAGCCGGATGGCCGTTCCGGCCCCTTCATTGAAGTCAACGACGAAGCTTGCCGCCGCTTGGGCTATACGCGCGAGGAACTGCTCAAGCGCGCGGGCACCGACATTGTCGCGCCGGACACACAGATGGACATCGCGTCCATCACCGCGCAGCTCAAGACCGGGCAACCCGTAACGTTCGAACAGGTTCACGTCTCCAGCGAGGGCCACTTCATCCCCGTTGAAATCCACGCGCGCGCCCTCAACCTGGGCGGTAAACAGGTCGTGCTCTCGCTCGCCCGCGACATCACCGAGCGCAAGCAAATGGAACGGGAGCGTGAGCGCGTCAGCCTGCAATTGCTGCATACCCAGAAGCTGGAGGGGCTCGGCCTGATCGCGGGCGGCATTGCGCACGACTTCAACAACCTGCTCATGGCCGTGCTGGGCAACGCCGACCTCGCGCTGGCGGACATCGACGCCCACTCGCCGGTGCACGCTTCGCTGCTGGAGATCAAAACCACGGCCCTGCGGGCCGCCGACCTCTGCCGCCAGATGCTGGCCTACTCAGGCCGGGGCCGCTTCGTGCTGGAACCCCTCGACCTCTCGCTCCTGGTCGGGGAGATGTCCCACCTCCTGCAGGTCTCGATCTCCAAGCAGGCCATGCTACGGTTCAACCTGGCGCGCGTGTTGCCCGCCATCGAAGCCGATGCCACACAAATGCGCCAGGTCGTGCTGAACCTGGTGATCAACGGGTCGGAGGCCATTGGCTCCCGCAGCGGGGCGATAGGCGTGACCACGGGTGTCATGGAGTGCGACGAAGCCTATATCCGGACCACGTACCTGAATGTCAACACACCGCCGGGCACGTACGCATATGTCGAGGTCTCCGACACCGGTTGCGGCATGGATAGCGAGACGCAGGCGCGCATCTTCGACCCTTTCTTCACGACCAAATTCACCGGACGGGGGTTGGGACTGGCAGCCGTGCTGGGCATTGTCCGCGGCCATCGGGGGGCCATCAAGGTCTACAGCGAGGTCGGCAAGGGCACCACGTTCAAGGTGCTCTTCCCCACGTCACAGGAGGCCGCGCGCGCACCGGCGGCTGCAGAGGCCCCGACCGCCAACTGGCGCGGGGAGGGCACAGTCCTGCTTGTGGACGACGAGGAGACCGTGCGGTGGATCGGCAAGCGCATGCTTGAACGTCTTGGCTTCCGGGTGATTACCGCCTGCGATGGCAGTGAAGCCATCCAAGTCTTCCAGCAGCAGTCCCCTCCGCCGACGTGCGTGGTGATGGACCTCACCATGCCGCACATGGATGGCGAGTCCGCCTTCCGCGAACTCCGCCGGATCAAGCCTGACTTGAAGGTGATCATCTGCAGCGGCTACAACGAGCAGGAAGTGACGGAGCGTTTCGTGGGCAAGGGGCTGACCGGTTTTGTCGCCAAGCCCTACCAGTTCGGCGAACTGCGCGACGTGCTACGTGGCGCCTTGGAGCACGGAGAGTGAACGTGAGCATACAAGACAAAGCGAAAGAAGAACAGATTCTCGGCCTCGTGCGCGGATTCCAGCCGGCCTGCGTGGTGATCGCGGGGGCGGAACTCGACATCTTCACGCTCCTGCAGGCCCAGCCCATGCACGCGGCGCAGGTCGCGCGGCAGATCAAAGGAGACTTGCGGGCGACGACCATTCTACTGGACGCGCTGGCCGCGCTGGGCCTGCTGCAGCGGGGCGCCGCGCGCGACCCCATCTACCGGGTTCCGCCAGCGGTTGCCGCCGTACTCGCCGAGACAGGCGCCCACAACATGCTGGGCATGGTGCGGCACCTGGGCAACTGCCTCCGCGGCTGGGGCCAACTGGCAGGCGTCGTGCTGAGCGGCGTGCCGGCGCCGCGGCGGCCTAGCATTCGGGGCGCGGAAGGAGACCTGGCCTCCTTCATCAGGGCCATGCACGAGATATCCGAGCCCATGGCAGGGCCGCTCGTCGCGAGCCTCGGGACGCTGGCCTTCAAACACCTCCTGGATGTGGGCGGCGCCTCCGGTTCGTGGACGACGGCTTTCCTGCGGCGGTACCCGGCCGCGTGCGCCACCATCTTCGATCAGCCTGACGTCATCCCGATGGCGCGGCAACGGATGAAGCAGGCGGGGCTGGCCGCCCGCGTGAGCCTGGTTGCCGGCAGCTACCATCGCGACCGGTTGCCGGGGGGCGCCGACCTGGCCTGGGTCAGCGCCATCGTGCACCAGAACTCACGGGCACAGAATCGGACGCTTTTCGCCGGGGTGTTCGCCGCCTTGGAGGCCGGCGGCCGGATCCTGATCCGCGATATCGTCATGGAACGTTCCCGCACCCGCCCCACAGGCGGAGCCCTGTTCGCCGTCAACATGCTCGTCGCCACGACCGGCGGTAGCACCTTCACCTTCGCCGAGCTCCGCGAGGACCTGGCAGCCACGGGCTTCGTGAAGGTCAAGTTGCTGCGCCGGGGACAAGGGATGGACTCCGTCGTGTGCGCGACGAAGCCCGCGCCCCCGCGTGGCCGATGATGGGAATTGTCGACATGCATCCTGCGCTTGGCATGACGGCGTAAGGCCTCCCGCAGAGGGGCCTAACGGCGGAGGACCGCCGTCTCCATGTCTTGGGTCTGGCACGTGTCATGGAGACGGCCGTCCCCGGCCGTTACGCTCCATTTTGGTCCCATTGCGTGACTCAGCGTTATACACGGGCCAGGGTTTGACTGGCCATTCAATCCCACGCGTGTTACATTACTTACTTGGATGAAGGACGCACGCTGAATCGGTGACAGCGAGGCAGTGTGCGACTATTGACATGCAGTACGACGAGGTAACCATGAACGCACCGGCAATACGCGCGATCCTGGCGGCAGCCTGTTATATCACGCTTGTGTCCAGCATGTTACGCGCAGATGTAATTGCGCACTGGACCTTCGACGAAGCTGGCGGCAATGCCTTGGAGGCCACGGGACGGGTCAATCAGAACGGCGCGCTGCTGACGGCAGTGCCCACGGCGGGCATCACCCAGAACGTGTCGGGCATGTTTGGCGGCGCCGACGGCGGCATCCGCTTCGACGGCGCGGCAGGGCACTACCTGACCATTCCCATGGTGGACGGCATCCACCACTGCAGCTACACGCTGGCGGCCTGGGTCAAGCCCGCGGACACCGGCATCAACACGATCGTCGCCGACTGGGCGGACGTCTGGGCGTTTCGCTTCTGGCTGGACAGCGTGATCGGATTCAACCACCGCTATGCCTCGGGGGCTGACACATACGCCGCAGGCGCGGGAACGGTGCAGGCCGGCATCTGGCAGCATGTGGCCGTAACCTGGCATCGGCCGACGGGCACCGCGAGAATCTACCTGAACGGCGTGGTCGTACAAACCGTCGTGTCCGCGCAGGCTGGCGCCAACCTCTACATGGTCAAGAACAACCGCGATTTCCACATCGGTTGGAAGCAGGACGGCGCGGAAACCTTCAACGGCGACATGGACGAGCTCTGGATCTTCAACGAGGCCCTCACGGGCGCCCAGGTCGCCACACTGATGAACAACAACACGGCCCCCCTCTTCGGCGGCCGGCTCGGCATCGATTTCCAGGGCAACTGCCCGACCGCCATGAGTACGACCGAGTGGGCGGGCGCGACCAACGTCTACCAGCGCTTCTGGCAGACGTGCACCGGCGCCTCCGGCACCCTGCAGGGTCTCTACACGTCGGAAGGACGGCGCGCGGCCGCCTCCGTGCAGTGGGCAGCCGCCGACGGCATGTGGCAACTCGGCACGAGCGACGACGCCGGCAACAGCCGCATGATGAAGGGGTATCTCGAGAATTACGGCGATGGCGGCGCCGACACCACGGTCACGGTCACCGGCATTCCGTCCGGGTGGAAGGAGTACGACGTGTATGTTTACTCCGACGGGGACAACGGAGTGAACTGGCGCAACTTCGGCGCCTCCGTGACCGACACGGATGGCAACACGCTCGCGGATAGCGGCGAGGACAGCGAGGACTGCGATTTCGAGAAGCCCCTGGTCAACTACAAGTTCCAGCACCCCTGGCCCGGCGGCGCCGGCAACGGTGCATTCACGTATGGCCCGAATAACGACGAGGGCAACTACGTGCGCCTCTCGGGTTTCACGGGCCGGAGTTTTACGCTGACCGTGACAGCGCCCGCAGGCAACGGTTTGCGCGGCTCGCTTAACGGCCTGCAGGTCGTGGCAACCAACGTCGAGGCCCCCAGCAAGACCGGTGCCATCATGCTGGTGCGGTAGCCCGCTTTTGACTTGTGCATGCGCCGCGCCTGCGGCTAATGTTCGCCGCCATGCAAGCCCTCTATCCGCTTCTTTTCCAGCCCGTCTACCAGGCTTACCTCTGGGGCGGCACACGCCTGGCCAGCCTCTACGGACGCACCGGCACGGGACCGGTGTGCGCCGAGTCGTGGGAGATCGCCGATCGACCGGACGGCATGAGTGTGGTGGTCAATGGCCCACTGGCTGGCCGCACGCTGGGCGACCTGGTGCGCGCCGAAGGGGAACGCCTGCTGGGAACCGGAGTCCGGGCCGACCGCTTCCCGCTCCTCATCAAGCTGATCGACGCCCGTGAACGCCTGAGCGTCCAGGTGCACCCCAACGATGCTACCGCCCCCCGCACCGGCGGCGAGCCCAAGACCGAGATGTGGTATGTGCTGGCAGCCGACCGGGATGCCGTCGTTTTCGCCGGTCTCGTGCCTGGCACCCGGCGCGATCGCCTGGAGCAGGCCATCAGGGACCAGGCGCTCGAACCGCTGCTCGCCCGCACGCCGGTCCACCCCCACACGGCCATCTACATTCCCGGCGGCTGCCTGCATGCGATCGGGGCCGGGTGCCTGCTGCTGGAGGTGCAGCAGAACTCGAACACGACCTACCGCGTCCATGACTGGGGCCGTGTGGATCAGGACGGCCGGCCGCGCGCGCTGCATGTCAGCGAAGCCCTCACCGTCGTGGACCTGGCCATGCCTGCGCCCACGCTCCTGGAACCGCCCCCGCCGCCCATGGACAGCGCAACGGGGCGCGAGGTGCTCCGTTCGCCCTACTTCCGCATCGCACGCGTGCGCGGCACGCAGCCGTTGGCCGTGAGGCACGCGGGGCACTCCTTCCACGCGTTGTTCATCGCCGGCGGCGGCGGTTCGGTGACAGCGGGGCAGGTAACGACAACGCTTCGCGAGGGACAGTCATGCCTGGTGCCGGCCGTCTGCACGGATTACGTTTTGCAGCCCGGTCCGGAAGGACTCGACGCCCTGCGGATCACGTTGGGGTGACACCCTTCGCTCACAGCCGGATGTGCTGCAACACCTGCGCCACGACCGCTTCCACGTCCAATCCCGTGGAGTCCACGACCACGGCCCCCTCGGCTACGCGCAGCGGCGCCGTCGGCCGGCTGCTGTCGATGCGGTCGCGCTGCTGCAGCGAGCGACCAACGGCGTCCACCCCCTCGGACTCCGCGCGCGCGGCCATTTCCAGGTGCCGGCGGCGGGCCCGCTCTTCCGGCGAGGCATCGAGGTAGAATTTCCAGGGCGTAGCGGGGAAGACCACCGTTCCGATGTCGCGGCCCTCCATGACCAGGTCGCCGAAGCCGGCCATGCGCCGCAGCCAGGTCACCACCACCGTCCTTACGGCCGAGGTCGCCGCCACGGGGCTGACGTTACGGTTGATCTCCTCCGCGCGCAGCGCCAGCCCAGGGTCGCAGCCGTCCACGAGAAAACGGACCTGGCCGCCCGCAACGTCCAGCGAGGCGGGCAGGGTCTCCGCCAGGCGCGTCACCGCTTCCGCGTCGCGCGGCGCGACGCCGGTGCGCAACGCCTGCCAAGTCACCGTGCGGTATACCGCTCCCGAGTCCGCGTACAGGAACCCCAGCGCCTGCGCCACGCGCCGCGCCACCGTGGACTTGCCCGAAGCTGCCGGGCCGTCAATGGCCACCACTCTGCCAACCGTCGTCATGCATCACCCGTCACACGCTTGAGGTCGTTCCAGAAAGCCGGGTAGGAAGTCGCCACGCAGGCCACATCGCGGATCGTGTTCGGCCCCTCGGCAAACAGCGAAAGAACCGCCATGCCCATCGCGATCCGGTGATCGCCGTGGCTGTCCAGCGTCACCCCGCCGCGCAGGCGCGCCGCGCGGCTGACCGTCAGTCCGTCATCCGCCACCTGCACGTCCACGCCCAGCAGCCGCAGGTTGTCCGCCGTCGTCTTGATGCGGTCCGACTCCTTGACCCGCAGCTCGCGCGCGTCGCGAATCACCGTCTGCCCCTCCGCCAGCGCGCCGAGCATGGCGATCAGCGGCAGCTCGTCGATCAAGTTCGGGATCTCCTCCCCGCCAACCTCCGTCCCGCGCAGCCCCTGGCCGCGCACGGTGACATCGCCCCGCGCTTCCCAATCCTGCTCGTGATACGCGATCGTGATCGAGGCGCCCATCCGCCGCAGGACAGCGAGGAACGCCGTGCGGCGCGGGTTCAGGCCGAGGTTGCGCGCGCACACCTCCCCCCCCGGGCAGGCCGCGGCCGCCCCCAGCCAGAACGCGGCCGAGGAGAGATCGCCGGGCACTGTGAAATCGCCCGCCCGCAGGCGCGGCGCGCCCTCGGACTCCAGGGCCACCGTCAAACCCTCGACCCGTATGGCGGCGCCCATGCGCGCCAGCAGGCGCTCGGTGTGGTCGCGCGTCGGCTTGCCCTCGGTCACGCGCGTGCAGCCGCGGGCGAAAAGCCCGGCAAGCAGCACGCAGGACTTCACTTGTGCGGAGTCCACCGGCAGCCGGTAGGTAATGGGCTGCAGGTTGCCGCCCGTGATGCGTACCGGGGCGAACCGGTCGTTCCCGAGCAACTCCACGCGGGCGCCCATCTGCTCGAGCGGCTCGCGGATGCGCCCCATCGGGCGGGTGCGCAGCGAGGCATCGCCGGTCATGACGCTCGTAAAGGGCTGCCCGGCCAGCAGCCCCGCGATGAGCCGGATGCTGGTGCCGGAGTTGCCCATGTCCAGCTCGCCCGCGGGTGCGCGCAGGGCCCCGCCGGCGCCCGTGACGCGAATCACCTCGCCGTCGTCCTCGACCACGGCGCCCAGCGCCTGCATGGCGCGCAAGCTGTTCAGGCAATCCTCGCTGCGCAGGAATCCGCGGATGGTCGAGCGGCCGCCGGCCAGCGCCGTCAGCATCGCCACACGATGCGAAATGCTCTTGTCGCCCTGGACGTCAACCGTCCCCCGCACCCGCCGGCTGGGCGGGATGACCCAATCGCTGGTCGTACTCATGCGTCCTTCCCCTCCATCGCCTGCCGCAGCAGCCGCCCCTCGGCCAGGAACTCGCGGAGGGCTTCGAAATCGCCGCGCGCGAGGATGCCGCGCACCTGCTGCAGGACCGCATCGAACGCCGCCAGTTCCCGGCTGAGGGCACAGCTGTTGGTCTTGACGATGTCGTGCCAGATATCCTCGGACCCGCCGGCAATCCGCGTCGTGTCGCGGAAACCCGTGCCGCAGAAGGGCCGTGCAGCGGCCACGCCCTCCCGGCAGACGGTTTGCACGAGGATGGCCGCCACGACGTGCGGCAGGTGACTGGTGCAGCCCATGATCCGGTCGTGCTCCTCCGCCGTCAGCACGGCGACGCGCGCGCCGACTTGCGTCCAGAACCGCTGCACGCGCGCCACGCGCGCCGCCGCGGCGCCGGGGGGCGGGGTCACGACCACCATCGCCCCGTCGTACAGATCGTCACGGGCGGCCTCCAGCCCGGTGCGGTCCGAGCCGCAGATCGGGTGGCTGCCGATGAACAGCGCATCGCGCCCGCGCAGGTGCGCCGCGGCATCGGCCATGAGCGCGGCCTTCGTGCTGCCCACGTCCGTCACCAGGCAGCCGGGCGTCAGGTGCGGAACACAGGCGCCCAACAGCTCCGGGATGGTCAGCACGGGTACGCAAAGGACGACCAGCCCGGCCGCGCGCACGGCCGCGCCGGGATCGGTGGTCGCCTCGTCCACGACGCCCAGCCGCACGGCCTCGGCGCACGTCGCGGCGCGCCGCGCATAGCCGCTCACGCGCACACCCCCGGCGCGCTTGAGCGCCAGCCCGAGGGAGGCGCCCATCAGGCCCAGCCCCAGGATGGCGACCCGCTCGGCATCCGGGTTTGCTTCCGCGACCGTCGTCATGCTGCGCAGCCCTCGCGCCACGCGCGCAGGGCCCGCATCAAACGCTCGTTCTGGGCCCGCGTGCCCACGGTCACGCGCACGTAGGACCCCAGCCCGTAGCCGTCCATGGGCCGGACGATGACCCCCTGGCGCTGCAGTGCCTCGAAAGCCTGACGCCCCTGCCCCACCTCGATGAGCATGAAATTCGCGACCGCCGGGACATAGCCAAAACCCGCGTCCTGGCACGCGCCGGCCAGGTACGCCAGCCCTTCGCTCACCAGCGTCCGCGTCCGCTGCACGTGCGCGTCGTCGTCCAGCGCCGCCAGCGCGGCGGCCTGCGCCATGGCGTTCACGTTGAACGGCTGACGCACGCGATCCAGCAGGCGGATGCACGCCGTGGGGGCCGCGCCGTAGCCGATGCGCAGGCCGGCCAGGCCGTAGGTCTTGGAGAAGGTCCGCAGCACGATCGCCAGGCGGCCTTCGCGCACGTAGCGCAGCGTATCGGGCTGCTCCTCCGGCGGCAGGAGTTCGATGTAGGCCTCGTCGAACACCACGATAACGTGGCCGGGAACGCGCTCCATGAAACGCGCCAGCCCGGCTGGCGGCACAACGGTGCCGGTCGGGTTGTTCGGGTTGCCGATGAAGACGACGGCCGTCCGCTCGTCAATGGCCGCAAGCATGGCGTCGAGATCGTGGGTGAACGCTCGCATCGGCACAGCGCGGATTTCCGCCCCCGCGGCCATCGCAACGAGCCGGTAGACCACGAACGCATGCTCGGCCATGACGATCGAGCGCCCGGGACGCAGGAAAGCGTGCCCGAGCAACTCCAGCAGCTCGTTGCTGCCATTGCCCGCCAGCAGCTGGTCGGTCCCAATGCCGAGATGCCGCGCCAGCCCGGCGCGCAGGTAGTAGCACCCCCCATCGGGATAACGATGCATCTGTGCGGCCGACTCGTGCATGGCGGCGATCGCCAGCGGCGATGGCCCCAGTTCATTCTCGTTCGACGCGAGCTTGTCGATGGACGCCACGTCCGCGATGCCCAGCTCACGCGCGACCTCCTCGATGGGGCGCCCAGGCTCGTAGATGGGCAGGCTGGCCACACCCGGATTGGCAAGATCCTCAAATGTCGTCATGGTGTCACCTCTACTCCTTGTCGGTCGTGTCGGACGTGTCAGACGTGTCAGACATGTCAGACGCGTCCGCTGTGGCGTCGGTCTCAGCTTCCGGCTCGGGCGCCGGTTCCAGCACCGGCTCCAGCACCGGCTCCAGCACCGGCTCCAGCACCGGCTCCAACACGGGCTCCAACACGGGCTCCAGCACCGGCTCCAGCACCGGCTCGGGCGCAGGCGCGGCTGCGCCACCCGCCGCGGCCGCCTGCGCCGCCTCCTTGCGGGCGCCGTCGGCCGACTGGCGCAGGAGCGGTTCGATATCGTCCAACTCCTTCAGACTCTTCAGCCCGAAATGCTCGAGAAACGTGTGGGTTGTGCCGTAAAGGAACGGCCGTCCCGGCAGTTCGCTGCGCCCGGCGATCTTGACCAGCTGCAGCTCCATCAGCGTCTTGATCATGTGGTCCACGCCCACGCCGCGAATCGCCTCGATATCGGGCTTCGAAATCGGCTGGCGGTAAGCGATGATCGCCAGGGTTTCAAGGGCCGGCTTCGTGAGGCGCTGCGGTTTCTCCATGTTCAGCAGGTGCTTCAGCCACTTGCCGCAGGCCGGGTCGCTCTGGAAGCGATACCCGCCCGCCACTTCGCGCAGCACGAAGCCGCTCTTGTTGCGCGCCGTCTCCTGCTCCAACGCGTCCAGCGCTTCGGTGATCTCCTTCGGCTTGACGCTGCCGAAGGCGGCGGTTTCGCCTCCCAGTTTCTCGGCCACTTCCCGCAGACAGGTGCGCATGTCGCGCTCCGTCAGGGGGCGGTCGGCGCCGAAAATCAGCGCCCCCAGGATCTGCTTCAATTCCGGCAATACGCTGCCACTAGACATGACTCGCTCCCCCAGCATCCCCAGCCCCCCCGCCCGCATCCGGGCCGGGTTCGACAAGGGCCGCCACCGTGCCGTCAGCCGTTTCGACAACCGGGACCGCGTCACCCGCGTCAGCCGCATCGCCATCGAGTTCGCGACTCGCGACGATGGAGATATCGCCGAACGGCCGATCCTGCGCCACGCAGATCTGCCGCAGGCGGATCAGCTCCAGCAGGGCCAGGAAGGTGCAGATGATCTCGTTGCGCGACGCCATGGCCCCGAACAGGTCGGTAAAGCGCACCGTCCGCTCCCTGGCAACCGCGCGCAGCACGTAATCGATCTGGTCGGGCACGTTGAAGTGATCGCGGTGGATCTCGCCGATCTGCTCGGGCTTGGCGCGCTTGAGGACATCGTTGAAGGCGCGGATGAGGTCGAAGATGCTGACGTCCTCGATGCTCAGCTCGCCGTCCGCGTCCTCCGTCACCGGCTCGCCGCCCAGCCCGAAGATATCCTCTTCCTGCGCCTCGCGCTGCTGCAGGAGCCCGGCGGCATCCTTGAACTTCTTGTACTCCACGAGCTGACGCACCAGCTCCCAGCGCGGATCCTCGCCCTCCTCCTCCGCTTCGGTCTCGGGGCGCTCCTCGGGCGGCAGCAGCAGCCGGCTCTTGATCAGCATCAGCGTGGCGGCCATGACGATGAACTCGCCCGCGATGTTCAAGTCCAGCATGCGCATCACGCTCAGGTACTCCATGTACTGGGTCGTGATCCGCTCGATCGGGATGTTGTAGATGTCGACTTCGTCCTTCTTGATCAGGTACAGGAGAAGATCGAGCGGCCCCTCGAAGAATTCGAGTTCCACCTTGTAATCGTTACGTTCCAGCATGCCCGCGGCCCCTCCCCTTACTCCAGCCCAACAGCGCGCCGGGCGGCTTTCAGCGTGCGACCGGCCTCCTCGCGGGCGCGTTGCGCCCCCCGGGCCAGCACGCTCTCCACAAAACCCAGGTCCCGGCTCAGGGCCTCCCGGCGCAGACGGAAAGGCTCCAGGTGGGACCAGACCAGTTCGAAAAGCTCCTTCTTCGCGTTCCCATAACCGTAGCCGCCGGCCCGGTACTTCCCGGCCAGCGCCTCCCGCTGGGCTTCGGT
>CAYOBW010000153.1:0-16383 GCA_964402115.1 uncultured Victivallales bacterium
CCGCGTCCCCCGCCATGTCGTCCCCGCTGCTCGTCAGAGTACCGGCTTCAGCCGGAAGTGCGCGCCCGTGCTTCAGCCGGGCGCGGCGGCCTGAAGGCCCGCCGCCAGCTTCCGCCTGAAGGCGGTACTCCGACAAGCATTCCGCCCATCCGCGCCTCGCCCGCTTCCTGCCGCGCGCCGGGCCAACGACGCCGTTGTGGCTGAGCGCCACGCAGCGGGGCGCGATAGCCACGAACGGCTGGTTCTGAGCGCCTCGTCATCTCCTTGATCTTCCGAGGTATCCCCATGCAAACCAGTACAGCGGAACACCAAGGAGAAGTCCTGTGACCATTCCTGTCAAGTTGAACCTGACGAGGAAACTCTGAAAGAGTACCCAAAGGACGAGGAAGCCAACGTAGTTTCTCCGGCGCAGCAATCCGGTGGCACATCCGAGGATCGCGAGAAGAAGGGCAAGGAGACTTGGGCGAAGAACATGCAGCCACAAGTCAAAGGCGCTGCGTGCCACGCCACGCAACGACAGGAACAAGATCGTGGCGCCAGCAACGGCCAGAAACGGCCATGCCTCTTGCCAGCGAATCTGCCATTTCTCCTGAGTCTTCATCTGATGCTCAGAACGTCTGTATTAGCCGCCTCGATGCCGCAAATACTGCCAGCCGCCATTTTCCGCTCCACTTTGCCCGGGCGACAGCGGAGCTGATCGGAACCTATGGGGAATGTAACCCTGCCACGGTACGGTCGCAAGCAGTAGCCCCACCTTCTCCGAACGCGCGGGCGCATGCCTGCATGAAGTCAGGCCGTTCACGCAACGCCACCGGGCGGCGCTGAACCTCGGAGAGGCCCGCGCTACTCCCGTTCCCCGGGTCAACCGCGATCGCGGCGAGTCTCGCCGTCACAATCCGGGAGGGACGGCGTTTGGCGACGCGCTGTCGCCGTGCCACTGGTCGGCGCGCAGGCCGGGCACGGGCTGGCCGGCGGGCGTGCGCATACGCGCGCAGAACTCCCACCCGAGGTTGTTCTGGGTGATCTTGAGCAGCAGCCGGTTCCAGCCGGCCTGGAGCGTGACCTCGGCCCGGTCCGTGAACGGCTGCGCCGCCCGCGCGACGTTGTTGGCATGCACGAGCCGCCCGTTGAGCCAGGCCTTGACGCCGTCATCCGAGCCGAGATCCAGGACCACCCGCTGCTCCGCGTCGACGTGCACCCACGTCTGCGCGTAGGCCACGCGCTGCTCGCCGCCGAGGGCGCCCAGCAGGTCCACCAGGCCGGGGTGCGCGGGGTTGAGCGCGCGCTCCGGCGCCTGCCAGGCGATCTGCGCCGGCTCCGCGGTCTCCGGCTCGAAGACCACGTCGAAAAGCGCCGCATACCCCTTCCCGGCTTGCAAGTACGGCCCGGCGATGCGCCAGGCCATGAGACGATCCGCCACAGCCTCGGCCTGCCGTGCCACCTCGCCCGCCGCCTGCGCCACGGCCGCTTCCACTCCCGCCGCGGCGCCGACCCTGGCCATGGCTTCGCGCACGGCGGCGGACTCGAGCAGCGCCAATCCGCGCCCGAGCGCCACCGCCGCCGTCGCCGCCTCGGCTCGTACGGCCGGGTCAGCCAGCTCGCGCACGGCCAGCGCCAGAGCGTCGGCATGCCGGATGTTGGCGACCGCCGCCAGGACCAGCCGCTTCGAGTCGGCCCCGGGAACCGCCCGCAGCACCTCGTCCAGACTGCGCACCTGCGTCGCGGCGGGCGCGCTCCCGGCCAGCCCCAGCACGCGTACGGTGCCGCGCAGGGCCAGCACACGATGGGTTTCGTTCGTGGAGGTCTGCGCCAGCTTGAGCAGGGCCTCCGCGGGCCGGGCGTCCGGCCAGTCGGCCAGCAGACGCACCGCCGTGTCGCGCACGGCGGGATCGCCATCCCCGGTGGCCCGGACCACGACGTCGCACGCCTTGTCGCCGGCAATCCGGCCCAGGATCCGCAGCAGGGCCTGCCGCGCGGCCACGTCCCGCGCCGCGGCGTAGGCGGCGAGAACCGGATCGGCGCGACTGGCCGCAACCGGATTGCGCGCCGCGGCGAGACACAGGGCGGACTCCGCCAGCTCCCCGTGTGCGCCCGCCCGCCCCGCCACAATGTGCGCAAGCAGGGCCGGCAGCTCGGCGGGACCGGCCAGGCGGCCCAGCGCCTTCCACGCCGCGCCGGCGGCAGGCGCAGCCGGATCGTGGACCACGGCGAGCAACGCCGGGATGGCCGCAGCACACCGGCGGTCGCACAGCAGCTCGATCAACGGTACGCGCCCGACACCCTCGGCCTTGTCCAGGGCGGCCAGGAGGGCGGCATCCGTCCCCTCGGCCTTGAGACCACGCAGGCTCGCCCCGGCGGCCGCCCCCACGTCGCCCGCCGTCCCTAGCGCGCGCACGAGCACCGGCACGACCGACGCATCGCCCAGCTCGCCTAATGCATGCAGCGCCTCCACGCGCACCGCCGGCGGCGCCTGCTCCGCCAGTCCCGCGATGGCCGCCCGGGCGGCCGGGTCGGCACGCTCGCGCAGCACGGTCAGCAGCAGGCGCTGCAGCTCGGGCTGCGCCCGCCCCAGCTCCCCCGCGAGGGCCTGCGTCACGGCCGGCCCGGGCACGTCCCGCGCCGCGCGCAGGGCGACCGCGGTGTCCGCCGCCTTGCCGCTGCGCAGCAGCTCGACCAGCAGCGACACACCGTCGGCGCCGCGCACGGCAATGAACCGCAACGTCGCCGCCATACGCAGCGACTCGGGCACGTCCGCGCGCCGCACGGCCTCGCACAGCGCCGCGGCCGGCTCGACGCGGCCCGCGACCGCGAGGCGCTCCGCCGCCGTCACGCAGGCGTGGGCCGTCGCCTCGCGCCAGGCGGCGGGCCCCTGCGCGAGCGTCTCCAGCAAGACGGCAGCCGCGGCCTCGGTCCCGATCCCGCCGAGCGCGGCCAGGGCTTCGGGAGCCGCGCCGCGGGCCGGCTGGGCCAGCACCGCGCGCAGCACCGGCACCGCCGCCGCGTCGCGACGGACGCCCAGCGCATTGACGACGCCCGTCAGCGGCCGGCCTTCGAGCTTCTCCGCCGCCGCGCGCAGCGCCGCGTCCACGGCGGGGTCCGCCAGCGGCTCCAGCGCCAGCCGCGCGTAATCGCCAAGCTGCGCGTCGCCGAGCAGAGCCGCCAGCGCCGGCACCGCCTCGCGCGTGCCGATCAGCGCGAGCCGGTGACACGCGCGGGTCTTCTCGTAAAGCGGCGCTTGCGACGCCAGGACCGCGAGCTGTTGCGCCTCCTCGCCGGCCGGGGCGCCGGCGGCGGGGGGCACCAGCAGGGGAACCGCGAGCAGCAGCGCCAGCGCAACGCCCCCCAGCGCGAGTGTTTCGTTTCGCTTCGTTCCGTGCATCGTTTGCATCTCCCCTCGCACACCCTCACGCCTGCCACGGCGCGCGCCGGGCGCGGGTCCGCATGCGGTTGGCTTCCTCGTCGCCGGCGAACTGCTGCTTGACCGGGTCGAACGTCACCTCCCGGCGAAGCTGCCAGGCGATGGCGGCGGCGTGGCAGGCCAGGTGCGACGACAGCATGACTGACGGGTTCGCGCAGGGCTGGCCACGGGTGCGGATGCAATCGAAGAAGTTGCGCGTGTGCTGCTGCGCGGAGAGCCCGTTCTCGTTGAACCGTTTCCGCTCCTCGTTCAGCTTGGCCGGCCCGAATTCGATCCGTCCGCTGTCGCCGGTCTCGACCCACCCCTCGTCCCCTTCGAAGCGGACCGGGCACGTGCCGAGCCCCAGCCAGCCGCCGGAGCGCATGACGAGTTTCACGCCGTTGGCATAGCGCGCCACGATCGTGTTGCCGTCGGGCTCAACCGCGTAGGTGAGGGGCGCGGAGCCGTCCGCGCCGTTGGCCCACTGGCAGAGGTCCACCGTGTGGGCGCCCCAGTCCAGCAGCGTCGCGCCCGAGTCGAAATCGTAGTAGGCGCGCCAGCCCCCCTGCACGTAGCGGCCGTTGTACGGACGCCACGGCGCGGGGCCCAGCCAGCGGTCCCAGTCCACGACCTCGACCGGCGGCTCGGGTTCGGCCGGCAGCCAGTCGTGAAGCACGCGCAGGTTGTAGATGGAGGCGTGCAGGGTGTGAAGCCGGCCCAGTTTGCCGGAGCGGGCGAGATGTACGGCGAACTGGAAATTGCCCACGCTGCGGCGCTGGGTGCCGGCCTGGAAGACGCGGCCGTAGCGCTGCATGGTGTCGGCCAGGTCCACGCAGTCCCCCATCGTGATGCCGCACGGCTTCTCGCTGTAGACGTCCTTGCCCGCCCGCGCGGCCAGGATGGAGGCCAGCGCGTGCCAGCGATCGCCGGTGGCCACGAGCACGGCGTCTATGTCGGGCCGCGCGAACAGCTCGAACATGTCGCGGTAAACCGCGCAGTCGTGGTTCCCGTAGCGGGCGTCCACGGCGGCCTTGCCCTCCTTCCGGCGATTCGCCTGCGCATCGCAGATCGCCAACACGTGGACATCGGGCTCGTGCAGCATGGCGTCCAGGTCGTGGCGGCCGCGCGGCCCGACGCCGATCACGCCCAGGCCGATCTGCTCGCCGGGCGCGACGGCGCCGTTCCGGCCCAGTACGCGGGCCGGAACGACCAGCGGCACGGCGAGCGCGAGCGCTGAGCCCTTCAGGAAGCGGCGCCGGCTGAAAGACGCTGGCTGCATCGGCATGACGGCACCCCTCCCCTCCGGCGTGTCAGACCGTTTCAGGCACGGCGAAGGGCGCCCGCTGCGTTTCCTTGACCAGCGCGTTGGCGGCGTCGTTGTCCAGGAAGCGCTCGGTTTTCGGGTCCATCTTCAGCAGCGGGCCGATGACCGCCTGGCTGCCGCCGATGTCGATGCCGTTGCCGGCGAGATGCTCCTTGAACCGGCCGAACGTCTCGACCGCTTCCTTGTTGCCCTTGATCTGTTCCATGATTTCCTCGGGCGACGCCTGTTTGCCGAGCCGATAGGAGATGTTCGGCGTGTGGCAAAGCGCGCTCGACAGGTGTCCTTCCTGGATCGGGCCGTTCAACTCGGCCGCCTTACGGCTGCGGACAGCCCTGATGAAGTTCCCGATGTGGCTGCTGTCCTCCTGGAAGTCCATGACAATCTTGCCGTCCGCGGCGGGCGCCGCCGCCTGGGCCTTGGCCTTGCCGCCCTTGAACTCCTTCAGCTTCTTGCCGTCCTTGTCGTACGCGGTGGCCTCGCTGTAGCTGGGGATGACCAGGTACCCCTGTTC
This sequence comes from uncultured Victivallales bacterium, assembly GCA_964402115.1. Taxonomy (GTDB): domain Bacteria; phylum Verrucomicrobiota; class Kiritimatiellia; order UBA8416; family CAYOBW01; genus CAYOBW01. Next base: position 5,233 of record CAYOBW010000153.1, read on the forward strand.
GCAGTGAATGACGCAGCCGACCGACGCCCCGAGGAACTTGTCCACGCTCTTGGCGTCCTTCTTCTCGGGCAGCCCGCGCACCTCGAAGATCAGCGGCGCGCCGTCGTAATCGTGGAGGGCGATCTGCGTGTTCGGCGTTTCGCCGTCGTCCTCGTAGCCGAAACGGCCGCCGATGCTCATGACGCGCGGCGAAAGCGTGTTCACGTTCAGCGCCCAGCGGCAGAGGTCCATCTGGTGAATGCCCTGGTTGCCGATGTCGCCGTTGCCGGTCGGCCAGACCCAGTGCCAGTCGTAATGCAGCCGCAGCCGCCGCAGCGGCACTTTCGGCGCCGGGCCGCACCAGAGGTCGTAGTCGATGCCCGCCGGAATGGGCTGTTCCCCGTTGGCCTTGCCGATGGAGTCCCGGCGCTTGTAGCAGAGGCCGCGCGACACGAGGACCTTGCCCAGGCCGCCGCCATGCAGGAACGCCATCGCATCGCGGATGCCCCCGCTGGACCGGCACTGCATGCCGGCCTGGACGATGCGGTTGTACTTCTCCGCGGCCTTGACGGCCTGCCGGCCTTCCCACACGTTGTGCGAAACCGGTTTCTCGACGTACACGTCATTGCCGGCCTGGCACGCCCAGACGGTCAGCAGCGCATGCCAGTGGTTGGGCGTCGCCGTGCTGACCACGTCGATCTCCTTACTTTCCAGAAGTTTCCGGACATCGGTATAGGTCGTGATCTTCCGGTTGTCCTTCTCGGCGTCTCGCGAGGCCTTGGCGAGGACGTTCTCATCCACGTCGCACAGCGCCACCACGCGCACGCCCGGCACCGCGCGGAACCCGCTGATATGCGAACCGCCGCGACCGCGGAAGCCGACCACCGCAACGCGGATGTCGCCGTTGGCGCCCTCGGGTGCGGCCCATGTCCAGCGCGGCAGGCTGGCGGCGGCGGCGGTCGCGAGCGATGACTTCAGTACGGTTCGGCGGCTGCAGGTCCTACTCATCGTTGTCCCCCTGGTTTCACGGTTTGGGTTTGGTCTCGGCAAATTCGCGATAGCGCCCGGCAATCCCGCCCTCTACTTCGTCGCCGGCATGGAAAACGAACCGGTAGCGGAACGTCACCCGCTCGCCGGCGGCAAGCTTCAGGTCGCCCGCGCCGGCGGGGCTGTCTTTCTGAAAAGCGTGCAGTCCGAAGGGATTGGCCGCGAAGAGCCCGTACTCGCGCACATGCCACGTGGTCGGATGCCGGGGATTCTGCGGCGCATCGAAGATCGCCACGCCCGCCACCTTGCCGTCGACGGGCCCGTGGTAATCCACCCACTCGGCGCGGGAGCCCCAGGCGGCCGCGTCGCGCAGGCCGGCGCTGGTGACGATATGCCCCTGCGCGTCGGGGCCCGTGACGCTCATCGTCGCCGGCAGGCGGATGGCCAGCGTCCCCTCCTTCGTGTCGCCGAACGTCACCGGGCCCTGCGACGCGATCAGCGTGATCTCGAAATCCACCACGCGCACCGCGGTGTGCGGCTGAAAACGGATCGTGCGCTCGTCGCTGCACAGCGCGCGGCCGTCGGGCCCGACCCAGTTGCAGCGTTCGCGGATGACACCGCCCGTCGCGCCGCCGCGCAGTTCCAGGAACTCCGCGTGGACCGTCCTGCCGAACGCCTTCTGCTCCGACCAGCAGTCCACGCCGTTGACGTTGCCGTGGGCAAACCAGAGTCCCTTGTGGTGCACGTGGTCGGTCGGCTCGTTCGTCGTCTGCTGCATCGGCCAGTTCCGCGTCAGGCCTGTTCCGCCGGGACCCACGATCGGATAGAGAAAGGGCCGCGCCACGCCCTGGTAGCGATATTCCGCGAAGAGTTCGCCCCCGACCACCACGCGCACCTTCCCGTCGCCGTCATGCAGCTCCACGCCCGCGGTCGCCGCCGCAACCGTGACCCAACCGACCAGCGCCATCAGACAGAGGAGTCTCATAAGCTTTTCCCAGATCCAGCGTTGCATGCTACACACCCGCCCGCGGTTCGGCGAGCGCAAATGCGGCCTGTCCGCCATTCCCCGCCGAACTTGCGTTTGATCGGGTATCGGCTACGATCGCACGCGTTTCACCCATAAGCCTCCTGCAAGCCCGCCTGCGGACGCGGAGGCCCACGTCCCGCCACGGGCAAGAATGGCGGGACGGGGGTGCAGGCGGCCCCAGTGGAAAGGTCTGACATGCGAGGGAGAAGCGGAACCCGGTGCCGGCGCCTGTTCGCCTTAGCGGCGTGCGGACTGATCGTGCTGAACGTCCTCGCGTACCGCCACGCCCGCGCCATGCTGCATTTCACGCGGGGCGGCGCGCGCACCGGCAAGCCCGAACAGCTCGCGCGCGGGCAGAGACTGCGCCTGCTGCTGACGGGGGTCAACGTACCCCGGCCCGTGAGTGCGCGGGCGCCCGCGGAACTCGACCCGGCTTGCGTCCCGCTGACCCTCCGCGGCCCGGACGGCGTGACGCTGGGCGCCTGGTACGTCGACCGAGGCGCGCGGACGCCGCTGGTCGTGCTGTTTCACGGCTACGCGGCCGAGAAGAGCTCCCTGCTTCCGGAGGCCCGGCACTTCCTCGCGGCCGGGGCGTCGGTGCTGCTGGTGGACTTCCGCGGGTGCGGCGACTCGTCGGGCGACGAGACCACCATCGGGGTCGCCGAGGCGCGCGACGTGACGGCGGTCGTGCGCCAGGCGCGCGCCAGCCTGCCACACGCCGCGCTGATCCTGTACGGGCAGTCCATGGGCGGCGCGGCGCTGCTGCGCGCGATACGCCGGGACGGCGTGCAGCCGGACGCCATCATCGTGGAAGCGGTCTTCGACACCCTGCTCCACACCGTGCGCAACCGTTTTGCCGCCATGGGCCTGCCAGCGTTCCCGTGCGCCGAGCTGCTCGTCTTCTGGGGCGGCGCGCAGGCGGGGTACAACGGCTTCGCGCACCAACCCTGGCGCGACGCCGCTGCCGTCACCTGCCCCGCCCTCTTCCTGCACGGCGCCGCCGATCCCCGCGCCAGGCTGGAGGAGGGGCGCCGGGTCTGCGACGCGGTGCGCGGCCCAAAGGCCTTCCAGGTCTTCCCGGCGGTCGGCCACGAGTCCGCCGCCGCCCGCTTCCCCGTCGCCTGGCGGGACGCCGTGGCGGGATTCCTGAAACAACTGCCGGCCAAACCGGCCTTGTCTTCGCGGCGCGGCCTGTTATGATACAAGAGCAGTGGCATTCTTGAAAGCCGTACCGAGAGGAAAACCGCTATGTCCGTTCGCGCGCTCGTGCTAGTCTTGGGGTTGTTTGGCGGGGGTCTGGCGGCCGCCGTTGCGGCGCCGACCAACGCCGTCAAGCCGGATACCAAGGGGGAGGTCAGGATGGAAAAGGCCACGTTTGCCGCCGGCTGTTTCTGGGGCGTGGAGGCGGCGTTCCGCAAGATCCAGGGCGTGACGTCCACGCAGGTGGGGTACATCGGCGGTGTTCTGGACAACCCGACCTACCGGGATGTCTGCACCGACAAGACCGGCCATGCCGAAGCGGTCGAGGTGACGTTCGACCCGGCGCGCGTGACCTACGCACAGCTGCTGGAGGCGTTCTGGGATTGCCACGACCCGACGCAGTTGAACCGCCAGGGGCCGGATACGGGCACACAGTACCGGTCGGCCATCTTCTACCACGCGCCGGCCCAGGCCGCCGCCGCCAGAGCCGCCCTCGCCGCCCGCGAGGCGTCGGGCAAGCACAAGCGCAAGCTGGTCACGCAGATCGTCGCCGCCGGCACGTTCTGGCCGGCCGAGGACTACCACCAGCAGTACCTGGAGAAGCGCGGTCAGGCCGCCTGCCACTTGTGATGCGCAGCCCGCCGCCAGACCTGTCCCACGCGTGCCGTACGCACGTGCTGACGCATCCGGAAGCCGAGCGGCTGATTGTCGAGCGCGACAACGGTTGACGGGACGGAGAAAGGCAGCCGCCATGACACGCACACAACCCATATCCGCGGAGCTGGAGGATTACCTCGAGGCGCTCCTGCAACTCGAGCGCGACGGGCAGGTGGCGCGCGTGAGCGACATCGCCCGCCGCGTGGCGGTACACAAGTCCACGGTCACAGCCGCGCTCAAGACCCTCGGCGAGCGCGGGCTCGTCGCCTACGCGCCCTACGCCCACGCCACGCTCACCCCCGAGGGCCGCGCGATCGCGACCGCCATCTCGCGCAACCACGAGATCATCAGCCACTTCCTGCGCGATGTGCTGCTGGTGGACGAGGCGACGGCGGAGGCCAACGCCTGCCGGATGGAGCACGTGATGGACAAGGAGGTGCTGGAGCGCCTCGTGCTCTTCGCCCACTATATGCAGAGCAGCCCGCGCGGCGGCCGTAACGGCTTCGCGCGCGTGGTGCCGGGGAGGAAATCATGAACGGAAAGAAGCTACTCGCCCTCGGCTGCGCCGCGCTGCTGGGGTTCAGCCCGCGCCCCGGTCACGCGGAGTCCCCGCCCGCGGCCCCGCCGCCCCCCTCCCTGCGCGTCGCGGTGACTATTCTGCCGCAGCAGTACTTTGTCCAGCGGATCGGCGGCGCGCGGGTGCAGGTGGAAGTCCTCGTGCTGCCCGGGCAGAACCATGCCACGTACGAACCCACAGCCCGCCAGATGGCCCGCTTCGCCGAGGCGCAGGCCTACTTCCTGGTGGGCGCGCCGGTGGAGAAGATCGTGCTGCCTCGGCTGCGCCGCATCCTGCCGAACCTCCGCATCGTGGATACGCGCGAGGGGCTCGCGCTGCAGACGATGACCGGGGAACACGACCACGCGCATGGGGCGGAGGAGGACTGCGACTGCGCGGGCCCCGATGGCGCGGACCCGCACATCTGGCTCAGCCCTTCGCTCGTCGTCACGCAGGCGCTGACCATCTGCCGGACGCTGGTGGCGCTCGACCCCGCCGGGCGCGACACGTACGAGGCCAACTGCCACGCCTTCACGAACGACCTGCAAGCCCTGCACGCGCGCCTCACCGCAACCCTCGCGCCCTGCCGCGGCCGCGCGTTCATGGTCTTCCACCCTTCGTGGGGTTACTTCGCCCGCACGTATGGCCTGCGCCAGATTCCGATCGAAGCCGAGGGCAAGTCCCCCAGCGCGCGACAGCTCGCGCGGATCGTGGACCGTGCCCGTGAGGAGCAGGTGCGCGTCATCTTCGTGCAGCCGCAGTTCGACCAGAAGTATGCCCGGGCCGTCGCCGACGGCATCGGCGGCACTGTCGTCTCGGTGGACCCCCTGGCCCTCGACTACATCGCGAACCTCGAAACTGCCGCACAGCGGTTCCGGGCGGCGATCCTGGGAAAGTGAGCGGCAAGCGGCCCTGCCTCACTTCGGCACGAGCGCCACGGCCGTGATCTGCAGGTTGGGCCCCGAGCCGCAGGCAGCTTCGAGCACGAGCCGCGTGTCGAGCGCGTCCTCGCGCAGCACGTCGAACCGCACCCACTTGCCTGCGCCCGTGTGCGGGCCCAGCTCGCAGCGGCGGCCCTCGAAGGTGAGGCTGCCGCTACGGCCGTTCGCGTTCCAGTCGTGGAAGTGGACGTAGAGGTCGTACAGGTCCGGCTTCTCGACGCGCAGTTCCACGCGCAGCGTCGGCGCCCCCCACCACGCCGTCCCCGTGCCGTCCTTCCAGACGGCGTTGGCCTTCACGCTGTAGCCGAATCCCGGCTCGCACGTCGCCGCGTCCACGGACGGCGTCCACGGCACGTCGCCGCTCGCAGGGTGGCGCGCACCGGCTTTCACGTACAGGACCGCCTTCGCAAAATCGGCGGGTACGGCCACGTACGCCGCCTCCGCGACGATCGGGAAGAGCTGTTCGAAGCCGGAGCGGGCGAGCCGCGGGCGCGGCGCGAACGCCTCGCTGGCGGCATACGCCAGCAGGCTCGCGTGCAACTGCCGGGCCGCGGGGCGCTGCTCCAGCCGCTCCGCGAGGTTGTAGCCGCAGACGAGCAGCCGCCCGCCGCCCGCCGTGGCGAACTCGAAGAGCACACCCAGCTTGTGATTGAAGTGGTAGTCGCACACCGGCTGCACGATCGGGCGGTAGCCGGCGGGCTGATCGTCCAGAACAAAACCGCGGGCGCCGTCGCAAACCTCGCGCCACTGCCAGTCGTACGCGGCGCCGGTCGGGAAGAGCGCCAGGGCCGGGTGCTGCGCCTGCACAACCGCCCCCAACGTGTCGCGGTTCTGCCCCGGGAAGAAGCGGGCCGACCAGAACAGCGGCATCCAGGCGGCGTACCTGGCGCTGTCGCGCCCGCCCAGCTTGTGCGCCAGCAGCACGACGCGCCCGCCGCGCGCCAGGCCTTCCCACGCCTCGGCCGGCCGCTCGGTCACCAGGACGCCGGCCGGGGTGGCCGGCGCCGGCCCGGTCGGAAACAGCCACAGGTCCCAGGCATTGACGTACGGCGTATCGACCAGTCGCAGCTCAAGCGTCAGCTTCTGCGGCGCGGGCACGGCGGCCAGCGGCACGCTGATGCTGCCGAGCGTGGCTACGCAGCCCACGGCGAGATTCGTGGCCGGGAGTTCGCCCTGCGCGAGGACCGGCCCGCGCGCGCCCCGCAGGGTCCAGGCGGCCCGCGCCCCCGCCAGCGGCGCCGCGCCCCAGTGCGCGGCCTGCAGCACGGCCGTGAACGTCTCGTTGGTGGTCCAGACGTACTTCTTGAATCGCGCGAGGGGCACGGCGGGCGCACTGTAGCGGCGGAACTCGGCGGGCGTCACGAAGCCCTTGCTGTCGTAGAACGCGTCGAGCCACCCCACCAGCGCCTCGCCCTGGCCGGGGAAGTCCTGGAGGCTCAGCCAGCTCACGCCCGAGCAGCCGGGAGAACGCAGCTGGGCCTCCATCTCGTTCTTGTAGAGGATGCGGTTCAGCCAGCCCGAGGCGGCCTGGAAGTCCGCGCTCTGGTCGGCGACGCCCCGCCGCCGGGCCTCCTCGCGAAACAGCTCGAAGTTCCGCGCGCGCAGGGGGCCGTCGTACTTCGCGATCTCGCGCCAGTCGGGATGCACGGGCATCTGCCCCATCTCGTGGGCGATGACCGGCACGGGCGCGCGGCGGTAGCTGCCCTCGTAGTCCCAGTCCGTGTGCGGCACGCCCAGGTTGTTCACCACGCCTCCCACGCCAGGGATGTTGTGCGTGTCGGCGAAATCGTCGGCCGGCGTGATCGCGCGCGCAGTCGAGGCGGCGTAGAAGCGGCGCGGATCGCGGGCCTTCTCCGCGGCGATCCACGCACCCATGACCGTGAAGTCGCTCGACCCGAGCTCGTTCCCGATGGCGAAGAAGCAGAACGAGGGGTGGTTCCCGTAGGCGTCGAGCATTCGGCGCATCTCGGCCCGCACGTACGCATCGATCGTGCGGTCCCCTTTCCCCACCCCCTTCGGATAGCCCGGCGTGTCCATGTCCTTGCGCGGGTTCGGGCCGCCCATCCAGCCGTCGATCCAGAGCACCTCCGGCTGCAGGTAAATGCCCAGTTCGTCCGCCGCGACGAAGGCGGCCTCGGGCGGACACCAGGAGTGGAAGCGGATCTGGTTGAGCCCGTAGGACTGGCAGACCCGGTACATGCGCCGCCAGCTCTCCACGTCGGTGGGCGGATGGCCGGTGCGCGGGTACTGCGCGCAGTCCATGTTGCCGCGCATGAAAGCGGGGCGCCCGTTGATGAGCAGGCGCTGGCCGTCGCGGGCGACCGTACGGAAGCCGAACGTCGTCGCGCAGGCGTCGCGCGCCTCGCCGCACGCGAGCGCGAGGTCGAGCCGGTAGAGCGCCGGGCTGAACTCGTCCCAGGCCGCCGGCACAGACGCGAGCGGGACGGTGCACCGCGCGACGGTCTGCGTGCCAGCCAGCGCCAGCGGCCACTCCGCCTGGCCGACGACACGCCGCGTCCGCAGCTCGGTAACGACGCCTCGCAGCATCCCCTGCCGCGCGCCGCCGCCGCGGCCGGCGACCGTCACCTCCGCCACCACGCTCGCCGCCGCCGCGTCGGGAAACACGCGCACCAGGCTCAACGCCGCGGCCGGCCGCGCCCGCAACTCGAGCCGGCCGACGATCCCGTTCCAGATCGTCTGGGTGAATTCCGTGTAGCAGTGGCCACGATCGCCAATGGGGTGGATCATGCGATTGTCCACGCGCAACGTGAGCCGGTGGCGGCCCGGCGTCAGGGCGCCGAGCGTGTGCAGGTGCGGCGTGCCCAGCGAATCCTGCGCGCCGCATGCGCGCCCGTCCACCCACGCCCGGCTCTCCCACTGCACGCGCTCCAGGAACAGCTCCACGTCCAGGCCGTTCCAGGCGGGCGGAATCTCGATGTCTCGCTGGTACCACGCCGCGCCCACATACTTGTGCACACGCGACAGGAAGCCGGGATTCGGATCCGGCTCCGGCGCGCCATAGCCCGCCAGGTCCGTCGTGCCAGGCAGCGCGATCGCGTCGCGGAGCACCGTGTCCGGCCAGGCCGCGGACACGCCGGCGTCGGCCGGATCCAGCGCAAAACGCCACTTCCCGGCCAGGTCCAGCACGATATCCGCCGCCAGCGCGCCGGACAGTCCGCCGGCGCAGAGGATGGCCAACACGCTCGTCTGAAGTCGTCGCATGGTGCTCCTTGGGGAGGGTTGTTCAGCGTCCAGCGTCCAGTGTCCAGTGGGGGCGAGCGCGTTGTCAACGAAACACTGCAAACACTCCGGACCGACCTGCGTCGTTGCACATGGGTCGGCATGTGCGGTAACCTTGACCCCAGCCGCGCCGTGTTGTGCGCGCTCACACCATGCTGCCGGGGGCATAAACGGGATGCAGACAACGCTCACGATTCTCGCCTGCGGCCTGTTTGCGCACGCCTTGTGCGCGCAAAGCCTGACGCTGGCGACCCGCGGCCAGCCCGCCGGCTACACGCTCGTGCGCCCGGCTAACGCTTCGCCGTCCCAGCTTTACGCGGCTGACGAGTTCGTGAAGTTCACGGCGCAGCTGACGGGCGTGCAGCTGCCCGTCGTCACGGACGAAGCGCCGCTGCCGGCGCGCGCGATCCTCCTCGGCGACACCCGCCACACCGCCGCGCTGCTCGGCGCGCCGGCCGATCTGGCGGCGCTGGGCGAGGACGGCTTCCGCCTGAAGACCGCTCCGCCGCACCTGCTGATCCTCGGCGGCCCCGCGCGCGGCACGCTCTACGGCGTCTACGAAATCCTCGGGCGCTGCGGCGGGTGCCGCTGGTACACCTCGTGGCACAGCGTTATCCCGCGGCGCGACACCTTCGCCGTCCCCGCCCTCGACGAGGCGCGCAAACCCGCCTTCGCCATGCGCGAGCCGTTCTGGTTCGATATGTTCGACGGCGACCTCGCCGCCCGCAACGCCTGCAACGGAAACGCCCTGCGGCTGACGGAGAAGCACGGCGGCAAGATCCGCTTCGGCGGCGACGCGTTCGTGCACACGTTCGACGGCCTCTGCCCGTCCGCGGAGTTCTTCGCCGCCCACCCGGAGTACTTCAGCGAAATCGACGGCAAGCGCGTCAAGGAACAAACGCAGCTCTGCCTGACCAACCCGGACGTACTGAAGATCGTCACCGCGCGCGTGCTCGAACGCATCCGCAAGGATCCGACCGCCAAGCTCTTCAGCGTCAGCCAGAACGACTGGCACGGCTTTTGCACCTGCCCCGGCTGCAAGTCCGTGGACGACCGCGAGGAGTCGCACGCAGGCACGCTGATCGCTTTCGTGAACCGGGTCGCCGAGGCCGTCGAGAAGGAGTTCCCGAACGTCTGGATCGAGACCCTCGCCTACCAGTACACGCGCAAGCCGCCGAAGACCGTGCGGCCGCGGCCGAACGTGGTGCCCCGCCTCTGCACCATCGAGTGCGACTTCTCGCAAGCGCTCGACCGGAGCGCGTTCGAGCAGAACAAGCGGTTCGTGGAGGATATCCGCGGCTGGAGCGCGATGACCGACAAGCTCTACGTGTGGGACTACACCACCAATTTCCGCACCTACATCGGCCCCTTCCCGAACGTGCTGGCGCTGCAGGGCAACGTGAAGTTCTTCCGCGACAACCGCGTGGTGGGCCTGTTCGAGCAGGGCGCGTACCAGGGCCGCCACGGCGACTTCGCCGAGCTCAAGGCCTGGCTGCTCGCCAAGTGGCTGTGGGACCCCGACCTGCCGGCCGAGCCGCTGCTCAAGGACTTTTTCGAGGGCTATTACGGCGCGGCCGCGCCCCTCGTGCGCCAGTACTTCGACGGGCTGCACGGCTTCCACGCGGACACGGCGGCCCAGCCGCTGCGCATCTTCGACGACGTCAGCAAGCCGGACATTCCCGACAGCTTCTTCGTGCAGGCCGCCGCGCTGTGGCGCCAGGCCGAAGAGGCGGTCAAGGACTCGCCCGCCCACCTCTACAACGTGCGCATGGGCGCGGTGCCCGTGCTCTTCGTGCGCCTGGAGCGGCTGCAGCCTCCCGGCGAGATTACGGTTTGGGCGGCGAAGGAGCCGCAGCGCCATGCGGTGCCGGCGGAGTGCCGCGCCCTGGCCGCCGAATTGCTGGCGCGTCTCGCCGAGGCCGCGAACATCCGGATCTCCGAGAGCGCCGAGCACCACGAACAGGTGATCGCCCGCCTCAAGGCGCTCGCCAACCCGCCGCCCCTGCCCCCCGCCCAAACTCGCGCGACGGTCGAGGATACCGCGCTCTCGCTCCGGCAGCGCGGCACGTGGGGCGACACCGTGGCCGACCCGCTGGCCGAGGACGGCTCGGCCATGAAACTCTTCAACACCCACTACGAGTGGTGCACGACGCTGCCCTTCAGCCGCGTCGCCTGCGACGCCGGCGCGACGTACCGCATCCGCATGCGCGTGCGGGTCGAGAAGGAGCCCGGCAGGGACGGCGAGGCGTTCTGGGCCGGGGTCTACGACAGCAAGAACAAGCAGGGGTACGGCGGCGTCGAGCGCAAGGTGTCCACCGTTCAGGACGGGTACGCGTGGTACGACGTGGCTGAGTGGGTGCCCGAGCGCGACCACTACTTCTGGATCGGCCCCGGGCGCTTCGACAAGGCAGGCGGAGCAACCTCGGCCATCAAGGCGCTTTACATCGACCGGCTGACGCTCGAGCGGCTGGAGTAGAGCGCACGCGGCAGATCGTCGGGCCGGCGGTGCCCGGGTGCACGCACGCTCTTGTATGGCACCGAGAGCCCACCCGTCGCTGCGCAGG
>CAYOBW010000154.1:0-16372 GCA_964402115.1 uncultured Victivallales bacterium
TGGGCAGGCGACGAGGCGTGGAGACGGCGGTCCCCGCCGTTAGCGCCCTCCCCCTGCTTCACGGAGACGTTCCTTTCAACCCTGCTTTCGCCTTGTCTCCGACGCTGCCTCCGGTCTAAAATCATCGACAGTCGGCGGCGTGACGAGGTTCTCCCTGTGATTCGTCGTCCTCGTCGCGTCGTCCTTGGCGCTGGACGCCGCGCTTCGCACGCGGCGCGGAAGGGGGGCGGCATGAGATGGCAGCGCAGCTTGCTGGTTGCACTTCTGGTGTGTCCATGCGGCATCGCCGCGGGCCAGGATGACCTGGTCTTCATCCATCACTCCGTCGGCCAGAACTGGCTGGACCACAGCCTGGACGCCGCGTTGCTGGCCAAGACCTACGTGGACGAGCGCAACGACATCACCTACGGGACCGACGTGGCCCCCGACTCGGGGCGGCCCGACTCGATCGGTGGCACGACGGGCGACAGCACGGACATGTACCAGTGGCTCTTGTGGTTCAACGACTACCTGGGCCGCGTCAAGGCCCACGGCTGTGCAAACGGCGCGAACCGGATCGTCATGTTCAAGAGTTGCTACCCCGCCAGCAACGTGGAGGGGGACGGAACCGAGCCGGGCGACCCGTTCGACAGCGCCGCGACGCTCGCGAACTACCGCGCCGTCTACCGCCACCCGGACGGTGCGGGACACACGTACGACTTTGGCGGCGACACCTACGCGGCGCTGGAGGACGTGTTTGCCGCCAATCCCGGCTTTCTCTTCATTCCTGTCACGGCCCCGCCCTGGAACCCGGCGGAAGGCTCCAACACGGCCAACGCCCGCCGCGCGCGCACGTTCAACAACTGGCTCAAGCACACGTGGCTGCCCGCCTACCGCACCGCGCACCCGGGGCTCGACAACGTTGCCGTCTTCGACCTGTTCGATGTGCTCGCTTATCCCGACAACCATGCGACGCAGCCGAACCTGCTGCGCGCCGAGTACCGGACCGGCGACTCCCATCCCAACGCCACGGCCAATGCCGCCGCGACGGCTGTCTGCGCCACGGCCACGAGCAACTTCCTGGACACGGCGTGGCAGGCGTTCTCCAGCGGCGGCGGGCCCGGCCGGCGCCCCTGGCCGGACACGCGCGACGGGATCCATGTCTTCGCCGACCAGCTGCCCGGCTCCCTGACCGACGCGCAGCGCGCCTTCGCGGCTTCGCACCTCGTCGGCACGCAGAAGCAGCTCCGGTCGGAAATCCGCGCCCTGCGCGCCTACAATCCGGACTTCCTCTGCCTGCACTACCAGCTGGGCGTGGGCGCCGGCGCGCACGACTTCATCCACGGCGACGCGTGGACGTCCGACTGGAGCTACGTCAACGCCCAGACCGGCTGGTTCCTGCGCAACGCCGCGCTGCAGCGCGTCCACCAGACGGCCTGGAACTGGGACGTCATGGACGTCACCTTCGGCGCGGGCGGCGCCCCCCACACCGGGTTCCCGGCCTACTGGGTCTCCACCGCGCTGGACCGCACCGCCGCCGCCGAGAACGATGGCGTGTTCGCCGACAGTTTCACCGTGGACGCGTATTTCGACGCCTGCAACCCGACGCACCCCTGGTTCACGGATCCCGCTGCGAGCCTGGCCAACTGGGTGCCCAGCCTCAATGCCTATGGCACATACGTGCGCAGTGCGTTCGATGCCGACACCCGCGGCTTCAAGTTCCTGCCCAATCTCGGCGGCCTGATCACGGGCTGGGACACGAGCGACTACGGCGTCGGGCACGGCGGCATGGTCGAGGGCTTCTGTTGCTTCTCCGACGGGTACTTCGATCCGGCCGACTGGGAGCTGCAGATGGACCGGATCCTGGCGCTGGCGCGGCGGGACAAGATCCTGCTCTTTCAGACCACGACCCCCGCGAACACCCCCGCGGCGCGCCTGTTCGTCACGGCCAGCTACCTGCTGGTCAAGGGCCGGAACACGTATCTGAACCTGCTGCTCACCGATGACGTTGCGCTGGAGTACTACCCCGAGTACGACATCGCCCTCGGCCCCTACACGGGGGAGCTTCCCGCCAGCGCGAGCGCGTTATGGCGGGCCGACTGGGGCGTGTACCGCCGCGACTACCGCGACGGCTTCGTGCTCGTGAACCCCGGCGAAACGCCCGTTGCGATAGCCTCGCTGGGCACGAACGCCCTGCTGGCCGCGGCGTCCGGCGGCGGCGTCATCCCGGCCAACGGGAGCTTCAACGGCCAGCTGACGTACACCGCGGTGTCCGCGGTGACGCTGCCGGCGCACGGTGGCGCCGTGCTGCGCTACGGCGCCGCGGGCGGCGACATCACGCCGCCGGGCAACGTCGCGGGACTGACCGCTGCCGTGGTGGCCGGCACGGTGCAGCTCTCCTGGACGAATCCGACGGATGCGGACTGGCAGGGCACGGTTATCCAGCGGCAGGCGGGGACCTATCCCGCCGCGCCGACGGCCGGAACCCGCGTCTACAGCGGGACGGGCACGAACTGCACCGACGCCGCCGTCTCCGCCGGCATGACGTACTACTACGCGGCCTTCGCCGGCGACGGCGCCACGCCCACCAACTGGTCCGCCGCCGTGCCGGGCGCGCAGGCGTCGGCCACGGTGCCGGGCGCCGGCGATAACGTGCGCGTCTTCCAGGACGGCGCCGGCAGCGATCCGGCGTACACCGGCTGCGCGGACACGTTCCTCGCGAACTTCCAGGCCCTCTACCAAAACATGGGTGGCTCGGACGCGATTCGCGTTTATGTGGATAGCAGCCCCGCCGATGGGCACTATCGCATCCTCGTGCGCTACGACCTCTCCGCCATCCCGGCCGGCAGCGCCGTCTCGTCTGCCACGCTGGCCTTTTACCAGTACGACTGCTACCAGGAAGGGCCCGTGGCCGTCGCGCTCCACCCGGTTACCCGCGCCTGGGTGGAAGGCACCGGGACCTGGCAGAACGAGGCCAACCACCTGGGCGCCTCCTGGGAAGAAGCCGCCAACGGCGTGCCCTGGACTGCCGCGGGGGGCGACTACGACACGACGACCGACTTCGGCCATGGCGCCGACGGCAGCGTGGCTGTGTCGACGCTTCCGACAAATCGCGGGGCCTGGGTGTCGTGGGACATCACGGCCCTCGTGGACGACTGGGTCAGCGGCCGCCGCGTGAACAACGGGTTGATGGTCATTCCGACGGCCGGCCAGTACACGGAGCATTTCTTCTGTTCGGCCGATCACGAAACCGCCGCGCAGCGGCCGCGCCTGACCGTCACCTACTCGGCCGGCGGCCCCGACACCACGCCGCCGGCGCCCGTGGCCAACCTGCAGGCGCGCCCCAACCGGACCGAGGTGCGCCTGTCGTGGCAGAATCCCACCGCCGGCTGGACGGGCACGCGCCTGCTCTGGCGCCCGGACCGGTATCCCACCAACGCCACGGACGGCACCCTGCTGTACGCCGGCACGGCCGCGGCCTGCACGCAGGCCGGCGTGACCGCGGGCGCGACCTACTACTACGGCGCATACGCCCATGACGGCGTGCCGAACTATGCGACGAACGCGCCCGGCGCGCGCGCCACCGCCGTCGGCGGGCGCGACACGGTGCCGCCGGCCTCCGTCACCGGCTTCGCTGCCGCGGCCACGGCCGTGGACGTGCGGCTCGTGTGGACGAACCCGGCGGACGCCGACTTCGCCGGCACGCGGGTGTGCCGCGGCACGGCGGGGTACCCGGCGGCGCCGGGCGAGGGCGCCGTGGTGTACGCGGGGAGCGGGACGGCCGCCACCGACGCCGCGGTCGTGCCCGGCACGCGCTACTACTACGCGGCATTCGCGTATGACGGCAGCAACAACTTTGCCGCCGCGGGGAGCGGATCACGGGACTCGGCCGTCCCCGGCGCCGGCACCGGCTCGCAGCCCGACGGACTGGCCGCGGCGCATCGCGCAGGGCAGACGTTTCTCACGTGGAACGAGGTCGTCGCGGCGGTGGACGCGGCCTACCGGGTCTACCGGCACACGGCGGCGATCGGCGCCGGCAACCTGGCCGCCGCCACGCCGCTGGCCACGGTGCCCGCGGGCTCGTCCCGCTACGCCACGGACAGCGACCGCGCGGGCAGCAACGTGTACTTTGTCATCCGGGACCTGGGCGCGCCGCTGCTGCCCACCGAAGGCCTGTTCGTCAACACGGTCCACGACACGGGCACGTTCTTCTACGCCGTGACGCTGCTCACCAACGGCGTCGAGAACCGGGCGGAGTTCGGGGTCGGCAATGCCCTGGCGACCGGGGTTCGCGAAGCCGCCGCCGACCCGCGGCCGATCCTGGTGCGCGAGACCTTCCCGGGCCGCGGTCGCACGTACACGCAGTTCATGGACTACCACCGCTGGAACCCGACCTTCGACGGCTACGCGTACAACTACCACGTTACGGTTCCGGAGACGTACACCCACGCGCGCCCGTGGCCGCTCTACCTGCACATCGAGGGCTATGGCTCGC
This sequence comes from uncultured Victivallales bacterium, assembly GCA_964402115.1. Classification (GTDB taxonomy): domain Bacteria; phylum Verrucomicrobiota; class Kiritimatiellia; order UBA8416; family CAYOBW01; genus CAYOBW01. The sequence goes on from CAYOBW010000154.1 coordinate 4,475, forward strand.
GCTACGAGGAGCTGCAGCCCGGCGGGGAGGACATTTCCTACGGCTTCCAGGCCATCCACATCTGGGGCGACGAGCCGCGGCAGAGCTGGTACTACGGTCACAGCGCGACCTGGGACTACGGCCAGGAAGGCAATCCCACCACCGGGCCCATCGTCAACTTCGCCGAGGAGCGCCTGCTGCGCGCGGTCTACGATGTCAGCCGCGACCCGCTCTACAACGTGGACGTCAACCGCATCTACGCTTACGGCGAATCCATGGGGGGCAGCGGGGCGCTGGCGCTGGGCATGCGCTATCCGAACGTGTTTGCCGCCGTGCATGCGGGCCAGCCCATGACCGACTACCGCGACGCCGTGCAGTGGCTGGAAAACGACCTGCAACCCCGCTGGGGCGATGTGACCCGCAACCTGCCGATCGAGAACCGCGGCCGCTACGCCGCGCACCTCGCGCGCTACAACGGCCTGGGCGTGTACGACTGGCTGGATCACGTGGCGCAGATGACCAACCGCGTGGCCGACGAAATGGCCTACATCTCTTTCAGCCACGGCGGCGCCGACGACGTGCTCGTCTGGCCCCAGCAGGGGCAGGCCCTGCCCGGCGTCTGTTACGCCGGCCGCCGCGGGTTCAACTCCTACGTCGGCAGCGGCGGGCACGGCTGGATGGGCTTCATGGACACGCCCAACTGGGTGTTGGGCGACTTCGTCTTCCGCAGGGACCGCAGCTTCCCGGCCTTCTCGAACGCCAGCGGCAGCGGCCCCATCCCCGCCGTCCCCGTCCACGAGTACAACGTGACGTTGGAATGGTCCTGTCCCTGGAACGACTTTGCCGGCGATATCCTCGACACACCCTTCAGCTACGAGCTGGCCCTGCGGTCGACCGCCGGCGCGCAGACCGTGACCGTTACGCCGCGCCGCCTGCAGTACTTCCCGCACGATGCCGGCACGCCCGTGAACTGGCGGAACCTGCCCACGGGGCAGTCCACCGCCGTCCAGAGCGGCGCGCTCGTGGCCGATGCCAGCGGGCTCATCACGATCGCGGGCTTCCAGGTCACTGCCGCGGGCAACCGGCTCCGCCTCGACGTGAACGTCACCCAGGATGCCGACGGCGACGGCATGCCGGACTACTTCGAGCGCAAGCACGGGTTCAATCCCGGCTCCGGCGCCGATGGCGGCAGCACGGATAGCGACGGCGACGGCGCGCCGAACGTCGCGGAATTCCGCGCCGGCACCCATCCGCGGGATGCCCTGTCCGTCTTTGCGGTCGAGTGGTTCGACGCCGCGCGCATCGGCTGGTACAGCGTGCCGGGCTTCCGCTACGAGCTGCAGCGCCGCGCGGCATGGCCGGCCGGCGCCTGGACCAACGCAGGCGTGGGCGTCACCGCCACGGGCCGCACCGCGGCCTGCGCGGTGCCGGTGTCCGCCGGGAGCCGCGGCACGTACCGCATCCGGCGCGAGCCGTGAAGCAAGGATGAAGGATGAAGGATGAAGGTTGAGGGGAGAACCACGTGTACCCCTATAATGATCGGAAAATATTGTGGCGGAGCGCCTTACACAATCTCCACTCCTCTGGAGGGGTGGCCGCGGGCCGGGGTGGGTTGTGTCTTGAAAGGGCTGATCTACTTGCCACTCAGGTGGAGGGTGGAGCCCGCAGCTTGCGTGATTGCGCCGGCGATGGCCTATTCCGCACTTCCGCAAAGCGGGGCTGCGGCGCTCGCGAGCAGCGCGCGGGTCAGGGCGCACCACTGTGCCGGCGATAGCGTCTCGGGACGGGCCCGCGGGTCCAGGCCCGCCTCCTCCGCCAGCCACGCCTGCACCCAGGCCGGGTCGCAGCGCAGGGGCGCGGGGGCGCGTGCCAGTACCGCCGCCAACTGCTTGCGGCGATGCGCGAAGCAAAGCCGGGTCAGGTCGTGGAAACACGCCGCTTCCTCCGGGGCCAGCGGATGCCGATCATGCCGCACGAGGCGGACAATGGCCGACCAGACGTCCGGTTTGGGAAGGAAACAGGAGGGGCTGACACGCTTGATCAGCGTCACCGTATAAAGTCTTTGCAGCCAGACACTTAAAAGGCCATACGCCTTTCCTCCAGCCGGGGTCGTCATCCGTTCGGCCACCTCGAGCTGCACCATCACCACCAGGCTCCGCGGCGGGCGCGCGGCGCGGGTCAGATCCACGAGGATGCGCGAGCCGACTGCGTAGGGCAGGTTCGAGACGACCTTGCAGCCTGCCGCCGGCGGGTCGGCGCCGAGCAGGGTGTCGAGAGAGACCTCCAGCATGTCCGCTTCGATCAGGGTGAACCGCGGATCCGACCCCAGTCGGTCGCGCAGGGAGGCGCACAGCAGGTGGTCCTTCTCCACGGCGAGCACGCGCCCGGCGCGCTGGAGCAGGGCCTGTGTCACGGTGCCCAGGCCGGGGCCGACCTCCAGCACGACGTCCTGCCGGTCCAACGTCGCCGCCTCGAGCAGCAAGTCGAGGATGTTGCGATCGATGAGGAAGTTCTGCCCGCGCCCGCGGCTGGGCCGTACGCCGATTTCCGCCAGCAGGCGCGCCACCTGGGCCGGGCTGGCAAGATTCGGTTGGTCGCTCATGGCGTTCCGCTACAGTTCGGCTCTCACGATCCGGACATAGGCGGCGGCCTTGAGCCGTCCCATCCAGGCGGTATACAACGCCTTGGCCTGCTCTTCCTTCAGCTCGCGCTCGATCTCGGCCTCGACCGCGTTGAAGGGCAGCGTGGTCTTCTCCTGCCGTTCTTCAAGCTTGAGCACGTACAGCTCGTCCTCGATTTCGAGGGGGCGGCTGACGCCGCCCACGGGCAAGGCGGCAACGGCATCGGCCAACTCCTTGCGCAGATCCGCCGGCTCCACCCACTGATCCCGGCCGGCCTCGAAGCCGCTCTTGGCCTGCGACACGGCCTTGGCCGCCTTGACGAAGTCGCCGCCCTGCTTCAGCGCCGCCTCCACCTTTGCGGCAATGGCGCGCTGGGGTTGCAGATCCGCATCGGCCGCCCCCTTGCGCAGCACGAGCATGCGCACCCGTACACGCGCGGGACGCTGGTACTTGGCGAGGTTGGCGTCATAAGCCCGTCGCACGTCATTGGCGCTGACCTTGACTTTCTGGGCCACGTTGCTGCGCCGCATCGTCTGGATGATCAGGCGGTTCTTCATCTCGTCGCGCCATTGCTCGAACGTCATCCGGTCCTGCGTCAAGGCCCGCATCAGCGCCAGGCGATCGCCGTTGAAGCTGTCCCGGATGATTTCGTCGATCCGCTGGTCCACCACCCACTCCGGGAGCTTGGCCTCCTGCTTGGCGTAGGATCCGAGCAGGATGCGCTCCTCGATCAACGTGTTGAGCTGCTTGGCATAGGCCTTCTGCATCTCCGCCTCGAACTCGGCGCCGTCGAACTGCTCCAGCAGGCGGCGCCGCTGGCCGGCCATCGCCATCAGCACGTCGCTGACGGTGATGACCTGGTCGTTCGCGTAGGCGGCGACCCCATCCACCGTGGTCGACCCCTCGGGGGCCGGCGCATTCGTCTCGGCCGCGGCTGGCCGGGTGGCGAACAGCAGCAGGCCCAGGAATAAAAGCCCAGTATTTCTTCGGATCATTGCACCCCTCTGGTTAGCGCTCGTCGGCCATTCAACCGTTTCCGGCGGTGGGGTTCAACTCTTTTGTAGGCGGGCACCGTTGACAAGCCGCCGGGGGGCGCGTAACGTCTCCGCCTTATGAACGCTTGGATGTACTCTCTGTTGGTCGGTTTCGGTGCGGTGGTCGTAATCGTCGGCGCGGGGTGCGAGACCGAGTCCGCCTCGGGACAGCTGCAGGTCAGCCCCTCCTCGGCCGTGGTGGGCGCCGGGCAGTCGGTGACGCTCACGGTCAGCGGGGGCTACGACTACAAGTGGTCGCTCAGCTCGGACGCGTACGGCTACCTGTCGAACAAATCGGGCAACCAGACCACGTACGTGTGCGCGACCGCGCCCGCGGCGAGCACGCCGGTCACGGTCAAAGTCGAATCGTACATTGCGGGGGCTGGCACGGGGGCAAGCAACACCACGGCCACCGCCACGTTCGCCGAGGCGGTCATCACGAATGTGCCGTGAGCGCGAACCGGCCTCCTGCCGCCATCCGGCGGCGTGGCGCCAGGCGGGACAAGGCAGCATGAAAAAACTCGGCCACATCGCCATTCTGGCGCTCCTCGGTGCGCCGACGGCCCTCTTCCTGCTCCTGACCGGCTGCGAAACGGGGTCCGCCAACAGCCCGGTGACCGTCACGCCGGCCGCGGTGAACGCCACCCTGCCGGGCGAGGAGATCACCTTCACCGCGACGGGCGGCTACGACTACCGGTGGTCGCTCAGCAGCTCGGCCTGGGGCTATCTCGCGAACGACCGCGGCAACGTGGTGACCTACATCGTGACGACGCGTCCCGACGCGACCGACCAGAATGTGACGCTGGCCGTGGTCTCGACCATCGAGGGCGCCGGAACGGGCACCGACGGCAAGAGCTACGAGATGCTCGGCGAAGCTTTCATCCGCCACCGCTCCAGGCTGGGCGGCGCGGCGGCCACCACCACGACCACCACGGTGACGACGACCACGACGACATCCGTCACGACCACGACCCTGAACCCCTCCATCTACAACAACCCGTATCTCGGCTACTGACCCCGGTCGCTCGACCATGCAAGACACCAGCCCCACGCTGACCAGCCTCGCCAACCCGCGCGTCAAGCAGGTGGTCAAACTGCGGCAGCGCTCGCATCGCGACGAGCTTGGGCTGATGCTGATCGAGGGGTACCGCGAGGTGAAGCGGGCGCTCGATAACGACCATCCCGTCGCCGAGCTGTTCTACTGCCGCGAGCTGTTCATGGGCAAGAACGAGGAGAGCCTGCTGGACCTCTGCCGCCAGCGCGGCGTGGCCCTGCAGGCGTGCACGGCGCCGGTGTTCGAGAAGATGGCCTTTCGCGACCGGCCGGAGGGGTTGCTGGCCGTGGCGCCGCAGGTGCGCGTGCCGCTGGAGGCCGTGCGCCTCCAGCCGCAGGCGCTCGTGATCGTCGCCGAGGCCATCGAGAAGCCCGGCAATCTCGGCACCATGCTGCGCTCGGCCGACGCGGCCGGTGTCGCCGCCGTGATCGTGTGCGACCGCTGCACCGACCTGAACAACCCCAACGTCGTGCGCGCCAGCATCGGCACGCTCTTCGCCCTGCCCGTGGTCGAGACCACGTCGGACGAGGCCCTCGCCTGGCTGCGGCGCGAGGGCTTCACCGTCGTCGCGGCCACGCCGCACACGCCGACGCTCTACACCGACGCCAACCTGCGCGGCCGCACCGCGCTCGTGCTGGGCACGGAGCAGTACGGCCTCAGCGAACGCTGGATGCGGGAGGCGGACCTCAAGGTGCGCATCCCCATGCTCGGCCAGGCCGATTCCCTCAACGTAGCCGCCGCCACCACGATCCTCCTCTACGAATCCGTCCGCCAGCGGGCGGAGGCCGCGGGACGTGAGGCGTGAGAGGCCCGTGAGCGCAACGCCTCCGTCACGCAAGGGGACCCCATGGAGCGTAACGGCCGGGGACGGCCGTCTCCATAACGTGCGCCAGAATCCAGACATGGAGACGGCGGTCCTCCGCCGTTATGTCCCTGTGTAAGATGCCCGCGGCCGCGCGATTTCGTGTCGCGCTCGAGGGTTGGGGGTGGGTATACTTTCCTCCGTATCCATGGCGGTACGGTTCCGCTACTTACGTGGAGGGGCATGCATGAAGCGCCGTCGCATGGGATCTGTCGGTCTCACAAGCCTTGCGCCCGCAGGACTCGCCCTCGCCTGCACGGTCCTCGCCGGCGATCCGCTCCGGGCCGACCTGGCCAGCCTCTGGCGGATGAACGAGACGACGGGCACGACGGCGCCCAATAGCGTTGTCGGCGGCGCCGACGGCGCCCTGTTCGGCGGCGCGTCCTGGGTCGCTGACGCCGAGCGGGGTTGGGTGCTCGCCTTCGACGGATCCACCGGCTGTGCCACCGCGGGAACCCTGCCGGCCCTGGCGCTCGGCGACGATTACAGCTGGTCGTTCTGGTCCGCTTCGTCCCAGGGCGCAAACAGCAACGTGATCCTCGGCAACCGGTACGACGGCCCCGACAGCACTTGGCTGAAGTTCACGACGGCGAAACTCGAGTACGCCAGTGGTGGCGTCCAGATGGGAATCGACTATGCCGACATCGGCGCCGGCAGCGGCTGGATGTTCCACGCTGTGGTCAAGAGCGGCAGCTTGCTGACGTACTACCGCAATGGCGCGGCAGCCGGCGTCAGCACGGTCACCGCCGGCCTGACCGCCCTGCCCCTGCGGTTCGGCGGCGACCCGACGACCGAGCGGTGGGGCGGCAAAATGGACAACGCCGCCCTGTTCAGCCACGCCCTTACGGTCGGCGAGGTCAACTACGCCATGCTCGGCATGTACGGGCGGTTTGCCGGCCTTACCGCCACGAACTTCACCGACACGTTCGATGGCGCCGCCCTCGATGCCGCCAAGTGGGATGTGGCCACCAAGGGCCTGGAGAGCAACTACGGCTCCGGCTACAACGACCCGGCCGTCAGCGGCGGGCAGATCACCCTGGGCGGCGCCACGCTGTACAACTACTGGCGCGGCTGCAGCCTCGCCACCCGGCCGACGTTTGCCGTCCCGGCGGGCGGCGAACTGCGCTTCAGCGTCGACAGGATCAGCCTCACGGGCAGCGGTACGGGCTCCCGGTCCAGCCTCTGGATGTATGCCGACTACGGCAACTTCGTCCACTTCTCTCAGAACACGGAGGGCAACGGCGGCTTCAGCTACAACGCGAACAACCAGAATCCCACCGGCACGGGCGTCAATCTGACGCGCGCGGACTACCTTGACACCAATCTCGGCAACCACCGCATGACCATGGCCCACGACGGCGCTTTCGTGAAGCTGTACGTGGATGGCCGCTACCTTGCCTCGCAAGCCACAACGTTTACCAACAAGATCGCCCTGCTGCTCACGGGCCAGGCCCGGGCGGCGTCCGACACCGTGAGCGCCGTCTTCGACAACGCGGCTGCCGCCACGCGCACCTACCGGCCCATGTACGACAATTTCAACGGCGGCGCGCTCGATCCCGCCAAGTGGTCCGTGATCTACAAGGGACTGGAGAGCCAGGGCACCAGCGGCACGCTCACCGCCAGCGTCCCGAATGGCGAACTGGTCCTGCAGGGGAGCGCGGGCGCCCAGTACTGGCACGGGGCGACGCTGCAGTCCGTCCGGAAGTTCGCCCCCCGCAACAAGGCGGTCTTCAACGTCGACCGCGACGCCATTGAAAAGGGCGCGGGTTCGGCGGTTCGGTCGAGCGTGTGGCTGTGGGCGGATGACAACCACTTCCTCCTCTTCAGCCAGAACCTGGGTGAGAACGGGTGGCAGTACAACTACGCCGACGGGACCCGGGTGGCCGAGAGCACCGGCCCCGGGGTCAACATCCCCGCCTTCGATGCGCTGGACGGCGACACCGCCGCCCACGAAATGAAACTCACCTTTGCCCGGACACACGGCGGCGCCGTGGCCATCGAGATGTACCTTGACGGCCAACTGGGCGCCACCAGGCAGTTCAACAACTGGGGCGACCTGGAGTACAAGCTCATGCTCAGCGGCATGCCGCGCGCCAGCGGCGACAGCGTGTACGTGGCCTTCGACAACATGCAGGTCGAAGTCATTCCCGCGCCGGGAACGGTTTTCATGGTGCAATAGCTGGGGTGAGACAACGATGAACGCTCTGCGCCTCAGCGCGCTCAACCTTCTCGGCTGCGCCGTGACGCTGGCGGTCCGGGCGGAGCCAAGCCGCGGCGCCGCCCCCTTGCCTGCCGCGGCGGAGCTCTCCGCGCCGCAGTTGCTCGCACCGCGCGACAACCTGGAGCTGACCGACGTGGCCACGTACTTCCAGTGGGAAGCGGTCAAGGGGTGCACCAATTACGAGATCCAAATCGCGTGCGATGCCGCGTTCGCGCGACTCTACAAAACACGCCGGACGCGGGACGTCCGCTACCACGAGCACAGTTACTTCCCGAGAGACCTTCCACCGGCGGGAAGGTACTTCTGGCGGGTGCGCGCGGTTGCAGACGCCCGGGAGGGGCCCTGGAGCCCGGTCTTCAGCGTGAACATCAACGCGGACCATACTCCCGCGAAGACGGCGATTCTGCCGATCGGGCCGAAGCATCCGGTCTTCCTGATGCGCAACCGCGGCTGGAACCCGCTCAAGGAGGCGAGCCACCTCCGCGAGATCATCCCAGCTGACTGCGCGCAGGCTATTGTGCCGGATGACATCTTCATCGGCTGCGGGACGGAGGAGGCGCTTGCGCGGGCGCGGAAGTACGAAGAACTGGGTGTGTACTTCGTGGTGTGGAACAACCGCGCCCAGGTGTCGCTGGCAACGCTGGAGTATCTGTTCCAGGCTTTCCCGCACTGCCTTGGCACGGCCGAGGGCGAGCACTTCTGGAGCTGGTTTTGGGAGCGCGGACCGGAAGGTAACATCGCCGAGTGGGACTACGTCCCGCGAGCCTGGACCCTCTGTGCTAAGTACGGCCGCTACTACTTCATCGGCGATGGCGAAGCCGGCAACTACAAGTGGACGCTGATCGGCCAGCAGTATCGCGGGGAGATCCAGCGTGGGCAGCGGACCATCGTGCCGATGTTCAAGTCCACCATCGGCCACGTGGCCCTGCATTCGCTGGGGGCGGTCGAGGGCTTGCTGGCCGCGGGCTGGGTGGACAACTGCGGCTTCTGGGCCGACGAGTTTGTCTGGGGCGAGTGCGGCTTCGGCAAGCTGGGCGAAATCGCAGCGCGGGGAGATGGCAGCGATCGCCAGTGCCCCTACAGCTACGACATCCAGATGTGGCTGATGGGCATCGTCGGCGGAGCGACCGTGTTTCAACTTGAGTCCGCGCACCAGTGGACCGCCGAGGGCAAGGGCGCTGCGAACTACCAGCGCTACTACCTGCCGTTCGTCACGGCAGTGGTCAAACACGAGCTCATCCCGTCCCGCCAGGCGTTTATGGAAAGCCTGAAGGTGGCGGTGGCCTGCGATCCCGAGCGGGCCAGGTCCAAACACGAAAACAAGTACGACGCCAGCTTCGGCTTCCTGACGGAGTTGTACGCACTGAAGAACACGCCGTTCCAGGAGCTCATTCCCGACAACTGCCGCTACGGCATCATTGCCCTGTTACCGCCCGCGGCGCCGTGCCTGAACGCGCAGACGCAAACGATTCCGCAAGAACAGTTGCTTGCGCCCGGACGGGCAAGGGAGATCTTCGATCGCGCCTACCCGCAACGCTTTCAGGGTGAGGCGTTCATGTGGGAATGCGATGGCACAATCATCGTCACCCATTGTCGCGAGAACGAGTCAGGCCGGCAGTCGTTCGCGATGCGGCTGGACCGCGGACCCGCAGCCGGGATCAGCGGCGCGGTGGACGTCCATGACTACATCATCGGCAAGATGGCGAGGGACGGTCAAAGCCTCTGGTTTCAGGCCAACTTCGGCTTCGATTCGCAGGCGACGCGCAACAGCCCCAACCCCCAGCGCCTGCTGAAGTTGGCTCTGGAGTGTCCGGCGGAACCGCGGGTAACCGTGTCGCCCGCGTCGGCGAAGGTGGACGGGCAGTGGGCCGCCGACCGGCGCTGCTATGAGCTCACCCTCTCGCTGAAGGACGGGCCTGCGGAATGCGAGCTGCGCCGGTGAAAGAAGCCGGCCACCGGCACGAGCAGAGGGCGGCGGGCGCGAGGCATTGCCTGCCGGAATCACTGCGCCGTGGTTGACGGTGTCGCTTTCCCTGCCTGCTCTTTGCGCACGGCCTCCAGATACTCGGCCCGGTGCTTCTCGAAGAGCCGGATGTAGTGGGCGGTATGGCCGGACGCCTCCTGCGCCTTGAGGTAGTCGTAAACGAAGGGCGGCCGGTAGGCGGCGAAGCTTTTGGCATTGCTCGATGCCCAGGTGATCATCGCCGGCGGAACGGCGCCGAGCACCGGCTGCAAGTCCGCCAACACGTCGTAATGCAAGCGCAGCCCGTCGCATTCGATCGCCTCGCGCAGCAGCGCGAACACGGCGGGGGTATTCAGCTTGCCCTGCCGCACGCGGTCGGTGACTTCGCGATGCCGCGGCTCCTGGTGGAGGTTGGTCAGTTCGAAGATGAGCAGGCTCACGCGGTGCGCGCCCTTCACGGTGTCGTTCAGCTCGATGTATCCCCGGCCGCCCTTGAAGTAGGCGACGCCGCCGGGCATTTCGGTGGTGCGCCCGATCGTGTAGCCGCCGTTCCGGTCGACGCCTTCGGCCATGGAGCGGTACCGGGGGCTCTGCGCGCGCAGCCAGCGGTCGGCCTCTTGGTCCGACTCGAAATCAGGCAGACCCTCCGCGGGTTGTTGCGCGTCGTGAGGTTGGCGTACGGTCGCGACATCCCCCGTCACAGCCTGTCCCGGCGCAGGCAGGCCGAGGCACAGCGCCAGGACCAGGCCGGCCGAAAGCGAACCTTTGCCGCACTCCGCCGGTTGCCTCATCCTGTCCAAGCCCATACTCCAGCTCCAAACGCATGCACTGTAGAGCCTCAGCAGCGGCCGCACAAGCGCGTTTGGCGGGTAACGCCTCAATGACGCAAGGGGCTTACATGGCACATAACGGCCGGGGACGGCCGTCTCCATCGCGTGGGCCGGCGACGAGGCGTGGAGACGGCGGTCCCCGCCGTTAGCCGCCCCCTGCGTCACCCTCGTCTTACCATGACTTCCCGCTTTTCCTTTCCGTCCGCGGGCGCTATGGTGGACGGGAGGTCGGCGCCTGCGCGCACTGCCGGCCGGGAGGTGTCAGATGCCCACGCCGATCGCACTGTGTCTCGAAGACCTCGCTGCCTCGACGAACCGTCCGCGGTTTACCCGCTGCACGGCCCTGGCCGGCGGCGGGTTGGGGCTGCAACTCGATCACCAGGGCGACATCTGCTGGCAGCAACCGGCTGCCGGGGTGTGCGAGCTGTGGGTGTCGGCGGACGAGCGGCTGATGCTCTTCCGCCCCGCTGGCGCCCCGCCGGTCGGCGTGCACCGTGCCGGCCGCAGCCTGGACGCGCCGGTTGGCAAGCCCGTGGTGCTGCTGAACCAGGATGAGCTGTCCGTCGGCCCCCGCCGCTTCCGCCTGCATGTGCACGGGCAGGCGCCGGTCGTGCAGGCCCCCGAAGCGCTGGCACCCACCGCCTTCCGCGCCGCCATCGGACGCGCCGCGGCGGCCATGGCCATGGGCGCGGCCGTTGCCGCACAGGGCATCGAGGTGCTGGCCAATCCGCCGAAGGTCGCTGCTCCGCCGCCGCCCCCGCCGCCGCCGCCGATCGAGGTGCGCGAAACGCCGCCGGTCGTGCTGCCTCCGCGCGAAGATCCGGCGCCGGCCGCGACCAACGCCGTGCGCTACATCGTCAAACCCGGCGACACGCTGGCGAAGATCGTGCGCAGGAGCAAGGGACTGGACACGGCGCAAGCCATCGCCGCGCGCAACAAACTGGCGGACGCCGACCAACTGCGTCCCGGGCAGGTGCTGCTCGTGGTTCTGCCAACGGATCCGTCCAGGCCGACGGAAGGCAAGAAATAGCGGGCTCAGTTTGCCTGGCGCTGAAACCACTCGAAAATGTAGAACGGGCTTCAGCCCGTTCCTCTGATGAAACCGACCTCTTGGGGGCCTTGAACCTAGAAACGGAAGTAGCCCTCCACTTTTTCTCTGCACATTCACATCACCGTACCGGTGGGGCCGCGGTCCTTTCGCCAGTCTCCCTCTCCCCGGCGGGGAGAGGGCCGGGGTGAGGGGCCGCAGGCCCATGCCGCATGGGACCTGTCCGGCGGGAGCACGCAGGCACGGCCGCGGATTCCAAGCCAGACCCTTACGAAAGCCGCGGCAA
>CAYOBW010000155.1:0-16367 GCA_964402115.1 uncultured Victivallales bacterium
GTCGCCCATGAAACCGTGGGGACGGTCCGCGAAGAGATGGATCTCGGCCGGGATTCTCATCCTGCGAAGCTGGCGGTAGATCTGCGTGGAGCCGTTCGGCGAGTAAATGTCCGCCCCGCCGTGGAAGAGCGCCATCGGACAAGTCTTCGCGTCGAACTTGAACACGTCCGAGAGCTTTACGTCGATCGCGTCGCCCTCGCGCGTGTTGGGACCGACGAGTCCGTCCGTGAGCGCGTAGGCGGTGTAGATCGGCACCGCCCAGTTGACGTGGCACGGAAGCTGGTCGAGCGCGTCGACCGGCCCGTACGCCGGCGTGAGCGCGCTCGTCGCGAGCAAGACCGTCAGGTGCGAGCCCGCGGAGAACCCGAACGCGCCGATCTTCTCCGGGTCGAACCCTCGTTTCTTCGCATCGTTGCGGACGAGACGGACGGCGCGTTGCCCGTCCTCCCACGCGCTCTGGTAGATCGGCAACCCTTGCGGACGCGGCGTACGGTAGGTGAGGCTCGCGCAAACGAACCCGAGTTCGGTGAACTTCTTCGCGGCCTGGTCAATCCAGCGCCCGTCGCAGCAACTCTGATAACCGCCGCCGGAAATGAGCAGCATGCAGCCGCCGTTCTTCCCCGTCGGCGCCTCGTACCAATCGAGATACGGCATCGCATGTTCCGCCGCCTTGAATCCCGGCGTGTTCACCTCCTGGGTGGTCGCCGCGATCTGCTGGGTCTGGAACCCCGGGATCTTTCCTTCCGGCCACAGCGCGACCCGTTCCCCGGCGAACGCCAGCACAGCGACCAGCAACCAAGAACCCAGAACCAACATCTTCCTCATCGTGTCGCTTCCTTCCTGTCTTCCGTGAGCGCCGCAGCGTGGCAGTGATTCGCCCCGCCGGCCTTTGCGGCTTCACGCGGTGTTGTACTATACCGAATTGTCCTGCCCCCGATAGCTCCAAAGAGGGGTTCGGGGGGCTTAACATTCGGGGCTCAGGGCGCTTCGGCGATGCGCAGGACGGTGTGTGACCAGGCCGGGAACACGCGGGTGAGCGTGGCGCCCGGGACGGCCAGCGGCTCGGTCCTGGGCGCGACCTTGTCGGGACGGTCCAGGGTGTTGCCGTCCTGCGGCGAGGCCGACGTGAGGACGATGGCGCGGCCGCCGCCGGCCGGCTTCAGCCCTGCGATGTCCAGGCGCGCCTCCACGGGCGTGCCGCCCGGGTTCGCGACGTGCACGACCAGCTCGCGCGCCCGGCGGTCGAGGCCGGCCGCGGCGTAGAGCGCGGCGGACGTCGCGCGCGTGAGCTCCTGCACGAGCTTGCCGTCGAGGAAGCACCGCACCGCCTGGCCCTTCGTCTCGACGCGGATGGTGTACCAGCGCCCGGTTTCGATGCGTCCGGGGACTTCCGGCCCGGCTGGACTGTGGACGCCCTCGATCTCGATGCCGTGCCCGCGGTTGCCCCAGCCGCCGAGGTTCCACCAGTTCCGCTCCTCGGCGCGGGTTTGGAACAGGATCAGGAAGCCTTCGGCACCGCCGGTTTTGCGCGCCTTGAGGGTGAGCGTGTAGTCGCTCCACGCGGGATCGCCCGCCATGGCCCGGACGTTCTCCCCGCCGCCCCGCTGACGCAGTAAGCCGTCCGCCGCGTCCCACTGGCCGCCCGACGTGCTCCAGCCGCCCGTGCCGGCGCTGAAGTCGCTTTGGAAAAGCACCTTGCCGTCACGCTCCACGCGGATGTCGCGGAACTCGGCCTGCGTGTTCCACGTGCCCACGCCGATGCGCCCGGCGACCGCCGCCGCCGCGCCTGCGCCCGCGCGCGTCACGGTCACGGGCGCCACGACATCGGGCCTGTTCTGCGCGAACAGCGCCTGCACATGGTAGGAAGGCGTCGGCTGCACGCGGCGCGCGTCGAACCAGATCAGGTCGGGCGCCCACTGCTGGAAACCGTCGCGCGCGAAGAGCGGGGCGTAGCAGGACATGGCCACGAGGTCCGCGTTACGCAGCAGCCCGGTCATGAAGGCCGCCTCGTGCAGGGCGTTGAACAGATCGCCGCGCTTGTTGGGCCCGTGGGCCGCGTATTCGCCGGCAAAGACCTTGGGCAGCGCGCGGTCGTAGCGGTCGTAGCGCGCGTGGTTGGCGAGGAACCACGCCGGCGGGCGGTAGTAGTGCTCGTCCACCGCGAAGGCGGGGACCCCCGCGCGGAACTTGTCCCAGGCGAACCGCCAGTGGCCGTCGTCGACGCCGGGGCCCGCGCTCGACAGCACGGCTATCTCGGGATGCTTCGCGCGGATGGCCTTCTCGAACACGACGTAGCGATCGAAGAAGGGCTGCTGCCACTGCTCGTTGCCGATGGCGAGGTGCTTGAGGCCGAAGGGCGCCGGGTGGCCCATGCGCGCGCGCAGTCCGCCCCAGACGCTGCCGGCGGGCCCGTTGGCGAACTCGATGAGGTCCAGCGCATCCTGCACCCACGGGCCCAGCTGGTCGAGCGGCACGAGCTGGCCCAGCTGGTACTGGCAGCTCATGCCGCAGTTGAGGACGGGCACCGGCGCCGCGCCGATGTCCTCGCAGAGCTGGAAGAACTCGAAGAACCCGAGCCCATAGGTCTGGCTGTACTGGGTGGCGCGGGGGTTGGCCATCACCTCCTGCCAGCGGTTCCAGTTCTGCTTGCGCGCCTCCACGGGGCCGACGGTGTCCTTCCAGCGGTAGGCGTTGGCGAGGTCCTTGCCCTCGACGATGCAGCCGCCGGGGAAGCGCATGAAGCCGGGCCGCATGTCGGCCAGCACCTGAACGAGGTCGGCGCGCAGGCCGTTCTCGCGCTGCTTCCAGGTGTTGACGGGGAACAGCGAGATCATGTCCACGTCCACCTGGCCGGCTGCATCCGCCAGCACGGCGAGGCGCGCCTTGTCCTCCCGCGCCGAGGGTTTCAGGACCACGGTGAACTTCGTCCAGCCGCGGCCGATGCCGGTGACCCGGTCGGCGGCCAGCGCGCTGCCGTCAGGGCTCTCCAGCAGGATCCGCAACCCGCCTGCGTAGCCCGGCTTCGAGCGGGCGAACAGGGAGCAGCGGTACGCCGCGCCGGCGTCCAGCGGGAGGCCCTCGTAGCCGAGGTTGGAGACGCCGAGCCCCGCGCCGGCCCGCGCGACGTCGATCCGCACGAAGCGCGGGTTGTTGGGATGGATCGGATCGTCGCCGGCGAACTCGGCCGTACCTGCGGCGGCGCCGCGCTGCTCCTTGCGCCAGGCGTACAGGCCCTCGCGATGCTCGAAGGAGCGGTTCTCGACCAGCTCGGCATACAAGCCGCCGTCGCCGGCGTAGTTGATGTCCTCGAAGAAGATGCCATACATGACCGGCGACACGGCCGCGCCGGGATGAGCGGCGTCTATCGCCAGGATGGCCGCCGGCTCCGCGGCGGCGCAACGCAGCAGGGCGAGGCTGCAGAGGGCAAGGCCCGTACGGATACTGCCTGAATTCATGATGGCACGTCTTTCCTTCCTGTTCGGCGGTTGTCGCAGCGGCGCCACACCTTCACCCGTATTTCGGCGTCGGGGGCTCGCGCGCCACAAGCGGCTCTTCGCCCGGCTCCAAAGGGAAGTCGAACACCTCCTTGAGCGCAACCTGCAGGTCTGGAAAGGACGGGCTGACAAGGGTCCGCTCTTTGCCGAGCACGTCGTGAACCTCGTAGTGCTCGCCCCGCAGGACGAGAATCTCCACCATCGCAGGCCAGGGGGTCACGAGCCAGAACTCCTTGACACCTGATCGCGCGTAGAGGCCCAGCTTCAGCAGGCGATCGCGGGAGGCCGAGCTTTCCGAAAGGACTTCCACCACCAGGGAGGGCGCCCCGGCAATATGCGTCCGCTGGATCTGGTCGGGCCTGCACACGACCAGCAGATCGGGCTGCACCACATCCTTTTCCGAGAGGACAACATCCATTGGAGAAACGAACAACTGGCAGGCTTTGCCTCTGAAGTAGGTGTGCAGTGAGGCAAACAACGCCCCCACAATCATCTGATGCCTCGAGGTTGGGCTGGGCGACATGAGATAGGCGTCGCCGCCGATGATCTCCCAACGCTGGTTGTCGTCCCACGTCCGGTAGTCGGTCCATGTGTGCTGCGGAGCAGACTGTCTGGCCGTTTCACTCATCGCGCAACCTCTCGCTGGTCAAGAAACTCCGCACCACCCTCCACCCACGCTGCGAAGCGGAGCCCCTTCGCACGCTCTACTTGCCGGACTGACGGAAATGGTCTTCGGTCAAGGCGCCCATCCGTCCGCCGGCGGCGTCGAACAGGGTCGCCCGCACGAAGGTCGGCTTGTCGACGGTGACGGGGCCGGTGTAGGCCGGCGACTCGACCGTGGGGATCTTCCCGTCCAGGGTATAGCGGATCGTGCCGGGCTCGTCCGCGCGCATGGTCAGCGCGAAGGAGCGTTCGAACATCCGCTCCTCGACGTTGGACAGCCCGTCGCAGGTCCAGTGCACGACGTGTACGATCTGCTCCAGGAGCGCGTCCGTCGTGGCCAGGCGCTGCTGGAAGTTCGGCCAGCTCCTGCCGCCGTCCACGCTCCAGTTGCGCTCGCTCAGCGCCGCGAGGGGCCAGCGCAGGTTGGCGAGCTCGACCGCCTCGCGCTGTTCCCACGAGCAGATCTGCGAGCCGATCAGCGTGTCCGCGGGAGCCAGCTGGCGCCAGGTGGTCTTGGCGAAATCCTTGGTGTATGCGCCGAAGCGGCAGATGTTCCAGTCGTAGATCTTCCGGGTGTACTCCGTGAGAACGCGCATCACGTACAGCGGGGTCCACGAGGCGTTGATCACCGTGTAGCCGTCTTCCACGAGCAGGTTCGGCTGGTAGAAGCGGTTCTCGTAGACCATCACGATCACGTCTTTGGGGATGGGGAACTTGCTTTCGGGCTCACGGCCGAAGCCCTCCCACACGATGGTCCGCTTGCCGTTCTTCTTGACGGCGGCATCCATGAGGACCAGGAAGCGCCGGTACAACTCGTGCTGGCCCTTGGGGCCCAGGCCCAGTTCCTTGAACGCGGCCTGGAAATGCGCGTTCTGGTCGGCGAAGACATAGTCGGCCTCGTCGCCGCCGATGTGGAAGTACGGCGAGCTCTTGAAGACCTGGCACATCTCCCCGATGATCGTCTCGCAGGCCTGGATGACCTCCGGGCGGGCGAAGTTGATGCTCGCGTGGTGCTCGTAGGGCTTGGTGCCGCGGATCATCCAGAAGTCGGGGTCGGAGCGGTTCAGCGCGGCGCTGTGGCCCGGGATGTCGAACTCGGGCACGAGGGTCACGGCGCGGGCGTCGGCGTAGGCGACGAGGTCGGCGAGCGCCTCCAGGGTGTAGGACGCGCCGCCGTTCTGGCTCTGCGCCAGCGCCTTAGGGAAGGCCTTGGAGGGGAACATGAACCCCTGGTCGTCGGTCAGGTGCAGCTGCAGGTAGCGGACCTTGTAGAGGCGGCACAGCTCCACGATTTGCTTCAGGCCGTCGAGCGCGTGATACTGGCGGGCGACGTCGATCAGCAGGCCGCGGTAGGCTTTGTCCGGCTGGTCGTCGACACGCATCCGCGGCAGCCCGGCCGAGCCGCCCTGGCCGTCGACGGCCTGCAGCAGGGTGACCGTACCCATGGCCACCGCGCCGTAGTTACCGCCTGCGACAACCGCCTGGGATCCGACGTCCAGCCGGTAGGCCTCGCCCGCCAGCGCCGCGTCGAGCGTCAGCGCGATGTCGCCGGCCCGGGCCGCCCCGCCGACCGCCGGCAGCTTCAGGCCCGTTGTGGCGGCGAGCTCCTCGGACAGCACCCGCGCCAGCGGGAGCAGGGCCGGATCGGTCGCCACGATCCGGGCTTGCGCCAGCCGCAGCGGCGCGCCCCTGAGTTCAACTTTCTTGGGCCAGGGGACGAACGCCGGCGAGCTCCGGTCGTCGGCGGCGGCCGCCGGCGCCGGCGCGTCGGTCCGGCCCGCGGCGGGCGGGACCACGGCCGCGCCTCCGACCAGCGCCCGGCGCACGCCGTCGCCGATCAGGTTGGCCAGCAGCGCCACGCCTTCGGCGTTGGGGTGGACGCCGTCGTAGGTGAGCACCCCCGCGGGTTTGAAATAGAGCGTCCCGTCCACGCGCAGTTGCGCGTTGTGGTTTTGGAGGTAGGCGAGGTAGGCCCGGCGCAGGTCCACGAGCGTCGTCCGCGTTTCCGCGGCGACCTTGCGGGTGATTTCGGCGTACTGGTCGAGTTTGGGGTCGTCGCCATTCCTGCCGTCAGGCAGCTCGCCGTGGACGGTCAGCGTCGCCAGCACCATCCGGGTCCCGCTGGCCGCAGCCGCGGCGACCAGGTCGCGCAGGGCCTGCGCGAAGACATCCGGGGCCGTGTTGCGCCACCACACGTCGTTGACCCCGATGAAGACCACGGCCAGGCCGGCCTTGTCGGCGGCGATCATCTCGGCAAACGGCTTCTGGGCGCTGTCGCCGGGGAATGCTCCCTTCTCGGCGCCGTCGCGGACTTGCAGGACGCCGCCGCCGTTGATCCCGCGGTTGATCAGTCTGATGCTCTTGCCCTTCGTGCCTTCGCCGGCCTTGAGCGCCTTGTCGATCGCCGCGATGTAGCCGTTCTGCCAGGTGATCGAGTCGCCGAAGAAGGCGATCGTCAGGCCGTCCGCGAGGAGGCCGCCCGCTGCCGTCAGGGTCGCCAGGCCGTTCGTCTCGTACAGCCTGGCGCGCGCGGCCCTGGCGGCGGGCGAGACGGCGAAGGGCGGATTGACGGCTTCGACCCGCGTCTCGGGCGTCACCTGGCCGTCGGTCCCCATCTTGGCCTTGTAGAGGCCGGCGGGCAGGCCGGCAGGGTCGGCGAAGCCGATGCGGGCGAGCTGGGCCGCGCTCAGGCCCTTGCCGTCCCGGCCGAAGACCAGCTTGTCCCGGCCGGGCTTGTGGCCGCGGATCGTCACGGTCTTCGTCAGATCCCACAGGCAGGCGCTGCTGTCTCCCACGAGCAGGGCCGCGGGCGTCTCGCCCATGTCGATCACCGCGTGGGTCTTCACCGTGAGCGTGGCGAACGCCTCGTCGTGGCCACGCAGTTCCAGCCCGCTGATGTCCGGCCCGCCCAGCGTGACGTTCGCGGCATCGTTGACCTGGTTTGGCTTGGCGAGCCGGACGATGGCCGGGCCCTTGACTCCGACGACCAGGTCGCCGGGAATGGCATCGACCCCGGCGGGTTTGTCCAAGTCCAGGATGCCCCTGGTCAGGGTGAAGGCGCCCGCGAAGGTGTTGGCCCTGGTCCCGGTCAGGACCGACGGACCCACCTGCGGCACGCCGCCGCCGCGCCATTCGAACGCGCCCCGGCCCGTGATCGCGCCGCTGAAGACCGTGTGATTGCCCCCGCCGGTGTTCATGACGAAGGCGTGGCCGTTGAGGTCGATATCGCCTGTGATGGCGCCGGTGCGCCAGCCGAACTGTGCATCGCCCTCGAGCCGGTAGCTGACGTCGCGGCCGAACTTTTCGTTCGGGTTCTCGCTGTCGCCGCTGATGTCGGCCGCACGGCCGGCCGAGGCGGCTCCAACCCCGCACAGCGCCAGCAAGGCCAGGCAGACCGCATATCGTCTTTCCGGCGGGACGGGCATGCGCCCGCGGGGATCGTCCTGTGCCAGCACTTTCATGCGCGCGAGGATGCCAGAAGCAGGCTCGAGGTGTCAATGCGGGCGCGCCGGGGGCGAGGCATTATCGCCCGAACGAGCATGGTAGTGTTCGCGGACGGGGCTGGTGGCATCACGCAGGTAGATGAAGGATCTACCATGTTGATCGTTGCGCGTTCGTTTGGTCTTGAGACTCCAGCCCTGAAGCTCTACTTTCCGCCTTGCTGGCAGGGGGCGGAGAGCCGCACACGCTACGTCCACCTCCTCCGTAGACGCCCCGGCAGTTCTTGCCCTTGGTCGGGCCGGTGACTTCCGACATGGACGTCGAAAGGACCGAGGTTGGCGGGCGGGGATGAGGACTTCTGAGAGAGGGGATGGCGGGAGGAGCGAGATCGTCGGAGTCGGGGTCGCTATCGGGATCGGTATCGACATCCCGCTGCGAGGTCGGCGGGGGGTGTCAGGCAGGAACAGGGACGACCCCGATACCGATACCGACGCCGACCCCGACGGAGTCCCGCCGAAGCCACCGGCGGAGGCGGATGGGAAACCGATAGACTCGGCGACAACACGGCGTGCAGGATAGGCTCGCAAGCTCGCCAGCATGACGCCGGGCGTGCGGCAGGAGGAACAAAGCAATGGAAGGCATGGCGCCGTTTTTGATTGGAGTCGGATCGATTGTTGCCGCAATCGTCGGGCTCAAGGTTTTCTTCACCCTGTGGCGGATTCTAGAGAAGAAACTACATCCCGAGCAGTTCTCCAAGCCTTCAGCCACGCCGGAAACCGCGTTTCGAGGGCTGAAAGGAAAGAAGGTTGTGGTCCAGATGAAGAGTGGCGAGTCTCTTCAGGACTGCGGATACAAGTCCACCCTGTTCTTCGGGGACGGGGAGTTCGGCACAAGCTCCCTCGTGTATTTTGAACTCGAAAAACCGGATGGCAACCGACTCTACATCTGTGGATCGGACATTCTGAAGATTGAAACAAGAGGCAAAGCCTGACGAGGGCGTGGTCCGTACGCGTCTCAAGCCGCGCCGGACACGCCCGGCATTTGGCCAGAGCAGTGGCTGCGCTTGCTGACCGTCTCGGAGTTGTCGCTGCCTGCGCGCCGAAACGGCGGAGACCGCCGGCTCCAGCGCAAATGGAGCCGGCCGTCCTCGGCCGGTAGAGCGCATATGGCGACAACAACGAGACGGTTAATAATCAGGGGACGACATGGAGATGACACTCACCGGCGTGCATGACGCGGTTACTCGCAATATCAGAACCATAGAGATGATCGGAGTGCTGATGCGCATCATCAGCTTCTCCCTTGTCAGTTGGCTCGGTCCCAGGAGTCCTTTCCTGTTCGTGTGGGCTTTCAACACGACCGATGCAGTCATGCTGTCCTGGTGTTCCCTGATCAAGAAGGATCCGGCCTACATTCTGCTAAACGTGTTCTGGGTTGGAGTCGGAATCGTCGGCATGATCCGAGCACTTTAATTGGGCAATGAACCAGTGACAAGCGCATGCCCGTCACTGGAGCACCGTCCCACGGGGTGCGCCTGGCGCTGGCCGCTGCCGCCCAAGCGTGGGCCTTCGGCGGGAGAGCGGGGACGCTGAAACCCTTTGACGCTGCTGCGTGGCGTCGTATAGGCTGACGAGGTTCAGCGGGAGGGTGGGCAGCAGGCCGGTCGCCCTCCGCAACCGTCCGGACGCGCGGCGCGATCACGGACGCGGGATTCGCGCGGCGGCCTCCAGGGAGCATGCAGCATGAGCACACGGCGGGCTTTTCTTCAGCAGGCGGGTCTCGGTTTGGCGACGGTGGCGGCGCTCCCCGGGTTGGCAGCGGCAGCCGAGGCGGGGGCGCCGGCGGCAGCCGTGACCGCCGGCCAGGCCGGCGATACATTTCGACTCGGCATCGCGGGCTACTCGTTCAACAAGTTCAAGCTCGACGAGGCGCTCGCCATGGTGAAGCAGGTCGACGTGCACTACCTCTGCATCAAGGATTTCCACCTGCCGCTCAAGAGCACGGACGAAGAGATCGCCGCGTTCCATGCCAAGTGCAAGAGCTTCGGCGTCACCGGCTACGGCGTGGGCCCGATCTACATGGGCACCGAGCAGGCCGTGGACGAGGCGTTCGCCTACGCCAAGCGCGTCGGCGTGAAGACGCTCGTGGGCGTGCCGCACAAGGAGGTCGACAAGCGCAAGGTGGAGTCGCCCGAGTTGTTGCAGTACGTCGAGAAGCAGGTCAAGGCCTATGACCTGAACTACGCGATTCACAACCACGGCCCCGACAGCCTGCCGTACGCGACCGCCGCAGCCATCATGGGCTTCATCAAGGATCTCGACCCGCGCATCGGCATGTGTCTCGACATCGGCCACGACATCCGCGGCGGCGCCGACCCGGTGGCGGACATGGAGAAGTACGCCGCGCGCGTGTTCGATATCCACATCAAGAACGTCACGGCGCCCGACAAGACCGGGCGTGGCATCGAGATGCCGCGCGGCATCATCGACATCCCGGCCTTCGTCCGCGTCCTGCGCAAGGTTAAGTACAGCGGCGTCTGCAGCCTCGAGTACGAGAAGGACATGGACAAGCCGCTGACCGGCATCGCCGAGTCCATCGGCTACTTCCGCGGCGTCATGGATGCCACGCGGTCCGCGTAGGGCCGCAAGCGGTTCAGACCGCAAGCTCCGGCCAGTGTCCGAGAATGGGAAGCCGCTCCAGAAGGTAGATCGGCACATTGACCACTGTTAGATTCTCGGGCAGTGTGAAGATGGCATTTGGCGCAAGGCTGACCACGACGCCGAAACGCTGTCCATACATGGTCAAGTACTCGCAGATACCCCGGATGTTCTTGCGATCACACGTCACTGACGCCTTGCATTCGATCGGACAGGTCTCGGCACCGCGTCTCACAACGAAGTCAATCTCACCGCCCGACGGCGTCTTCTTCCATCCGCAGAGACTTGCTCCCTGCCGAACCAGTTCGATCGCCGTTTGGTTCTCGATGACCCCCCCGAGCGGTTGACGAGCCAGCGGGGCGAGCGTGCTTAGAATCCGAATGGACGGCAACGCGACTTCTCGCAGATGTCGCAACACCCCGGTATCGAAGAGATAGCGTTTGGGGAGGTAGTTGTGACTGGCTTCGATGCCCGGCCCCTTCTGGTCGGACAACAGGATGAGATGCCAGGTCTCCAATCGCGCGAATGCCTGATTGATGCGGGCGTTGATTCGCGAACTGGGTGAAGGCAGGACCGTTGTGTTCTTGGATGGCCCACCGACGAAATTGGCGACACTCCGAAAACAAGCCTTCACGATGTCCGCGTCAGACTCGCCCAGAATCCGAATGAAGTCCTGTTCGTAGTCAGCCAGAATCTGGGCCAGAACCTCCGCGTAGTCCTTCTTGTCCAAGTCCGCAAGCACGACGGCAGGGAGTCCGCCCGTCAGCAGGAACCGGTCATAGAGCGATAGCAGATGTGCATGCCGGGTGGGTGTGATTTCCGCGTCGTCCGCCAAGATCGCCTGAGCCAGATCCTGTTGACCGATCGCCATGAGGAACTCGGAGAAACACAACGGTCCCAGCAGGAGGTTGCGCACGCGCCCGACCGGGTAGCGGGTCTCCTCCCGGAACAGGCGTGAGAGCGTCGAACCCGACAGGATGACCGTCGCGCGGGACCAGTCTTCCTTCATAAAGCGCACGAACGGTCCCAACCGCCGGCTCTCCTGCGCTTCGTCGAAGAAAAGCACCTGGTCGGCGGTGGGGTCAAAACCGATCCGATCCCGCAGGAGTTGCTCGAACTCTCCGAACTCGCGGCAATCGTCAATGAGCGACCGCATGCGGTTCTCCCTTTCGAGATTCAGCGAGAACCACTTCTTCGAGCAACTCCGAAGGGCGTGTTCCACGAGAAAGGACTTGCCGACCTGGCGGGCACCTTCGACAAGCAACACGCTCTTATTCGTCTGAGAATCCTCAATGAACGACAGGATCTTTTCATCCAAAATCCTTGGAATGTAGCTCATGCGACTATTCTCCACTCAAGATGGGTATAGAATATCGATATTCTATGATCGATGCAAGCCTCTTTCTCCGCAGGCCTTTGACGAGGGTGCGATGGCCTTGGGTAAGATTGAGTGGGGAAGCGGGTTGGCTCCCGGCATCCACCTCGCAGCGGCCAACGCGTTACCGCGCGAAGCACTGCACGCGAAACAGCGCGGCGGGCACGTTGCCGTGGCTTTCCAGGCACTCAACCGTGAGCTGTGCGGTGACGGCGGGCTCCGGCAGCACGCTGACGTTGCGCGTCTGGTGGTTGTCCGCGCACTCGGCCAGGAGGCGCCCCTGCGCGTCGCGCACGCGGTAGTGCTTCACGCAGAACGGCATCGCGCGCTCCGGGTGCCCCCACTGCACGGATTCCATGGCGTGATCGAAGTCCGTGTCGAACGACAACTCGATGCGCCCGATCTGCTGCGGGGTGTCCCATGACAGGGTCAGGCGTGGCGCGGCGTCATCGCGGGCCGCGACCCAGGCGTTCGGCTGCGTCGTCGGTCGCCGCGGCTCGTGCAGGACATTGTCCGCGCCGAAGAGCGCGATGGGCGGGTCGAAGGCCAGCGCCAGGTTCTGGCCGCCCGGGCGCCGCTCGGGAATCCAGAACTCGAACAGCTCCACGCCGATGTCGCCGGGTGGTTGCTGCACCGCGCTCTTGGCCACCTTCTTGTTCGCGCCGTGCACCAGCGACAGCACGCCGGTTACGCGCTGGTCGCTGAGGCGCACGCGCACCTCCGGGCAGGGCAGCAGGCAGATGCAGACGTAGCGGGCGACGTCGAGTGTCACGCCGAAATCCACGGTCACGGCCTGGTCCCGGCCGGCGTGCAGGGCGACTGTCCGGCGCGCCAGCACGACGTCGGGCGTGAAGTTCCCCTCGCGTTCCGATGCGCGCAGCTGCAGCTCCAGCGCCGTGTCCGCCTCCACGTCGCAGCGCAGCGTGACGCGCGGCATGGCGCCTGCGGCCGCCGGCACCAGCATGGCGCGGGCGGCGTCCAGCGGCTGCGACGCGTCGTTCGGCTCCAGCGCGGCCAGGGCGAACGCGCTCGAGGCTTCGACCCGGGCCCGGCTGGCCAGGTCCTCCGCATCCTCGACTGCGAGGTGGGGGATGTACTGGCCCCGGCGCAGCAGGTCGCGCTGCAGCCGGGCGACGTCAACGTCCGCCGGCAGGCGCCCCTGCGCGGCGGCCAGGCCCACCGCCTGCGCCGCGTGCGCGCCCGTGGCCATGACGCGGGTCGAACCGAAGGCGACGTGGCTGACGCTGATGACGCGACCGGCCAGGAACAGGTTCCGGACGTTGCGGCTGTAAAGGCAGCGGTAGGGGATCTGGTAGACCCCCTTGCTGTGCCACTGCGTGCAGCCCGGCTTCGCGCTGTACACGCCGTCCGCGGGATGCAGATCGATGGCCCAGCCGCCGCAGGCGACGGCGTCGGCGTGGCGCCGCTGCTCGATCAGGTCCTGCTGGGTCAGCATGTAGGCGCCTTCGAAGCGGCGGCTCTCGCGCTTGCCCGGGATGGCCCCCACCCACTCCAGCGTCAGGTTCCCGGCCTCGGGGAACTTGCCGGAGTTCTTGATGTAGTCCCAGACTCCGTAAACTACCTTCCAGAGTTCCCACTTGATCTGCTCGGTGTCGCGCACCGTGTCGAGCCGGCCCCCGTACTCCAGCCACCAGAACTGGCAGCCGTGATCGCGGGCTTCGATATGGTGGTGGCGCGGGATGCGGCTGATGTCCTTCAGGGCATAAGCCGGCGGCACGAACGTGACGGGATGCCCGACGTTCTTGCTGTAGAAATAGATCGTGTGGCCGAGCAGTTCGCCGTACTCCGCCGCCGGCGCGAACTTCTCGCCGAACTCGGCGCGCGCCTCCGCGCCGACGCGGAACGCCGCTCCGGCCAGGAAGCCGACGATGCCGTCGCCGGAAGCGTCGCAGAAGAGCGGCGCCCGCACGTCGTAGCGGAGTTGATTCTGGCTGCAGAACGCGCGCACGGCGGCGATGGCGTCCGGCCCCTGTTTCTCGACCTCGTAGACGGCGGTGTTGAGCAGCAGCGTGATGTTCGGTTCGGCCGCCACCTTGTCGAGGAGCACGGCATCGAAGAGGTGCGGGTTGCCCTCCGGGTTGCGGTGGAGGTTCTCGAGGAGCAACTCGTCAATCACGCCGCCCTCGCGCGCCCAGCGGTTGTTATTCCCCATGTGCGAGGTGGTGCCCAGCGCCCAGAGCCGCACCTCGCTCGAGGCGTTTCCGCCAAGCACGGGGCGGTCCTGCACGAGCACGACTTTCACCCCGGCCCGCGCCGCCGCGATGGCGCCGCAGGTACCGGCCAGGCCGCCGCCGACGATCGCGAGGTCGGCCGTCAGCGGGACGAGTTCCAGTTGGCGTTGTGCGACAGGGGGCTCGACGATCATGGGGCGCTTCCTTCGGCGGATGTGAGCGGAACCTGGATGTTGAACGAGTGATCGCGCCGGGCGCTCTCGTCGCACGCGAACAAGAGCACGACCGGGCGGCCGTTTTCGAAGTAGAGCTGCGGCCGCTCCAGCGAGTTCAGCTTCTGCTTGCGGCCGTCGGCCCAGGCGATTTCCGTCGTGGCCACGAGCGGGTGGGCGGACAGCTTCCAGTCGAACCCGTCCGCCGACTCGAAGAGCGCCGTGGATTTGCCCTTGCCGGTGAAGATGCCCCCGTTGTCCTTGACGATGGCCAGGTAGCGGTCGCCGCCGTACCAGATGAACGGGTCTTCGGCGGCGAAATGCTCCCCCGCGCGCGTGAAGATCGGGGTGGGGCGTTTCGTGAAAGGCCCCGTCGGACTGTCGCTGGTGGCCACCAGGTGCACCACCGGTCCGCCGAAGGGCAGGGCGCTCTTCCTGGCCACGGCCTTGTAGACCATCAGGTAGCCCCCGTCCGGGCGCTGCGTGACAGAGGGATTCGACATCATCAGGGCATCCGCCGCGACGGGATCCGCGCTCACGTCGATCAGGGGCTTGTCCGCGCGCGTCCACGGCCCCTCGGGGCGGTCGGCCACGGCCACGCCGATGCGCTGGTTGTTGCGGTGCGACCAGTTCAGCGTCTTCAGGGCCACGCCGTCGCCGGTGTTGCCCGTGTAGTAGAGATAGTACTTGCCGCCAAACCGGTGCACCGTTGGGTTGTGCGTGCAGAGCCCGTCCCAGAACGCCTGGCCGCGCGCGGGCAGGGCCACGTCCTGGTGCTTGAAGGGGCCGAGCGGTGAATCCCCGACCGCGTGCGCGACCTCGGAGTGCGTCACCCAGGCGTTATGCCCCAAGTTGCGCGACCAGCGCGAGTAGAAGAGGTGGTACCTCCCGTCGTCCCCTTTCGCCAGCGTGCCGCACCAGATGTAGTAGTCCGGGTCGCTGAACTTGGCCGTGAGGGGGACCGGTTGCAGCATGGCCGCGAAGTCCGGCGTTGCCCCGGCAGCCGCGGCCGACGCGCCAACCGACGGCGGTTCGCCGCGCGCGGCGCCGCCCGCACCGGCCAGGGCCGCGGCAGTCACGAATAGGGCGATGGTTTGCAGGGTCTTCATGTGTCGCGTAAAACGATAACAACAGCCGGCGAGCCGAAACAGGCACGATCGCGTCTTTTTTGTCAGAAAATGCGCCCCGCGGGTCACCGCCGTCCGCCATCCGCACGCGCTGGCGCCCCGGCTTTGGGCGGCAGTCTCCACCGTCGCGCTGGCTCAGCCTTGTCCCACATGCCGCACATCTCGGTCGTGAAGCAGTTGCTCCTTATCCTCACGACCAGCAAACTGCGCAGTTACGAGAGGATGAGCCACATCGACGGCCAAGGCGGTCGTTTCGTTGCCGTGCTGCATGCGCACCGGTCGAAACGGCGCAGCAGACCGCGCACCGTTTGCCTCGTCCAGATGTGTCTTGAACTTCTCATTGTAGTGAGTAAAACTACTCAGTATGAAAAGCAAAAAGAAAGAAGCGTATGAGCGCTCCCATGCCGCGGTGCTCGAGGCTCGCCTGAGCGAGCCGCGCCGCTTCATCCAGGTGCTGGCAGGGCCGCGCCAGGTGGGCAAGTCCACGCTGGTGCAGCAGGTCGCCGAGCGCCTTGACGGCAACGAGCGGCTACACGCTGGCCGACGCCCGCGCCGACCGCGAGTTCTGGGGCCGACTGGTGGAATCCGCCGCGGGCGCGCATCTGGCCAACGCGGCCATGGCCGGCGAATGCAGGCTGCATTATTGGCGCGAGGGTAATCGCGAGGTGGATTTCGTCGTTCAGTCAGGCCGCAATTTGACCGCCATCGAGGTCAAGAGCGGACGTGCGCCGATGGCGCATTCCGGCACGGCGGCGTTCGCGCAGGCTTTCAAGCCGCAACGCTGCCTGCTGGTGGGAGGCGACGGCATCGCACTGGAGGACTTTCTGTCACATCCGGTGCAGCATTGGATTGCCCATGCCCTGTGAGGAAGACCGGCGCGGGAATGGTGCATCATCTGCCCGGCTCGACGGCGTCTCGCCCTCCCGGCGTGGCGCAACAACCTACCCGTGAAAGCGTTGGGAGGGCGACGCTCCGCGGAGCCGCTCTGTGAGGGCTCGTGGGACCGGTGAGGGACCGGTGACAGAGAGGCCGGTGACAGAGGGGCCGGGGACAGGCAATTAGTGTCAGTTCGCATTCCTCTCCGCATCCCATTATCAATCAGCATGATGCCATCGCTCACCGATTCCGACCAGTGATGGTTCGTGCTCTTGGGGGTGATCTGCGTGCTGCATGCGCACCTGTCGAAACGGCGCAGCAGACCGCGCA
>CAYOBW010000156.1:0-2470 GCA_964402115.1 uncultured Victivallales bacterium
CCACGCGTCCGCCCCCGCCGCCGCCGGCGAAGTAGTAATCGCCTTTGCCCCCGCGGGCCGAGAAACGCCCGCCGCCGCGCAGCGTATCGCACGTCACCCACAGCGACCCGCCTGCGCCGCCGCCACTGCGATAGCCCGTGGACGCCTGGAAGACGGCAGGCGCCCCGTCCGCCGTGATCGCACCGTCCAGCTGCAACGTGCCGACATCCAGCCGCAGCGCCCCGCCACCCGCTCCGCCGGCGCCGGACCAACCGGCGACGCGACCGCCACCCGAACCCAACTCCGCCGGCTCGAACGGGGAGCCATACACGACCCCGCCACCGGCCCCCGTGCTCCCCGACCCGCCCACGCCGCCGTGGCTGCCGCCGCCCGCTCCCGTCGCGTTCGTTCCACCCCCGCCCGGCCCCGCCCCCGCGCCGCCCGTGCTGTTGCCGGCATACCCGGCGCCATCGGCGGTGATCCGCGAGGCGGCGTCCACCATCAGGCTGCCAGCCGTCAGCGTCACGCCCACGCCCCGCCACGCGTTGCTCACCTGGGCCGTCGTGTTGGCGGCCAAGCCCTGCAGCGTGCCGTTGGTCAGCGTCAGCGCACCCGCCACAGTCAACCGTCCGCCGCCCCCCAGAGTCACCACGGCTCCGTCCTCCACGCGCATGCTCTCGCTCACCGCCACGTCCGCATAAGCCGGCGCCGTCAGCGTGCCGCGCACGATGTCGAGCCGCTCCAGCCGGTTCGTGCCCGCCGGCAGTTCCAGGTGCTCGAAAACGCGCAGGCGCGGCAGCGTGCCAACCCTATCGACGAAGCAACACGTACCCACGCTGCCGGGCGAGCCACTGCCACCCAGGTAGCTGCCCCCAGCCCCGGCCGCCGCCGTCGTATTCGTGTACCCCGTGAAAGCCGCGCCGTCCGCGTAGTACACCGCCACCCGGCCGCCGCCGCCACCTCCGGCCAGTACGTAATCGCCCCTGCCCCCGCGCGCCGTGAAAAGCCCGCCGCCACGCAACGTGTTGCAGGTCACCCACAACGACCCGCCCGCGCCGCCGCCGGCGCGGTAGTCCGTGTTCTCCTGAAAACTGGCCGAAACCCCGTCCGCGCTGATGGTGCCGTCCAGTTGCAGCACGCCGACATCGAGCCGCAGCGCCCCGCCGCCGGCGCCGCCGGCCCCGGCGCGAGAGGTGGCCCGGCCGCCGCCCGAGCCCAGGTCGGACGGTTCGAGCGGGGAGCCGTACGCCGCCCCGCCGCCGACCCCCGAGTCCCCCGCGCCGCCCAAGCCGCCGTGGCTGCCTCCGCCCCCGCCGTTCGCGACGGCGCCGCCCCCGCCCGGTCCCACGCCCGCGCCGCCGGTGCTGTTGCCGAGATACCCCTGCCCGTCGACGCTGACCCGCGAGGTGGCTGAGACGGTCAGGTTCGACGCGCTCACGCTGACGCCCTGCCCCCGCCACGCGCCATCTACCTTCCCCGCGATGTTCACGCCCAGGCCCCGCAGCGTACCGTTGGTCAGCGCCAGCGTCCCCGCCACAGCCAGCCGTCCGCCGCCGCCCAGCGTCACCACGGCGCCGTCCTCGACGCGCATGTACTCGCTGACCGTCACGACCGCATACGCCGGCGCCTTCAGCGTGCCGCGTGTGACCTCGACCCGCTCCAGCCGGTTGGTGCCGGCCGGCAGTTCCAGGTGCTCGAAGACGCGCAGGCGCGGCAACGTGCCAGCCATATCGATGAAGCAGCAAGTGCCCACGCTGCCGGCCGAGCCCGTGCCGCCGAGGTAGCTGCCCCCGGCCCCGGCCGCCGTCGTCGCGTTCGTGTAACCCGTGAAAGCCGCGCCGTCCCTGTAGTACACGGCCACGCGACCGCCCCCGCCCCCGCCAGCGAGGTAGTAGTCGCCCTTGCCCCCGCGGGCCGTGAAACGCCCGCCGCCCCGCAGCGTGTCGCACGTCACCCACAACGCCCCGCCCGCGCCGCCGCCATTGCGGTAGTCTGTGGTCGGCTGGTAATTGGCCGGCGCTCCGTCCGCGCTGATGGTGCCGTCCAGTTGCAGCACGCCGACAGCCAGCCGCAGAGCCCCGCCACCGGCGCCGCCGGCGCCGAACAAACCGATGGCGCTGCCGCCGCCCGAGCCCAACTCCGCCGGTTCGAACGGGGAGCCGTACACGACCCCGCCGCCGGTCGCCAAACCCACCCCGCCCAAGCCGCCGTGGCTGCCCCCTCCGCCGCCGCCCGCGGCGGCCCCACCCCCGCCCGGTCCCACCCCTGCACCACCCGTGCTGTTCCCGGCATACCCGGCGCCGTCGACCGTGATCCGCGAGGCGGCGTCCACCGTCAGGCTGCCGGCGGTCACCGTCACGCCCGCGCCCTGCCACGCGTTGCTCACCTGCGCCGCCGTGTTGACGCCCAGGCCCCGCAGCGTGCCATTGGTCAGCAGCAGCGCCCCCGCCACGGCCAACCGCCCGCCGCCGCCCAGCGTCACCACCCCGCC
>CAYOBW010000156.1:2570-16278 GCA_964402115.1 uncultured Victivallales bacterium
GCAGCGCCCCCGCCACGGCCAACCGCCCGCCGCCGCCCAGCGTCACCACCCCGCCGTCCGCCACGCGCATGCTCTCGCTCACCGCCACGTCCGCGTACGCCGGCGCCGTCAGCGTGCCCCGCACGACCTCGATCCGCTCCAGCCGGTTGGTACCCGCCGGCAGTTCCAGGTGCTCGAAAACCCGCAGCCGTGGCAACGTGCCTGTCGCGTCGATGAAGCAGCACGTGCCCCCGCTGCCAGCCGTGCCGCTGCCGCCCCCATAGCTGCCCCCGGCCCCGGCCACCGCCGTCGCGTTCGTGTACCCCGTGAAAGCCGTGCCATCCCTGTAGTAGACCGCCACGCGTCCGCCCCCGCCGCCGCCGGCGAAGTAGTAGTCGCCTTTGCCCCCGCGGGCCATGAAGCGCCCGCCGCCAAGGAGCGTGTCGCACGTCACCCACAGCGACCCGCCCGCGCCGCCGCCACTGCGATAGCCCGTGGTCGCCGCGAAGGAGGCGGGCTCCCCGTCCGCGCTGATCGCACCGTCCAGGTGCAGCGTGCCCACCTCCAGCCGCAGCGCCCCGCCACCCGCGCCGCCGCCGCCGCTGAAACCGGTGGCGCGACCGCCGCCCGAGCCCAGCTCCGCCGGCTCGAACGGGGAGCCGTACACGACCCCGCCACCGGCCCCCGCGCTCCCCACCCCGCCCACGCCACCGTGACTGCCCCCGCCGCCGCCGCTCGCGACAGCCCCGCCCTCGCCCGGTCCCACCCCCGCGCCGCCCACACTGTTGCCGAGATACCCCTGTCCGTCGGCGCTGATCCGCGAGTTGGCCGAGACGACAAGGTTCGAGGCGCTCACGGCGCCACCAGCGCCCCGCCAGACGCCGCCGACCTGCCCCGCCGTGTTGGTGCCGCGCACCAGCAGCGTCGCGGCGTTGGTCAGGATCACGTCGCCTGCGACCAGCAGCCGACCGCCACCCGCCAGGGAGAACTGCGCGGCGTCCAGCAACAGGCCGCGCACCGCCAGATTGGTGCCCGTGCAGGTCACCAGGGCATTGCTGAAGCCCGACACGACCCCGAAGCCGTGGAGCCCGCGAATCGTCAGGGTGCTCGATACCGCCGTGAGGTCAGCCCCCTCGTACGCGAGGCTATCGGCCTCGATGACGGCGTTGGTCGTGAAGCGGTATTCGGACGCGGACAAGCGCGGCGCGCCGAGGAGCAGCAGCCCCGGCCAACCCAGAAAAAGAACGATTAACCGCACCCATCGCCGCATCACGAACCCCTTCTTGCCTTTTCACGCCTTCGGCGCCTTGCCGCGCTTCTCTCGAGCACGTGTGACACGGCTATGCTCGCCCCCATCCCGTGAACTGACAAGCGAAATGCGAGCAAGGTGCCGGCGACGCAGCGCCCGCCAACTTCCATTCTCCGCCGATTGCATGCGCGCACCGCCAAGACCCTACAGGGCAGACGCTACGGCTGCCCTGGAGATGAAGATACACCCATGAGCCTCCAGTTTCACTATTCCGTTGTCAAAAACGACTTGTAAAGCCTTCCGCGAACCTCCGGGGAAACGCCCCTGTTCGCTCAGGAAACTCACGCCTGCTCCGCGCTCCGCGCACAGGTGCAGCAGCGGCGGACTGCACGACACCTGCCCGAAGCAGACGATGCCGCCCAGCGTATGCACCGGCACACGCAGCCGCGTCTCATGCTCGACCCGCACGAGCACCGCTTCGCCCTCGTGGCAGAGGTAGGCGCCCTGGGTGGTGACATAGAGCGTGTTCCGGAGTCTCTTCATGGGCCACTGCCTTCCGTAAGCATGCGGTCGAGGTAGCGACACGCCGACTGGCGAGAGCCCGCACTACCGGGCAGGCACACATCGACTAACGAGCACTTCTCACAGCGTTTGTCGTGGACCGCTGGCGGTGTCACGCCACCGTCAATCAGGATGTGCAGGCGGCTGGCCAGCGCTTCCGTTTCGGCGCGCAAGCCAGCGTCGAAAGACACCTCTTCCCGTCGACGGATGGCGCCGTAGAAGAGGGCGCCGCACGGCACGCCCAGCGCCAGCATCTCCTCAAGGCAAAGCGCCTGCGCGCAACTGAACCCTGTCACAGTCCAGGATCATCGGACGGCCGTGTTTGTACTCCACCGGGAAAGGCTGCCAGGCCTGTGACGTTCCCCCGGGCGCGTGGCACTCGACGACGTCCGCGATCCCGGTCAGACCCAGACGCAGGGACCTCAGCCTGACGCCACGTGCAATCCGGATGTCCCCACGACGCTCATCCTCTCCCCCGAGTACACGATCATGCATGACACGCCCCTCCGCCGTGCGCCGGCTCTCACTCCACGCCTGCTCGATGTGGATCAGTGCACACTGCCGCTCGCAGTATGCGAGATGCTGCAGGCCGGAGATGGGCAGGAGTTGGTCGTCGTTGTAGCTCAAGAAGTGACTCAGCCCAGCAAAGCCAGCTTCTCCCCCAAAAGTTCCCCCATGCGAGGTTTGTCCCGAAAATGCAGGGATACCACCCGTTTGCCTGGCTGTTGGTAGAGTTTCTGCTTCTTCAGCATGCCGATCTTGTAGTCGGCGGTGTCCATGCCCCAGTACTCGACATAGATATCGAACTCCGGCAGGTAGAAGTCGGGCCGGATGGCGAAGCCTTCCACGATGCGAAACCGCTCGTCGTAGCGATACGCGATCCCGTGAGTTGCCAGCCAATCGGCAATAATGCGCTCGCCGTCCGACTGAACGAGCGTGCCGTCCGCCACACGAATCGTCTTGTTGAGTTCGACCTTCGTGTCGAAGTTGCGCCGCTCCAGGTAGACCTCGTCGAAGCACTTGTCGCAGAACACGCGCTGGAAGGCCTTCTGGGCGCGCGCGTACTCGTCAGCCGAGACTCGCACACCGCACCGCCGACAGACGTGCAGGGCCTGCGCATGGGCCAGGCGCACGGCCTCGCGAATGGTTGTGCCAGCGGTTACGACGCTGCGCTTCACGTACTCCTTTTCGGCCGGATTCCTGTACAGGTCACGAAGGTCCGGCAAGCTCGTCAAAAGACGCCGCGTCAGCGCCCTCCCCCAGTGCGACGACGCGCGTACACAGACGCAGTTCGTTGGCCCGATTCATTTCGACTGTCCCTCCGCAGCGTTTCAACGACTTGTTTCGCGTCCGCCGACGCTTCACGGCGTCCGCAGGAAGTCGGAACGACGCCCCGCAGGACGCGCAGCCCACCACTGCCTCGGCAACACGGTCAGGGCTGCCGCCTCACCCGGCGTTCCACGCCCAATCCGCCGACTGAAACACCGAGGCGAACGCGGCCGCCCGAACCGCGACGGACCGCAAGTGCGCTTCCAACGGTTGCCACGACTCAGTGGCCCGTCCGTCGAGACTGTGTGCGTAGTGGACCATGCAAACCCCCGCTGCACCCATGGCACATGCACGCGCCTACACTTTGTCGGCGTCAATGGCTAGACTTAGTTCGCAGACTCAGTTCGCGCTCGCAGCTAGCGCGACCACTTTATAACGTGCGACGCCACTCACCTGCCGGCGCGTGTCGGCTACCCGCGCCACTTTCCCGCACATTCCTGTAATGCCCCACTGACGAAAGCCTTGATTCTGCTTGTTACCGCGCGCCGCGGGCGCTAACTTTGCGCGCCATGAGGAGGATGTCATGAACGCCATAGGACCGTTGCCCGATGATTGCGATCCCTGCCTGCGTTACCGCACGGCCACGTCCGTCGCGGAGTTGAAGCGGGACTTCCTGGCCAATCTCTTCTGCCACCAAGCGAAGTTCCCTGCCGTGGCCACAGCGAACGACTGTTACCTCGCGCTGGCCTACACGGTGCGCCAGCGCCTCCTCCACCGCTGGATCCACACGGCCCAAACCTACTTCGAGCAGGCCAGCCGCACCGTGGTCTACCTGTCCGCCGAGTACCTGCTCGGGCCGCAGCTCGGCAACAACCTCGTCAGCCTCGGAATCTACGAACCCGTGCGCCAGGCGCTGGCGGAGCTGGGCCTCGCGCTGGACGACCTCCTCGAGCAGGAGGAGGAGCCGGGACTGGGCAACGGCGGCCTCGGCCGGCTCGCCGCCTGCTACATGGATTCCCTCGCCACCCTCGAGTACCCCACCATCGGCTACGGCAT
Source organism: uncultured Victivallales bacterium (assembly GCA_964402115.1). Lineage (GTDB taxonomy): Bacteria > Verrucomicrobiota > Kiritimatiellia > UBA8416 > CAYOBW01 > CAYOBW01. The sequence goes on from CAYOBW010000156.1 coordinate 6,685, forward strand.
CCGCTACGAGTACGGCATCTTCGACCAGGCGATCCGCGACGGCTGGCAGGTCGAGATCACCGACAAGTGGCTCCGCTTCGGCAACCCGTGGGAGATCCCCCACCCCGAGGTCGAGTTCGATGTCAAGCTGGGCGGCCGCACCGAAGCCTACCACGACTCGCAGGGCCGCTTCCGCGTGCGCTGGATCCCGCACCGCCTCGTCAAGGGCACGCCTTACGACACGCCCATCCCCGGCTTCGGCGTCAACACAGCCAACCTGCTGCGGCTCTGGACCGCCACGGCCTCCGAGTCGTTCGACTTCCAGGCTTTCAACGTCGGCGATTACTACCGCGCCGTGGAGCAGAAGATCGCGTCCGAAACGATCACGAAAGTGCTCTACCCGAACGATGACCGGGTATCGGGCAAGCAGCTGCGCCTCGAACAGCAGTATTTCTTCGTCACGTGCGCCCTCCGCGACATGATCCGCATCTACCTCCAGCGCGAGCGGACGCTGGACCGCTTCGCCGACAAATACGCCGTGCAGCTCAACGACACCCACCCGGCCATCGCCGTCGCCGAACTCATGCGCCTGCTCGTGGACGAGCACGACTACCAGTGGGAGCTGGCCTGGGACATCACGCGGCGAACCTTCGCCTACACGAACCACACGCTCATGCCCGAGGCGCTGGAGAAGTGGTCCCTGCCGCTCTTCGCCAGCATCCTGCCCCGGCACCTGGAGCTCATCTTCGAGATCAACCGGCGTTTCCTCGACCAGGTCCGCCTGACGACAACCGCCGACCCGGCCACCCTGTCCCGGCTCTCGCTCATCGAGGAGGGCGGCGAGAAGTGCGTGCGCATGGCGAACCTGGCCTGCGTCGGCAGCCACGCGATCAACGGCGTCTCGCGGCTGCACAGCGATCTCCTGAAGCAGACGATCCTGCGCGACTTCCACGCCCTGACGCCCGGCAAGTTCAGCAACAAGACCAACGGCGTCACGCCCCGGCGCTTCCTCCTGCTCGCGAATCCGGCGCTCGCCGGCCTGATCACCGAAACCATCGGCGAAGCCTGGAAGCGCGATCTCGAGGCGCTACGCGCCCTGGAGCCCTTCGCCCACGATACCGCCTTCCAGGCGCGCTGGCGCGCGGTCAAGCGTGCCAACAAGGCCGCGCTGGCCAGCCACCTCCACCGCTTCATCGGCGCGGAGCCCGACCCCGACACGCTCTTCGACATCCAGGTCAAACGCATCCACGAGTATAAGCGGCAGCACCTCAACGTCCTGCACATCGTCACCCTCTACAACCGCCTGCGGCAAGCGCCCGACACGGTCCTGACCCCGCGCACGTGGATCTTCGGCGGCAAGGCCGCGCCCGGCTACCGCCTGGCCAAGCTCATCATCCGCCTCATCCACGGCGTGGCGGAGGCCGTCAATCGCGATCCCGCCACCCGCGACCGGCTGCGGGTGGTCTTCCACCCCGACTTCAACGTCAAGCACGCCCAGCGCATCTACCCCGCTGCCGAGTTGTCGGAGCAGATCTCGACGGCTGGCCTCGAGGCGTCGGGCACCGGCAACATGAAGTTCACGCTCAACGGCGCGCTGACGATCGGCACGCTCGACGGCGCCAACATCGAGATTCGCGAGGCTGTGGGCGCGGAGAACTTCTTCCTCTTCGGCCTGACCGCCGCCGAGGTGCATGCCAGGAAGGCCGCCGGCTACCGTCCCGGCGACGTCCTCGCCGCCACGCCCGAGCTTCGGGCCGTGCTCGACCTGATTGACAGCGGCATCTTCTCCGGCGGCGACCGGGAGCTGTTCCGGCCGCTGACCCGCCTGCTGCGGGACTACGACCCGTTCATGCTGCTCGCCGACTACGCCTCGTACATCGCCTGCCAGGCGGACGTGGGCGAAGCGTATCGGGACCAGGCGCGCTGGACGGCCTGCTCGATCCTCAACGTCGCGCGCGCCGGCATGTTCTCGTCGGACCGCGCGATCCGCGAGTACGCCGCCGACATCTGGCACGTCGATCCGGTCCACGTGGCGCTCAAGTAGGCGCGCACACCCCCGGAAACTGGCCTGTTGCGTTTCGTGTTTGCATCCGCCTTTGGCGGCGCTAGACTCCCGGCCGTTCACAACACGTAAGCAAGGAGTCGTCGTCATGGCCGTGACCGTCACCCGCGAAGCGGTTCTCGCGTATCATCTCGGGGGCAAAGTGGGACTGCGCCTCACCAAGCCGCTCGCCAACCTGCAGGATCTCTGCCTGGCGTACACGCCCGGCGTGGCCGTGGCCGTGAAGGAAATCCACCGCCAGCCGTCCTCCGTCTTCAACTACACGGCCAAGAGCAACCTCGTGGCCGTGGTGACCGACGGCACCGCGATTCTCGGGCTCGGCGACCTGGGCGCGGCGGCCAGCATTCCCGTGATGGAGGGGAAGGCCGTCCTGTTCAAGTCCTTCGGCGACGTGGACGCATGGCCCGTCCCGCTCGACCACTGCCGCGCCGGCGGCGCGAACGCCGGCAAGTCCGACCCCCAGCGCGTGATCGACGCCGTCGCCGCACTGGCGCCCATGTACGGCGGCATCAACCTCGAGGACATTGCCGCACCGGCCTGTTTCGAGATCGAGGACCGCCTCGACGCCATGCTCGACATCCCCGTCTTCCATGACGACCAGTGGGGCACCGCGGTGATCACGCTGGCGGGGGTCATGAACTACGCCCAGCTCTGCGGCCGCGACCTCGCCGAACTCCGCATCGTCATCAACGGCGCCGGCGCCGCGGGAATCCGGATCTGCGAAATGCTGAAGGCCGCGGGGGCGCGCCACGTGGTGCTGTGCGATTCGAAGGGCACCGTGCGCAACGACCGCACCGACCTCAACGCCAAGAAGCGCGAGCACGCCGTGGCCACGTCCGCCACGACCGTCGGCGAGGCGCTCCGCGACGCGCACGTTTTCGTCGGCGTCTCCGCGGCGGACTGCATCCAGCCCGCCGAGATCGCCGCCATGGCCGCCTATCCCGCCATTCTCGCCATGGCCAACCCGGACCCGGAGATCAAGCCCGAGGCCGTGGCCGCCGCGCTGGGCAAGCGGCCTTACGTCATGGCCACCGGGCGCTCGGATTACGCCAACCAGATCAATAACGTGCTGGGCTTCCCCTTCCTCTTCCGCGGTGCGCTCGACGTCCGCGCGACCGCCATCAACCTGCCCATGAAGCAGGCGGCCGCGGCCGCCCTGGCGCGCGTGGCACAGTGGCCGGTGCCGCCCGAGGTCCAGGCCGTCTACCCGGAGCAGCCGCTGGTCTTCGGACCGGGCTACATCATTCCCAAGCCCTTCGACCGCCGCCTGTTCGTCGAGGTCTCCCTCGCCGTCGCCGCGGCGGCCATCCGCTCCGGGGTCGCGCAACCGGTGGACCTGGATGCGTACAGACAGATCCTGGAGGTCCGCAACGCCGAGCGCGCCGCGCCCGGCACACCCGCAGCCACCTGACCGCGCCCGCGGGCGGCGGAGACCAGCCGTCGGCAAGGAGTCCGTTCATGACAGCAGCACCGGTCGCCGCTCCGCACTTCAACTGGCAGGCCCGCATGGACTGGCCGGCCTTCAGGGCTGCGCTCGACGCGGCTGGCTACAACAACGACACCCTGGCCGTGTTCATGACGCAGGCCTGGCTCACGGGCATCCTCAAGGTCTCCGCCGCGCTCCAGCGCACCGACGAGCCGGGCGTGTTCAACACGCTCTCCCGCCTCTTCCTGCTCGGCCAGGCCGTGCCGCGCGCGGCCTTCGCCGAGGCCATGGGCGATGCCTGGGTCGCCCCCCTCGCCGAGTCCGGCGTACTCGTCGAGTCCGCGGGAACGCTCCGCGCCGTCGTGGCGTTGCTGCCCCATGAGGACCGGCTCATCGCCCATGATATTCATCCCCTTTTCCGCGGCGCCGACATGGCGGCGGACCACGTCCCGGGCCCCGGCCGCGCCTCGCTCTACCTGCATGACCTCACCCCGCGCGCGCCCGTCGGCCGCGCCCTCGACATCGGCACCGGCTGCGGCGTGCAGGCCGTCGGCCGCGCGCGGCATGCGACCAGCGTCGTGGCCACGGACCTTTCGCCCCGCGCGCTGACGCTCGCCCGGCTCACCGCATGGGTCAACGGCGCCGCCAACATCGAGTTTCGCGAAGGCTCCTATTTCGACCCCGTCGCGGGCGAAACGTTCGACCTGATCGTCTCCAATCCGCCGTTCATCATCTCTCCTGAGCAGCGCTATGTCTACCGCGACGGCGGACGCCCCGGCGATACCCTCGGCCCCTGGCTGCTGCGCGAGGCGGCCGGCCGGCTCACCAACGGCGGCCTCGCGGTTATGATCTTCAACTGGGCGCACCGGAGCGCGGAGCGCTGGGACATCCCCCTGCGCGCCGCCGTGGACGACCTGGGCTGCGACGCGTGGCTCCTGCACATCGGCAGCGACGATCCCCTCACCTACGCCCTGCCTTGGCTCACCGAGCTCATCTGGCCGTCGCGCGCCGCGCTCGAGGCGGAGACGCAGCGCTGGCTGGCGTACTACCGCGCCCAGGGCATCGAGCGCATCGCCTTCGGGGCGGTGCTCCTCCGCCGGCGGGACGGGGCGCGGCACTGGGTGCGCTCCGAGTCGCTCGGCGAGGCGCTGGACGGCGGCCCGCTCTGTTCGGGGCAGATGCTGCGCATTATCGCCAACCGCGATGTGCTGGAAACCGTGCGCGACGACCGCGACCTGCTGGGCCTCCACCTGGCCGCCGCGGCGGATGTGCAGCTCCTCTCCGTGGCGGCGCCCGGACCGGACGGCTGGCGCCTCGAGCGCCACCGCCTCTGCCAGCGCGGCGGACTCGGACTGGTCTCTGACATCGACCCGCGCGTCGGCCGCCTCGTCACGCGTTGCGACGGCGCGCGGCCGCTGCAAGCCGTGCTGGCCGAGTTCGCGGCCGAGCAAAGGCAGCCGCTCGAGGCCGTCGCCCCGCCCGCCCTGCACGCCGTCCGCCTCCTCCTCGAAGGCGGCTTCCTCACCGTCGCGCCCGGCCCGCAACGTCAGCCGGCCTGAACCCGCGGGGATCTCAGCGCCGGGACTTGACCGGTCATTGTAAACCTCCTATTCTCCAGCACGTTGACATTGCGCCCGCTGGCGGCCGGGCGGGAAAGGAGCGCGGCATGCCGGAAGCGACGAAAGCGGAGACGGCGCAGCGGATTCTGCAAACGCTGGCGCAGGCCGGGGCCTGGGTGTCGAGCGCGCGGCTCGGCGCCGGGCAGGGCGTTTCGCGCATGGCGCTCTGCAAGCAGATCCGCCGCCTGCGCGCCCGCGGCTACGCGATCGAGTCCGCCCCCCGCCTCGGCTACCGCCTGACGGGCCGCACGGACCAGGTGGTGCCGGAGGAAGTCACGCCGCTGCTGCGCGGGGCCGTCATCGGTCGCCCTTATCTCTACTTCCCCGCCCTGGAGTCCACCAATACCTACCTGCGTGAGCGCGCGGCCGCGCTGCCGGAGGGCGCCACGGCGGTGGCGGATGCGCAAGAGGGCGGTCGCGGCCGGCTCGGCCGCGCGTGGTTCTCGCCGGCCGGCGTGAACCTCCACCTCTCCGTGCTCCTCAAGCCCGCCGTCCCGCCCGCGCTGGCGCCGCAGCTCTCGCTGGTCGCCGCCGCGGCCGTCCTGCGCGCGCTGCACGCCGCGGGCTGCAGCGAAGCCGCCGTGAAGTGGCCGAACGACATCTGGTGGCACGGCCGGAAGCTCGCGGGCATCCTCTGCGAAATGGAGGCCGAGGCCGACCTCATTCACGCGGTGATCCTCGGCATCGGGGTCAACGTCAACACGACCGCCTTCCCGCCCGAACTGCGGCGCACGGCGACGTCGGTCGCCGCCGCGCTGGGCCATCCCGTCCCCCGCCCCGCCCTGCTGGCGGCCATCCTCGATCAACTCGACGCGGAGTACGCGCACTGGCTCCGCCGCGGCCTCAGCCGCACGGTGCGCCTGCTCAACGCCCACTCCGTGCTGACAAGCCGCACGGTGGCGGTCACCCTGCCTGCCGAACAAGTCCGGGGCCGCGTCACGGGCATCACCGCGGCGGGCCTGCTCCGCCTCGCCCGGCCCGGCGGAGGCACGCAGGAGCTGGCCTCCGGAGAAGTGCAGTTGTGCCGCCCCGCGGCCAGCCCGAAAGGAGAACGCCGATGAATCCCCTGCTGCAACAAGCCGCCACGGTGCTGGAGGGCCGACCGCTCGACAACGACCTGGCGCGCGCGCTGGCGGCTTTGCCAGGCGAGGACGTGCTCGACCTCGTGGCCCTTGCCAACCGCGTGCGCAACCGCTTCGCGCCGGCGTTCCAGGCCTGCTCGATTATCAACGCGAAGTCGGGGCAATGTAGCGAGGACTGCCGCTTCTGCGCCCAGTCGGCGGCCCACGACACCGCCGCCGAGACCTACCCGCTCGTCGCGACCGAGACCATCCTCGCGGCCGCCGGCGCGGCCTATGCCGCCGGCGTGCGCAGCTTCTGCATCGTCACGAGCGGCTACGGCGTGCTCGAGGAGACGCCGGACTTCCGGCGCGTGCTGGCGACGATCGACGCGCTCCACCGGCTCTACCCCGACCTCGGCGTGAGCGCTTCGCTCGGCATCCTGGGCGCCGCCACCGCGCGCCAGCTGGCGGAACACCGCATCGAGCACTACAACATCAACCTCCAGACCGCGCCGGCGCGCTACCGCGCCCTGATCGCCGAGTCGCATCCCGTGGAGGCCCGCATGGCCACGATCCGCCTGTTGAAAGGCCATGGCATCACGGTCTGCTCGGGCGGCATTTTCGGCATCGGCGAGACGCCGGACGACCGCCTGGGGCTGGCCTGCGCCCTGCGCGACCTGGCCGTGGACATCATTCCCCTCAATATCCTCGTGCCCATCCCCGGCACGCCGCTGGAGCGCCAGCCGGTGCTGCCCGCCGTCGAGGTCGCGCGCACGGTCGCGCTCTTCCGGCTGATCAACCCGCGGGCCGTGATCAAGCTCGCGGCCGGCCGCGAGACCGTGCTCAACGATTTCCAGGGCCTGCTCATGCTCGCGGGGGCCAATGGCTTCATCACCGGCGGCTACCTCACCACGCGCGGCCGCGATGTGGCGCGCGACGATGCCTTGCGCCGGCACCTGGCCGATTTCGGCCCCGCCCCGGCCCCCACCCCGTAACGTGTCATGAACGACATACTCACCTTCGATCGCCGGCACGTCTGGCACCCGTACACCTCGCTGACCGACCCCCTGCCGGTGTACGAGGTGGCCGGCGCCGCGGGCGTGCGGCTGCGGCTGGCGGACGGGAGGGAGCTGCTCGACGGCATGTCGTCCTGGTGGGCGGCCATCCACGGCTACAACCACCCCGCGCTCAACGCCGCCGTCGAACGCCAGCTCGGCCGCATGGCGCACGTCATGTTCGGCGGGCTGACGCACGCGCCGGCGGTGGAGCTCGTGCGCCGGCTGCTCGCGCTGGTTCCGCCGGCGCTCGAGTGCGTATTCCTGTGCGACTCCGGCTCGGTTGCGGTGGAGGTGGCCATGAAGATGGCCATCCAGGCCGCGGCGGCCGCGGGGCAGGCCCGCCGCCAGCGCTTCCTGACGGTGCGCGGGGGCTACCACGGCGACACGCTGCACGCCATGTCCGTGTGCGACCCGGTGACGGGCATGCACGGCCTCTTTCACGGCGCCCTGCCGCGGCAGTACTTCGCCGACGCGCCACCGGCGGGGTTCGACCGGCCGTGGGACGAGGCCTGCCTGGCGTCGTTCAGCGGCCTGCTGGAGCGGCACGCGGAGGAGCTGGCCGGCGTGATCCTGGAGCCCATCGTGCAGGGTGCGGGCGGGATGCGCTTCCATGCGCCGGCCTACCTCCGGCGCGTGCGCGAGCTCACGGCGGCGGCCGGCGTGCCGCTCATCCTCGACGAGATCGCCACCGGCTTCGGCCGCACCGGCCGCCTGTTCGCCGCCGAGCACGCCGGCAGCGTGCCGGACGTGATGTGCGTCGGCAAGGCCCTCACCGGCGGCTACCTGACCCTCGGGGCCGTCGTGACGACGCGGCGCGTGGCGGAGGGCATCGGCGCGGGCGGGCAGCCTTTCATGCACGGGCCCACGTTCATGGGCAACCCGCTCGCCTGCGCGGTCGCCGCGGCCAGCCTGGACACACTCTGCGCCTCGCCGTGGGCGGCCCGCGTCGCCGCGATCGAGCAGGCGCTGCGCGCCGGGCTGGCGCCATGCCGGACGCTGCCGCAGGTCGCCGACGTGCGCGTGCTGGGCGCGATCGGCGTCGTGGAAATGCACAGGCCGGTGGACGTTGCCGCCTGCCAGCGCGCGTTCGTGCAGCGCGGCGTGTGGGTGCGGCCGTTCGGCCGGCTGATCTACGTCATGCCCCCCTACATCATGGAACCCGCGGACCTCGCCACCCTCACGCGCAGCGTGTGCGAGGTGGTCCAACTGAATGCTGAAACCTGAAACCTCCGCCATGCCGCAACCACCGACAACCTGGCACGACCACTGGCGAGACCGGCTCGCCGCGCTCGAGGTGCAGGGACGCCGGCGCCGGCTGCACACCAGCGAGCCGCTGCCCCAGCACCGGGCGCGGGTGGACGGCGCGGTCCGGCTCAACCTCTCCTCCAACGACTACCTCGGCTGCGGCAGCGACCCCGAGCTTCTGCGCGCCTTCCGCGCCGGCCCGACCGGGATTGCGGACGCCCCCTTCGCCGAGGCCGGGCTGGCCGCCTCCGCCTCGCGCCTGCTGAGCGGCGAGCACCCGGCCTACGCCGACCTGGAGCGGGCGCTGGCGGACGCGTACGGCCCCGGCCGCGCCGCGCTCGTGCTCAACAGCGGCTACCACGCCAACATCGGCATCCTGCCGGCCCTCGCCGAACGGGGTGACCTGATCTGCTCGGACCGCCTTAACCACGCCAGCCTGGTGGACGGCCTCCGCCTGGGCCACGCCGACTGGGTGCGCTACCGCCACAACGACCTCGCGCACCTGCGCGAGCTGCTCGCCGCGCGGCGGGCCGGGGTGCGCCGCGTGTTCATCGTCACCGAGTCCATCTTCAGCATGGACGGCGACTGTGCCGACCTGCCCGGCCTGGTCGCCCTCAAACGCGCCTTCGACGCGCAGCTCTACGTGGACGAGGCCCACGCGGTGGGCGTGCGCGGGCCGCGCGGGCTGGGGCTGTGCGCGGAGGCCGGCGTGCTCGCCGACGCGGACATCCTGGTGGGCACCTTCGGCAAGGCCCTCGCCTCGACCGGCGCGTTCGCCATCACCGCTCCCGTCATCCGCGACGCCCTCGTCAACACCATGCGCTCGCTGATCTTCACAACCGCCCTGCCGCCGCTCGTCCTGCGGTGGACGCACCATGTCTTCGCGCACGCCCTGGCAGCCGACGACCGGCGCGCGCGGCTGGCGCGGCTCACGGCGGACTTCCGCGCCGGGCTGGCCGCGCGGGGGCTGCCGGCCGGCGGCGCCAGCCACATCGTGCCGTTTCTCGTCGGCGCCGACCACGCGGTTCCGACTCCGTTGGTCGCGTACACGCGGTACCAGTACCGGGTGCCGTTGGTCAGGCCGGTGAGGGTGGTGGAGACCGACTGGCCGTTGGTCGCAGCGCCATAGTTCACAACGGTCCAC
>CAYOBW010000157.1:0-4955 GCA_964402115.1 uncultured Victivallales bacterium
CGCGCCGTGCGGGTGCGCTAGGAAGAGCTGCAGGGGAGATTTCAGACATATGCGAGCACGAATTGACAGGGTGGGGGGCGTAGGCCTGGGTGTGACATTGGGACTGCTGGCGCTGGGGGCGGCTGGGGCCTGGGCTCAGGGCCCGTCGACCAACGCTCCTGCCGTGGCGCCCGTTGCCGCCACAAACGCCACGGCGACGGTGGTGCGGACGGATCGCCTGCCGGGCGTCGAGGGCCTGGTGCCGTCGGATGTGCGACTGAAGATGCGCGAGTCTTGGGCGACGCTGACCGACCTGCGCGCAAAAATGGCCGAGCGGCGCAAGGCATTGCTTCAGGAGAACGCCGACGCTGGGCGACTGAACGCCGAGGTGGATGCGCTGCGCCAGCAGCTTGGCGCAAAAGAGCGCGAGCTGGACCAGCTGCTCGAGAAGGACGGCAAGCTGGCCGAGTTGCGCAAGGGCGTGGAAGAGCAGCAGCAAGGTATGGCTGAGTTGCGCCGGCGGGTCTATGCCGCGGGCGCGCCGGATAAGGGGCCGACGGCGCCTGCGGGCGCCGCGGTGAAACCGTGAGGCAGCAGCGGGGGCATATGCAGCAAGGCTTTTGGCAGGCAGCAATGAACGAGCAACCGGGCGTATGCAGGGACACGGCAGGCTTGGCGGGTTTTGGGCAAGGGCAAGACAGGGGGTGGGCTGTGAAAGGACTGGGCACTATGATCGGTAAACTGCACAAGGCGGCGTGGTACAGCATGCTGGTGGCGGGGCTCGCCTCGTCTGCCATTGCGGGATCGCGCGTGACACTCTCCGTCTCACCTCTGGGGTCGGGCGACCGCGTGGTCATAACTAACGTGCTCAACGACTTTACCACCCGGATCGTGGGACCGTCCCCGGTCTTCGTGACAACCAACGACCTGTCGACGTCAGCGTACATGTTGCTGACGGCGCTGCCCGCGGTCGGCCGGGAGTTCCGCGAGTGGGAAGCCGTCTCTGTGCCGGCGGACTTCGACCTGGACGCGCTCAAGTACAACAATCCCATGATGGTGATGGGACCGTCCCTGGGCGGTCCGACGAACCTCAGCCTGCGCGCGAAGTTTGTCGCCCCGGTCACCTTGCAGGTCCGCGCCAATTTCGGCGCTTACGGTAACGTCTCGATTACCAATGCCACCGACCGCAAGGGGTACGGCCCCGCCACGAACGTCTATGACCGCAGCGCGAGCCTGAACGACCAGATCACCATCGAGGCCTTTCCCAAGGCCGGTTTCGTGTTCAAACGCTGGACAGGCGATATCCCGGCGGGCAAGGAAACCGTGCGTCGTGTCTCCTTCGTCGCGAACGGCAACAACCTCTATATCGAGGCCGTGTTCGAGATCGAGTCCACCATCACGGTTGAAGCCAACAACGGCACCTACGGCCGTGTCTCCATTACCAACACGACGGACCGTCGCCTCTATGGCCCCAGTACGCTGGCGATCGATCCGAGTGCGAACAAGGACGACGCTGTCACGATCGAGGCCATCCCGAACGCAGGCTACGTCTTCAGCCGGTGGACGGGGCAGATTCCGGTCGGCAAGGAGTATGCGCGCAAGGCCTCGTTCCAGGCTCCGGGCACGAACCTCAACATCACGGCCGTTTTCACCTCGCCCCCGCTCGTGCTGGCGCAGGCCAACCCCGTCCTGGGCGGTCGTGTCATGGTCAGCAACGCAACGACACACGTCAAATCGGAAGGGTCATCAGCCAGCGTGGGCGCCATACTGGGAGACGTGATGGCGTTGCAGGCCACGCCCAGCAACGGCTATTACTTCGTGCAATGGACGGGTAACATCCCCGCCGGACTTACACAGTCCGCGACCGTCAGTTTCTCGGCCAATGGCTCGAACATGAACATCACGGCGCAGTTCGATACATCGCCCGTCATCACGGTTCAGGCGCAGAGCAACGGTACGGTCTGGGCCTCCAACCAGTTCACTCATGTTGTGTATGGGCCGGCGGCCTTGGTTATGTTGACAGGCGTCTCGAAGGGACAGACGCTGGTGATCGAAGGCCGGCCGAATGCGGGGTATGTGTTCGACACGTGGTCGGGAGATGTTCCCCCGAGCCTGGCAAAAGCCCCGCGGGCGACCATCCAGGCATCGGGCAACTCGATGAACATCGTGGCGAGCTTCGCTCCGCCGCCAAAGATCGTCGTCGCCGTGAACGAGCCGCTGTACGGCGATGTGGTAATCACGAACATCACGACAAGCTACCGGCAGGGGCCGGCCGACACGGTCACCGACCCCCGCGCGCTCAACGGGAACGAGATTGTGCTTAGCGCCATTCCAGCCAGCGCGCTGTACCGCTTCCTGCGGTGGCAGGGCGGCGTTCCGGCCGGGTTGGAGCAACAGAATCCCCTGCGTTTCGCCACGGACGGCACGACCCGCAATGTTTTGGCCTACTTCGCCGAGCCGTCAGCCCGCGTCACGGTAACCGTGTTGACCGGCACGGGGCAACCGGGTGAGGGGACTGGACAAGCCTTGGCGCAGAACACGACTCTCGGCATCACGGACGGGCCCGGCAATCCTGTTGTCGTGGCCACGGACACCAACAATGTGCTCATCCTGACGGCCTTGCCCGATGCGGGGTCCTCGTTCTTCGAGTGGAGCGGCAACGTTCCCACAAACCTGGTAAACGTCAACCCGCTGACGCTCGTCTCCGACGGCTCGACCTGGGACATCCAGGTGCTCTTCAGTACCGGTGACCTCGACGGCGACGGGATGCCGGACACGTGGGAGAAGGGCAACGGGCTTGACCCGAAATCCCCGCTCGACGCCAACCTCGACCCCGACCTCGACGGCCTCGTCAACCTCGACGAGTACACGAACAACACCAACCCGAACAACCCTGACACGGACAAGGACAAACTGCGCGACGGCTGGGAGGTCTTCTACGCCCTCGACCCGCTCTCCGGCGCCGGGATCTACGGCGGCACAGGCAACCCCGACGGCGACTACGCCTACAATGTCAATAGCGGCAATCCGAGCGTGCCGTTCACCAACGGCGCCGAGTACGCCGAGTTCGTGGTGCGGTACGGCAGCGAGGACATCACCACGTCCCTGTTCGCTGCGATGCGGCTTTCCACGAATCCGACCGATCCGGACACCGACGACGACGGTCTGCTCGACGGGTGGGAAGTGGCCTATGCCCTCGATCCCCTGAGCGCCGTGGCTGACAACGGAACCAACGGCAATCCGGACGGTGACCGGCGCTACCTGACCACGCCCGAGAACGTCCTGAGTGGAAAGGACATCGACAACTACCGCAACATCGACGAGTTCACGAGAATGCCGGGCGACCCGGCCGAGATCCAGGTTGTGAATGCCTACGGGGCGACGGTGACGAATTATGCCCGGACGACCGATCCCCTCGACCCCGACACGGACGAAGATGGTTTGCCCGACGGCTGGGAGAACGACTTCGCCTTGGATCCCCTGAACCCCGGTCCCAACAATGGACCGATGGGCCCCGGCGGCAATCCGGACGGCGACCAGACCTACGTCTACGCGTCGGGCGCGCCGAACGGGAACTTCAACAACCTCAACGAGTTCAATGCCAACGCGATGCGCAATTCCACGACGCATCCAACCTTTGCCGGTATAGGGACTGTGGACGGCGACCGGATGCCGGACCACTGGGAAATCACGTTCGGTTACGATCCCTGGTATGCCGACACGGACCGGAACGGCACGCAGGACGGCAACGAGAACCCTGACGGCGACTACATGGCCGACGACGGCGCGGGCAACATTCACAACGCCTGCTACGTCGCCAACGGCTACAACCCGTACACCTCCTGGGGGCCGAACTACCAACAGATATGGCAGTACCTAACCGGGCAGGTTACGGCAACACCGAATACGCGGGCCTTCTCGAACTGGGATGAGTGTTTCAACGCCCCCGCACCGACCTGTCCGCGCGATAACGACAGCGACGACGACGGCATGTGGGACGGCTGGGAGTGGTACGTTGGCCTGAACCCGCAGAACGGGCCGAACGGCGTGAATAACCCCAACGGAGGCGGGCATGACCCCGATCTTGACGGCATTTCCAACCGTGAGGAATTTGGTGGCGCATACAACGGCTGCCAGACGCTGACTGACGCTTCCTGGGAGAACAAGATCTACCCGTCCGACCCTCGCAATCCCGACACAGACGGCGACCAGATGCCCGAGAACTGGGAGAAGGCCGGATTCAAGTACAACAACGCGGCGGGCTGGAGCGGGCACTGCTATCAGGGCGGCGGTCTGAATCCCTGCACGGCTGACACCGACGGCGACCATATCCCGGACGCTTGGGAGCACTCTTTTGCGGCCACCGTGGACGGCTCCGTGGATGATCCCATGGCCGATCCTGACGATGACCGCATCGTGAACTACCAGGAGTACTGGTGCAACGCGGTCTACCACTGGCAGTACGACGTCTGGGCGCCGGGGCAGGGCGCTGGCGGCTACGACCCGTTTGACTTCTTCATGCAGGGGCAGCCCTTCGACTGGGATTGGCATTTCTTTGCCGACGTTGACATTCATCGGGCCGCCGCCGTGATCCCGTTCAACTACTGCCTCGGCGTCGTCCAGCCGACCAAGGTCTGGTTCTCCTCCACCGATCCGGGCGACTGGGATTCGGACGGCGACCTCATGGACGACTACTACGAGGCTTACCACGGACTGAACCCGCTGTTTGGCACGTACGACCTTGTTTTGTCGCGCGATGCCGGCGGCTTCGTCCAGTCGCTCCTCCTGCCGCCCTACGACGTGCGCGTGCAGCCGTACATCAACGGGCACCAGATCCTGGACTCGGACCAGGACGGCTTGCCCAACGTCGACGAGTCCATCCAGCCCGGCGAGAATGCGCCCGCGTTCTACCACTCCGACCCTTCGCCATTGTGGATCACGGACACCGGCTACGAGCAGAGCTGGGTGAACCTCTA
>CAYOBW010000157.1:5055-7100 GCA_964402115.1 uncultured Victivallales bacterium
ACGGACAACGACAACCTGGGCGACCGCGCCGAGCTCGTCGACACCACGTCCCGCGGCGCGACGGATCCGGTTGATTCCGAGAGCCCGCCCGCGCGGCGCGCGCTGTACTTGAACGGTGACGCGGCGGCCAGAACGATGATCTCCCAAGCCTTTGGCAGCCTCAACTTCAGATCGTTCACCGTTGAAGCCTGGGTGCGCCCGTCCCGCCCCGGAACCGGCGTGGAGCAGGTCATTGTCGAACGTCCCCTGGAAGTGCCCAATGGCAACCCGATGGGCTGGCCGAATTCGATCCGTTTGAACTTCCGCCTCGCGCTGGACGAGCAGGGGTTGCCTTACGTGGCGTATGACGGTTCCGGCTTCGACCCGCTGTTCGTGCAGGCCAAGGCACCGCCGAGTCGCCGCCTGACGACGAATACCTGGGCGCACCTGGCGGGTGTCTACGATGGCGCGGCTGGCATGCTCAGCCTTTACATCAACGGCATACCCGTGCAGTCCGTGCCCTCGCGCGAACGGCCGGCGAACGGCTACTTCGACAGCGAGGCGCCAACCGTCTATGCGGCGCCGATCATCATTGGCGCGCACGAGAACAGCCCCGGCGCGGTGCCTGCCGGCGCCTCGGTCTTTGCCGTGCCGACCTCCGGGCCCATACCCACGAACGCGCAAACCCAGCTGTCCAACTTCTTCGCGGGTTGGGTGGACGAAGTGCGCGTCTGGGACGAGGCCAAGGCGCAAGGCGCCGTGGCCCAGAGCATGTTCCGGCACATGCGCCGTCAGGAGGTGGCGGACCAGTTCACGCTGTTCTACCAGTACTCCTTCGACGACCTGCCCGATCCGGATCACGACCCGGTCTCGCCGCAGGGTTTCTCGCTCCTGAACGGACGGCCAAACGACGGCTCCTACCCCGGCGTCCAGTGGTGGCGCACGTACAAGGACCGCTCGCTGGTCTACAACGACTATATGTACATACCGTGGATCGAGAGCGCCGGTTCGCACCTGCCCCTGGCCATGCCGCAGGATTCCGGCTACTACGGGTGGAGCGAAACGTCCACCACCGTCGTGGACATCGAGGGCGGCGAGACGAACATCCACGTTGCCGCTCTTTATCCCAACTCCTCAGACCCCTACAACTTCACGTACATCCACGTGAACGACGGCGATAGCGGCACCCTCTATAACGATCTGCTGCCGCTGCGCTTCGCCAAGGCTGACCAGGATGTGCCGCTCTGGGACCTTGATACGATCGGCACGGATCCGATTGACCCTGACGGTGACGGCATGCCGACCTGGTGGGAGATCAATTTCGGTCTCGATCCCTACGACGGCAACACGCGCAATGGCGACATGGGCGACCCCGACCTGGATGGTCTGTACAACCTGTACGAGTACTATGCGGGCACGAACCCGAACTCGCAGGACACCGACGGTGATGGGCGCACGGACGCGAAGGCGGACTCCGACGGCGACGGTCTCAACAACCTGTACGAGCAGGGTGTGGCCACGATGCCGAACCTGGCGGATACGGATGACGACGGTGTCACCGATGGTGAGGAACTCACCGGGTCTGACAATTTCAACGGCTTGGTCACGGCTCAGGTGGCAACCGGCTTCTCCGACCCCTTGAACTCGCTTGACCCTGTCGTGCCGCGCTCCCTGTACTTCAACGGGGCCTCGCGCATGGTCGTGCCGCCGCAGAACAAACTGATGACGGACAAGTGGACCATCGAGATGTGGGTCAATCCTGACGTCGGCAGCAGCGGCGGCGTACTGATCAGCCGGTTCGTGGCAGACTCGGTCTTGGGTGGTTTCGGGATCAACTACGAAATGGGCCTGGAACCTCTCGGCGGGACGCTGCTGCGTCCTTATGTGCGCTTCCAGCCGAAGGGCGAAGCGGAGGTTCGTCTGAACGGGATCAAATCCGGCGATGTGGTCGTGGCCCCTGGCTTCGGCATGCAGGTGCCCGTTGGCAAGTGGACGCACCTGGCGAGCACGTACGATCCGGAGTCCAACCGCCTCGAGCTGTATGTTGACGGCGTGCTGATTGCCTA
>CAYOBW010000157.1:7200-16265 GCA_964402115.1 uncultured Victivallales bacterium
TGGGCCAGGCCAACCTCTCGTATTTCTTCATCAACGGAACGACCAAGATTGAAGGCGATGGCGAGCAGGAGGCCATCATATACGCGATGAACCTGTGGTCCACCGTGGCGGCCATTACCTGGCGCGAAGCGGATGCCCCCGGCCTGCCGTACAGCATTGACTACAATTTCGCGCCGATCGATGGAGCGGGTGGCGTGCTGGGCTACGCCTACTTCCCGATGGTGGGCGACGTCACGTTCGACCAGGCTGAGGCTTGGGGCAACGGTTCGCCAACCGACCTGCGCGCGGTGGCCGTGCACGAGCTGGGTCATTCGCTGGGGTTGGGCCACTCGGATGATCCTACGGCCATCATGTTCCCGTACCTCGGTCCGGCCGCCTTGCTGGCACCCGATGATATTGCCGGTATCCAGACCCTTTACGGCAAGCCGGGTCAGCCGGGCGCGAACTTCCGGTTCGACGATGGCGGCAAGACGGTTGAGGACTTCTCGGAAGTCAGGGATTGGGAGAACAACTGGGTGCACGCCGCCAAGTTGGAAGGCGCTGTCGTGGTTCCCAATAAGGTGCCTAATCTGAACGGCGACCGTGACGGCGACAAGCTGCCTGACTGGTGGGAGCTGGCGTACGGCCTCGATCCGGTGATTCCTGACGGCGATGACGGCGCCACCGGCGACCTCGACGGTGACGGCCTCAACAACCTTGGCGAGTTCTACGCGGGGACCAATCCCAATGCCGCGGACAGCAATCTCAACGGCATCGCTGACGGGCATGACGACAGCGACAAGGACGGGCTCAGCAACGCGGACGAGATGAATGTGTTCAACACGCATCCCGGCCGCTGGGATACGGACGATGACACCGAGTCCGATTCCCGCGAGATCGACTACAAGACACCCAAGTCCGGCCGGTTTGTCACCAGTCCGAGTTACTCGCGCAGCCCGATCGTACAGCGCAGTCTCGTGCTCAATGGCACGTCCGTACCGGTGCCCGCTGGCACCGATCCGCGTACGGACCGGTTCGCAGACATGCAGGAGTGGTCGTTGGAAGCCTGGGTTTACCTGGACGGCGCAACGGAAACCGGCGCCGTGCTTGAGCGCGTGGCAGCCAGCGGCAAGAAGACGATGGCACTCACGATCAACGCGAACAAGCCGAACGTGGAGTTCATGACGGAAGCTGGGACGACCCTGCGGGCTGCGACGTCCGTTCCTGCCCTGCCGGCCCGGACCTGGGTGCATCTCGTGGGTGTGTGGAGCGATGCGCGCGACAGCCTGTCGCTCTTCGTGAACGGCACCGTCTACGCCTCGCTGGTGACGCTGGAACGTCCCGCCGTGGGTATCGGGCACGTGACGCTGGGTCGCGGACTGCATGGCCGGCTCGATCAGGCCGTCGTGTGGAACACGGCGCTCGACGCCGCCACCATTGCGGACCTGATGTACGTCTTCCCGCGCGCCGTCACGGCGCCGGCGAATTCGGGCACGAACGCCCTGGCCTACACGAGCTACGGCATTTTCGTCGGCATCAACGAGTACGCGACGGCCTACGGGCCGTCACCGCTGAACGCCTGCGTTAACGACGCCAATGACATGCGGGCCACGCTGCTCAAGGATACGGTTCAGTGGAATGCCGCTAACTGCACGACCTTGACGGATTCCGGCGCCACCAAGGCGGTGATCCAGGCCGAGTTGCGGCGCAAGGCCCAGCAGGCGCGCGCCGGCGATCTGGTGGTCTACTTCCACTCGAGCCACGGCGGTCAGGTGAACGGCCTCGACACACTGATTTGCACGCACGATGCGGATTACAATGACTTCGAGTTCGCCAACGATCTGACGAACTTCGCGGACAACGTACGCATGATCATGGTCATCGACACCTGCAACTCGGGCGGCATGTTCAAGTCGGTGGACGGCAAGCCGGTCTGGGAGTTTGCGCAGCGCGTGAACGAGCGCTTGGCCCAGATTGCCCCCCGCAACCGCGACGGAACGATTCGCGCGCCGCAGGTGGGCTGGATCACAGCCGCGGACTACAATGAGTTCAGCGTTGAGTTCGGCAGAAACGGCCTCTTCACCAGGTACGTTCTGGAGGCTTTCCAGAAGGGCGATGCCAACGGGGACGGACTGATCAGCTTCTACGAGCTGTACGCGTATGCCTACCCGCGCGCCCTGGCCGAGTACGCCGGACAGCACGCTCAGTTCCTCAACGAGCCCTTGCTGCGCGCCTCTCGAGCCGCTGCCGGTACGGGTGGCCCGATTGCCTGGTATCCGTTCGATGACGGAGGTGTGACGGCCGAGGACTTCGTCCACGCGCTGGACTGGGACTATGCGCTGACCAACGTGGTCTTCGATGCCGCAAACTACGTGCGGTTGATCCATGAGCAGGACTCCGACGACAACGGCATGCCCAACTGGTACGAGAACCTGTTCTTCGGTGGCGCGGGCAACGCGACCGACGATGTGGACACCGACGGTCTGAACAACCTCTACGAGTACTACGCCGACACGAATCCGCGCGATGTTGACACGGACGACGACGGCGTCCGCGACGGCGACGAGGACCCCGATGGCGACAGTCTGCCGAATGCCGAGGAGCAGGGCGCGGCTGTGCATCCGATGCTGGCGGATACGGACGATGACGGCTTGGCCGACGGCATGGAGGTGACGAATTGGACCGACCCCGCCGACGCGGCGAGCCCGCTCGTGCGGCGTTCGCTGGAGCTGGGCGGTTCGGCCGGCGACTACGTCAGCCTGCCCAACTCGCCGCGCTTCGCGCTGAAGAACTGGTCCATCGAGGCGTGGATTTGCCCGTCCAACAACTGGACTGGCAACGGCACGATCCTGGCTCGCCAGATCGAAGCCGGGACGCCGAACTACTTCCTTAGCGTGGACGCGACCCGGAAACTGACAGGCGGGTTCAGTGCGCACAAGCTGACTGGAGCCCGCGCCATCGTCTGCGACGGCAAGACCTGGACGCACGTTCAGATGTCGTTCAACGACGATCTGAACGAGATGAAGCTCTACGTGAACTTCGTCGAGGACGGGCGTGCGGTCTACACCGACACGCCGCGCGTCGGTGGCGTCGGGCCGGTGTGGCAGCGGATCGGCATGGGTTTTGCCGGCCTCATCGATGAAGTGCGCGTCTGGAGCACGCCCACGGCGCCAACTGCCGTGACGCTGCGTGGGGACGAGGGGACGCTGGTGGCCTACTACCGGTTCGATGACGGCACGGCCTTCCGCGCCGGCAGCACCGGCACGAGCGGCTTCGCGCCCTGGCTGTGGGGCCAGGTCGAGGATTTCGACACGAACGTCGCCAAGGACTGGCCGAACGAGTGGTTTAACGCTGGAACGCTGGCAGGCAAAACCGCATTCGTCAGGTACAACACGCTGTGGATGCCGGTACTGGGCAACGACACGGATTCCGACTTCCTGCCCGACGCGTGGGAGGAACAGTATCCGAACCGGCTCAACCCGCTTGTCTACGATAGCCAGCGCGATCCTGATGGCGATGGTTGGAGCAACCTTGCGGAGTTGATGGTAGCCGGAACGGCACAGGGACTGCCGACGAGCCCCGAACTCAACACGGCGTACCCGTTGCCGCCCCTCTCGTTCACGTTCAAATACGTCGGCTACAATGCGGGGCAGACGATCCACATCGAAGCGTTCAACACGAACAGCATGGATGGTGTGCCTAGCGCGACCGTCGACATCGATGTGGGTGCGGTTGATTGGACCATGCCGTACACCGTCACGATTCCGGCCTGGGACACGGGGCACTTGCGCGAAGGGCCGGTTTGGTTCTTCGCCTACTTCGGAGCCGCGGGTACGGCTTGGGACGGCGTGACGCCGGCCGGCCTTGCGTGCGGACAGCCTATCGCGATCTCTTGGGATGCGGTCAACAACATCACGGTTGGCCTCTCCGATAAGCTGCCAGGGTTCCTGCGCTTTGCCTGGCCCGTGATCGCTAACACGAACAGCTACGAAGTCATCATCCGCAACGCGAGCGTGGCGGGTGCGCCTGTTGTGATCAGGCGCAACATCCGGAAGCCGCGCACCTACTTCCACGAGGGCGACATCTGGAGTCTGGGCGCGCTGGCGGGGAACGTCACCTACCGGTGGGACGTCGGGGCTGCGACCGGCTTGCAGACGATCACCTGGCCGGGGTCATCCACGCCTGCGCGCCACCAGCCAAAACCCGCGGCGGTCTATCCCGTCGGGGGGCAGCGGCTTGGAAAGGCGCGCAACGAGTTCGTCTGGCGCATGGGATCGGCGACGGAAGATCGCATCTCGCGCTTCACCCTGACGCTCACGCCGACCGCGCCGGCGGGTACGCCGATCGTGATCTCGGATCATGTGCCCTACCGCGAGGCGGATGGCGCCTACCGTTACGTGCTGCCGAAACTCGCGGGTGACGTTGGGTTCACGGACGGCATGTACTCGTGGACCGTCGTGGCCAGCGATCCGCACGTCAGCAGTGTGCCGTCGGACACGGAGAGCTTCCAGGTGGACCTGCGCAACTCGGTTGGCGGACCGTTCTCCATTGCGGGCACGATCTACCAGCGCGGCACGCAGATTATGAACGGCACGTTCGTGGTGCAGGCTTTCGACAATGCCGGCTTTGGCGGTGTGCCGTTGGCCCAGGTCCGCAGCAGCGCGGCAACGTTCCCTGTCTACACGCTGAAGGGGTTGCCAAGTGGAACCTACTACGTGCGGGCTTTCCTGGATCAGGATGGAGACGGTGCGCTCGGCGTTTACGAGTCGTGGGGTTTTGCCGCCGCCGTCATCGGCGTGTACCAGTTCCCGGGCGCCATCCAGTTGAACAGCGGCATTGTCGGTGTCGTCGTGGAACTCCTCCACCGCGATACGGATCATGACGGGCTGCCGGATGCGTGGGAGATGCAGTTCTTCGGCAATCTGATCGCCGCCGGCAAGGTCGGGTCGACGGGCTTCACGGACGGAGACGGCGACAGGCTGAGTGATCTGGACGAGTTCAACATGGGAAGCAACCCGCGCAAGGCTGACACCGATGGTGATGGCCTGTCGGACTTCGCCGAGGCTACGTTGCCTGGCGCCAAGATGGATCCGCTGAACAACGATGATGACGGCGATGGCGTGCCGACCAGCATCGAGTTGGCCTGGGCTGGGTTGAATCCGGCTGCCGCGGATACGGACGGCGACGGTCTGTCCGACCTGGAGGAAATCGGCTCGGGTTCGAATCCGACCATTGCGGCCAGCACCGTACCGCTGCATATCACGAGCATCGCCTCGGGCGGTCCGACGACAGTTACCGTGCGCTGGAACCTGGCGAGCAACCCACGCTCACTCGATGGCATCTACCGTGTACTGAGCAAGGGTAGCCTCGCGAACTGGTGGGAGGACTGGACCGAACTGGGAGCCGTGAACTCGACGGGCGACGTGACCGCACCGACCAACGTGACGGCTAACACCGCCAGCGGCGCGAGTGGCGTGTTCCAGTTGCGGTTCCGGCTGAAGTAGGACAGGAATGGCTGCTTGGTACGGGTCGGGCAGGCGTGCTCGACCTGTGCCTGGCAATCCGTTATGCCACGAAGGATGACGGGCAAGTGCGGTATCTTGTTGCAGACGGCGGGCATCGGGTGTAGATTCCGGATCTGTTTCCAGTGGCACAGCATAAGGGGGACGAGATGAGGCGTGGTCTTCGACTGGTGGCGGTTGCGGTGTGCATGACAGGCCTGTTGGCCGGTTGTGAGTGGACGGGAACCGGCAGCGACGGAACGTGGGACGACAGCTATAGCTGGGTCAACTTCTCCGGGCTCTATCGGTCGCCCGCCGGCGGTGCGATTGTGACTATGTTCACACGGACGCCGGGTTCGGAACCCTCAACGGTTGTGGTCACCGGCGAGCAGATCGCCACCGGTGTGGCAGACAACTCCATCTATGGCGGTCGCGTGCGGAACATACCCATCAATTCGGGCACGTTGACCATCGTCGCAGGCGGTTGGACGTTTGCGGACAACGGCAGCGGCGGTCTGACGGGCTATGGGACCATGACCGGCTCGATCAACTACAATACCGGACAGTGGGCCATCGATCTCAAGGGCGCCTTGCTGGCGTCCGGCACCCCGATCGTGGCGAGCTACACGTACCGGTCCGGCGGCACGACCGGCAGCGTTGACCCTGGGTCCTCGGGCACGCCGATCTACTCGTTCAACGTCATGCAGGCGGGGAATCAGTTGACCATTGTTGACAGTAACGGGGCTCGTTACGAGGGTAAGATGGTCAGCGTGGCCGTGGCTGGCGGCGACAAGAGCGGTGCCGTGGGCGGGCAGGTGTCGGCCGAGTTCGAAGTCAGTGGCGTGGCCGGCAATGGCGCGCAAGTCTCCATTGTGGGTTCCTTCGCGGGCAACTACACGCCGGGCGAGTCTGCGACCGCTTCAGCCGTGTATACCGGAACCTTGGCCGATCGCGTTATGCAGGGCACTTGGATCGAGCCTGGGCAAACGGCGGATATTCGTGGCACGACCGGCCCCCTGACGGTCTCGGTACCGCAGACAGCCGCCGTGACAACGCCGACAACGACGACGACGACCCCGGTGTTCTGACGGTCACTTTACAGCAGACTGCTGCCCCGGGGGCTTAGTAGACGATCTGAAGCATCGGGAGTTTGAGATTCAGTTAAGGGGCCGGGGCACGCCAGCGTGACCGGCCCCTTTCGTTTTGGGGGCGTAGCGGCGGAGTGTTGAGGGAGGCCGAGATGAAGATGCGCGATCTGGAAACGTTCAAAGCCCCGACTGGCCGCCGCTGGCTATATGTGGGCGTAATGGTTGCAGTCATGGCGGGCGTGACGGCTCTCGTGGTCTGGGGACCACGTGGTCGCTCACCGAAGGGAATCGATAAGACGCCCGGTACGGCCGCTCTGACATCGGCTGGCACGGCTTCGACGGCTACCGGAGGCGTTTCACAGGTTCAAGTCCCCGCCGTTGTTACCCCCGAGGTGACGCAAGTGCTTTCCGCTGCCCAGGCGGCTGAACAGGGCGGCAATCTGCAACAAGCCCGCACATTGCTCCTGCCGCTGTTGGCCGGCGGACTTCCGGACCGCTCTCGTGCCGAGATCGAGACGCTGCTGGGCTCCATCCATATCCGCCTGGCGCTTTCGCCTGCCCCCATGGTCGAAAAGGAGGACTACATCGTCAAGGCCGGCGACTCCATAGACCGCATTGCCAGGAAGTTCGCAACAACAATGGACCTCGTTGTCCGCGGCAACGAGATCAAGCGCCCGGACCTGATCAAGGCCGGCGACCGCCTGCGGATACTCAAGGGGACGTTTGCCGTGGTCATCAGCAAGTCGCGACACGACCTGCTGCTGACCTTCAACGACCAGTTCTTCAAGCGCTATGCCGTGGGTACCGGCAAGCACGACAAGACCCCGGCCGGTTCGTTTGTCGTCAGCGACAAGCAGAAGGAACCGGTGTGGTGGCCTCGTGACGGGAAGGAGATCCCTTTCGGCCATCCGGAGAACATCCTCGGCACGCGCTGGCTGGCCATCCGGGCCATGGGCGATACGCTTGACGTGGGGGGCATCGGGATTCACGGCACATGGGATGACGCCAGCATCGGCAAGTCCGAAAGCGCAGGCTGCGTGCGCATGCACAACGCAGACGTCGAGGAACTCTACCTGTTTGCCTCCGCGGGTATGTCTGTCACCATCGTGGAGTAAGTGGTGGGAGTCCATCGCCGCCGTCTGCCGAGGGGAATAATGAAAGCGCCCACAACGCCTGTACCGGGTCCCGGACGGCCCTGCGTGGTCGGTACGCTGACGCGAGCCGTGACGCTGACCGCCCCCAACCCGGCGGACGTATGCACGGGCGACTGGGTGGAGGTCCGGCTGGACATGGTGGGACCAGAGACGCCGGAATGGCTGGCGCATGCGCGCCGCATCGAGGCCGCCGGTTGGACGGTGCTCCTGACGTTGCGTTTGGCGGCCGAGGGTGGGCAGTGGCAGTTGCCGGACGAGGATCGCAGCCCGCTGCTGACGGCTGCCTTGCAGGGCTTGACGGCCGTTGACGTGGAGGCTCGCAGTCCGCTGGCTGCCGGGCTCTGCCAGCAGGCCGCTGCGTTGGGCAAGACCGTAATCGTGTCTTTTCACGATTTCTCCGGCACTCCGCCACTGGCTGAACTGCAGGCCCGCGTGGACGCCATGCGCGCGCTCCCGTCCGCCATACCCAAGCTTGTCACGACGGTTACGCATCCGGGCGATAGCGAAACGCTGGCCGCGCTGCTCGCCGCCAACCGGCAGCGTCCGCTGTGTGTGCTGGGCATGGGTGCGCTCGGTGCGGCGACGCGCGTGGATTTCCCTGCCAGCGGCTCCTGTCTGACCTATGGTTTCCTGGACGCGCCCAGTGCGCCGGGACAGTTTTCTGCCCGCGATTTGGTGGCCCGCCTGCGGGCCCGCCTGCCGGCCTACGAGGCCGCTTGGCGGTCTCGCCACGAGGTTGAGCGAAACTGCCAGTGAACAGCTGCCAGTGAACAGTGAACACGGAAAGAGGATCATGAGCATGAACATGGCAAACTGGCTCCTGGTGGCGGTGGCGGGATGCGCGACGGCCGCGGAGCAGATCGATACGCGTGTCCGGTCGTTCGTGATGCCGACCCGTGTGCTGTGGGTCTCGGCGTCGGATGACAAGGCGTCGGTGAGCGGTGCGGAACTCCTCGTGGCCCCGCGGTACGGGCAAGTGCCGGAGGGCCCGTTCCTCGCCGGGACCGGCTGCCGGATGGAGAACAAGGGCGCTCCGGCTTCGGTGTTGCTCGATTTCGGACGGGAACTGCACGGCGGTGTGCAACTGGCTTCGGGCGGGCCGAGCGGCAGGAACGTGAAGGTGCGCGTGCGCTTCGGCGAATCGGCGGCGGAAGCCATGGCCGAGCTGGGCGAACGTGGCGCTTGCAACGACCACGCCATCCGCGACGGTGTCATCGACTTGCCCTGGCTGGGCACGCGCGAGACCGGCATGTCGGGGTTCCGCTTCGTGCGCGTGGACCTCCTCTCACCGGGCCTCTTGAGCCTGGAGTCGGTGCGCGCGGTCTCCC
The DNA here is from genome assembly GCA_964402115.1 of uncultured Victivallales bacterium. GTDB lineage: Bacteria > Verrucomicrobiota > Kiritimatiellia > UBA8416 > CAYOBW01 > CAYOBW01. The sequence goes on from CAYOBW010000157.1 coordinate 16,251, forward strand.
TGATGCGGCCGCTGC
>CAYOBW010000158.1:0-16255 GCA_964402115.1 uncultured Victivallales bacterium
GATCGAGCAGGAGGGCACCTACCCGCTGCCCGAGGCGCAGCTCGACCGCTTCATGTTCAACATCATCGTGGACTACCCGAGCGCGGACGAGGAGCGGCAGATCATCCGGCAGGTCACGGGCGCCGAGCAGCCGAGCACGGAGGTGGCGCTGGCGACCGAGGAGGTGCTGCAGCTACAGCAGGTCGTGCGGCGCGTGCCGGTGGCCGACCACGTGATCGAGTACGCGCGCGACCTGGCGCGCGCCACGCGGCCGAAGGAGCCCGGGGCGCCTTCCATCGTGCGCGAGATGGTGCACTGGGGCGCTGGCCCGCGCGCCGGCATCTACCTCATTACCGCGGCCAAGGCGCGCGCCATCCTCAAGGGGCGCTACCACGCCACGACCGAGGACGTGCGCGCCGTGGCGCTGCCGGTGCTGCGGCACCGCGTCATCCTGACGTTCAACGCCGAGGCGGCGGGCGTGACGAGCGACGAGCTGGTGCGCACGCTCGTCGAGCAGGTTGTGCCGGCGCAGGTGGCGGAAGTGTAGACCCGCGGCCCGACCGTGCGGCGCGGCGCCGCGGCGGCCGACTCATCCCATGCAAACCAGCCTGAACACCCTCGACTACCTGTGGCTGCTGCCGCCGTCGGCGACCGCCACCCTGGGCCGGCTCGAGTTCCTGGCCCGGCGGCCCAAGGAGGGGTTCGTCAGCGGCCGGCACGTCAGCCCGCACAAGGGCGCGTCGGTGGAGTTCGAGGAGCACCGCCCCTACGTCTGCGGCGACGACATCCGCGACGTGGACTGGCGCGTCTACGGCAAGAGCGACCGCTACTACGTCAAGCAGTACACGGAGGAGACGAACCTGCGGGCCACCGTGGTGCTCGACTGCTCCGGCTCGATGGCCTACACCGGCGAGCGGGCCTGCGCCGTGGACGGCCAGCGGCTCTCCAAGTTCCGCTACGGGCAGTACCTGGCCGCGGCCATGACGCACCTCCTGATCCGCCAGCAGGACGCCGTGGGCCTCCTGACGTTCGACACGGACGTGCGCGAATACATCCCCGCGCGCAGCCGGCGCACGCAGGTCCGCCGGATCCTGGAGACGCTGCACGCGACCCGGCCCTCCGGCGAGACCGCCCTGGCCGGGGTGCTGCACGCCGCCGCGGAGCGCGTGCTGCGGCGCGGGCTCGTGATCGTCATCAGCGACCTGTTCGACGACGCCGACAAGATCGTCCGGGCGCTGCACCATTTCGACTACAGGAAGCACGAGATCGTGGTCTTCCACGTGATGGCGGAGGAGGAACTGACCTTCCCCTTCGACCGGTTTCACGTCTTTCGGAACCTGGAGGATCCGCAGGTGCGGCTCCAGGTGGATCCCCGCACCGTGCGCGCCCTGTACCTCGAGCGCGTGCGCCAGTTCGTGTCCCGGCTGGAGAAGGGGTGCGGGCAGTTGCGGGCGGACTACGTGCCGATGAGCACACAGATGCCCTTTGAACAGGCCCTTGCGGCCTACCTGGCGCGCCGCCGGTTCTCCCGGTAGCGCGCCGCCGCGCGGCGGCGGAGCGACAAGGCATGTTGTTCCTGAATGCAATGGTGTTGCTGGGGTTGCTGGCGGTGGCCGTGCCCATCATCCTGCACCTGCTCAACCGCAAGGCGGCGCGGGTCCTCGACTGGGGAGCCGTGCAGTTCCTGCTCGATTCGCTGGTGATCCGCCGCCGCCGCATCCTGCTTGAGGAGGTGCTGCTGCTCGTCGCCCGCTGCCTGCTCGTCGCCCTCGTCGTGCTGGCCGTCGCGCGGCCGTTCGTGCCCGCCTCCTCGCGCGTGCCGTGGGGCGTGGTGCTGCCCTGCGCGCTGGGCGCGATCGCCGCCCTGGGCGCCTCCGTGGCGCTGTGGCGCCACCCGCGCTGGCGCTGGACGCTGACGGGGCTGGCCGCGGCCGCTTTGCTGTTCGCGGCGGCCGCCTACGTCCGGGAGCGGCTCCGCGGCGGCCCCGGCGGGGCCAACGGCCGGCAGGACGTCGCGCTGATCCTCGACGGCTCGGATTCGATGCGTCTCGTCGTGGACGGCCGCAGCCAGTTCGAGCGCGCCGTGGACGAGGCCGCGCGGCTGATCCGGCAGGCGCCGCGCGGGACGACCTTCAGCCTCGTGCTCGGGGCGGACGCGCCGCAGCGGCTCACCCCGACGCCTTCCACCGACCGCGCCGCCCTGGCCGCGCTTCTCACCAACCTGCAGCCCGCCGGCGGCACGCTGGGCGCGCTGGACACGCTGTCGGCGGCCGTGGGCTGCCTGGCGGACGGGCTCTACCCCGACAAACAGATCGTCCTCATCGGCGACGCGCAGCGCCACGGCTGGGAGCTGGATCAGCCGGCGCGCTGGGAGTTGCTGCGCGGCGTGTGCGCGACGCTGCCGGCGCCGCCGCGCGTGCTCTACCGCACGCTGCGGGGCCGCCCCGCGGTGCGCAACGCGGCCGTCACCGCCGTCCGCGTGGGGCGGGGCTGCGTGGGCGTGGACCGCGAGATCGAAATCGAAGTCCGCGTCGAGAACACCGGCACCGAGCCCCTCGCGCCGGGGGCCGTGACTGTGCACGCGGGCGGGGCCGTGCTCGTGGACCGCTCCCTCGGCACGCTCGACCCCGGCGTCGCCGGCGCGGTGCGGGTGCGCCAGCGCTTCGCCCGGCCGGGGTCGCAGGTCGTGCGGGCGGAGATCGGCGCGGTGGACGATCTGCCCGCCGACAACGTCCGCACCGTCGTCAAGCATGTCCTGGCCGGTATCCCCGTCCTCGTCGTGGACGGCGGGGCAGGGGCGGCGTTTCTCGAGCGGCCCGGCGCCTGCGTGGCGCTGGCGCTGGCGCCGGCGCGGGCCACGGCCGAGGCGCTGCCGACCGAGCCCGTGCGGGCGGGCAGCGAGCCCGTGCGCCGGCCGCCGCCCGTGTCCGGCTTCGTGCTGCAGCCCGAGTTGGTCTCCGCCGCGGCGTTCGCCGAAATGGCCGACTTCAGTCCCTACGGCGCCATCATCCTGGCGGACGTCCCGCAGCTGCCGAACGAAAGCGCGCTGCGGCTCGAACAGTTCGTGCGGCACGGCGGCGGCCTGCTCATCACCCCCGGCCTGCGCACGCTGCCCGACGCCTGGAACGCGTGGCGCGAGGGCGATGGCCGCGCCTTCCTGCCGGCCGCCCTGGGCGCCTCCTGCGCGCCGACCAACGACAGCGTGGGCCTCTCGCCCGAGACCTTCGGCCACCCGGCCGTGGCCTGGCTGGCCGACCGGCGCGGCGACCTCGGCGAGGCGCGCATCCGCCGCTACTGGCGGCTGGAGGCCGGCGCTGCCCAGCAGGGCGTCGGCATCTGCGCCCGCCTGACGAATGGCGACGCCTACCTCGTCGAGCGGCAGGTCGGGCGGGGCAGCGTGCTCCTGCTGGCCGGCGCGCTCGACCTGCGCGACACCGACCTTGCCACGCGGCGCGGCTTCGTGCCGCTGCTCAACGAGGTGGGCCAGTACCTCACGCGCGCCGCCGAGACGCGGCTGACCCTGCCGCCCGCGCCCGAGCTGGCGATCCCGCTGTTCGGCGCCGGCGGCGGCCGCCGCACGTCCGGGGGCGGGCTCCTCGGCGAGTACTTCACCGGGCGCTTCGACCGGCGCATCGCGGTGCGCCTGGACGCGGGGATCAACGTCGACTGGCGCCAGAACGCGCCCGTCGACGGGCTGGGGCCCGACAACTTCTCCGTGCGCTGGACCGGCACGCTGCAGCCGCCCCGGACGGGCGTGCACCGCTTCGAGGCGGAGGTGGACGACCGCCTGACGTTGTGGCTGAACGAAAAGCGCGTGTTCGGGACCGACCGCCAACGCCCGGACCAGGGCCACGTGACGCTGAAGGCCGGGGTGCCCTACGCCGTGCGCGTGGAGTTCCAGGAGGACGGGGGCGAGGCCTACGCGCGGCTCTTCTGGACGCCGCCGCGGGGCCAGCGCGCGCTTGTGCCGGCCGACGTCCTCAGCCCGAGCCTCGGCCTGCTCTCCGGCAGCCTGGCGGATACCTGCCGCGCGACCGGCCCCGACGGCGCGTCCCGCCCCGTGCGCCTCGATCTGCGCGAGGGCGAACTGCTGGCGCGCCTGGGCGGGAACATCGTGCCGGGGCTCTACAGCCTGGCCCTGCCGGCCGCGGTGGCGCGCGTGGTGGACGGCGACGCGTCCGCCACCAACCGCACGCTGGCCGTGGCGGTGGCGGGCGACCCCGACGAAAGCCGCCTCGCCCCGCAGACGCCCGATGACGTGCGCTTCGTGCAGAAGTACGTGCGTCTCGAGCTGCCCGAATCCGTCGAGCAGCTCCAGCGGGCGCTGGCCGGCCAGACGACCGGCCGCGAGCTGTGGAAGTACCTCGCGGTCGCCGCGCTCCTGCTCCTCGTGCTGGAAATCGTGCTGACGCGCTGGATCGCCCGGCAGCGGCGGATGGACAGCGACGAGACCGTGGATTTCGAGGGCTACCTCGCGCCGTCCGCGAGCTTCCAGGAACAAGTGGCAAAGGTGAAACGTGGCAACTCCTGACAACCTACCCGTCCCGCTGGCTGCGCTGCCCGGCTGGGCCCTGTGCACGGCCACCGCCGCCGTGGCGCTGCTGTGGGGGCTGCTGAACCGCCGTCCGGCGGCGCCCCTGCGCGCCGCCCCGCGCGCGCTGCTGACGCTCGCGCGGCTGGCTGCCGCCGTGGGCGTGTGCGGCTTCGGCCTCCCCGCGCTGGCGCGGATCGTCGCCCTGCTGACCGCCTGGCCGATCTGGGCGCTGGCAGCCGGGGGCGGGCTGGCGCTGCAGCTCGTCGTCGAGAGCTACCGCTTCGAACGCCGCCTCGTCTCCCGTCCCGTGGCCGCCCGACTGCTCCTGGCGCTGCGGCTCGCCGCCGTCCTGCTGCTCGTGGCCATGCTGGCGCAGCCCGTGTGGACCTGGAACCTGACGCGCGTGGTCGAGCGCTACGTGGCTGTGCTCGTGGACGACTCCGAATCCATGCAGATCGCCGCCGCGCGGGGCGCGGGCCCGACGCGCGCGGACGTGGCGCGCCAGGCCCTGGCCGGGGCCGGCGCTGGCGGGACGGAGGCGGGCAGCGTGCTGGAGCGGCTCGGCGCCACCTACCACCTGCAACTCTGGCGCTTCGGCGAATCCTGCGTGGAAAGCGATCCCGCGACGTGGCTCGCCCCCGCCGCCGGCGCCGCATCCGCGGCCACCAACAACCTCTTCCGCACGAGCACCGACGTCGCCGGCGCGCTTGAGAAGGTCGAGCGGGCTTTCCCCGCCGGCAGCCTGGCGGGCGTGCTGCTGGTTTCCGACGGCCGCCACAACGGCGCCGCGGACCCCGCCCCCGTCGCCCGCCGGCTGGGCGTGCTGGGCGCCCCCGTCTACGCCCTGGCCGTGGGCGCCCCCGAACCCCCGCGCGACGCCTCCATCCTCAGCCTGCGCGCGCCGGACTGCATCTACCTCGGCGACCAGGTGCGGGTAACCGCCGACCTGAAGTTCGACGGCTGCCGCGGCCGTCAGCTCCGCGTGAAGCTGCTGCAGGGGGAGACCGTGGCGGACGAGACCACGGTCGCCGTCGCCGACGACCGCTTCCAGTGCAGCATCCGGCTGCGGCATGCCCCGGCCGAGCGCGGCATCGAACCGTACCGTGTCGCGATCGAGCCGGTCGAGGGCGAGATTCGCGACGACAACAACGCGTGGGCGTTCGACGTCGCCGTCACCGACGACCGCACCCACGTGCTGCTGGTGGAAAGCTACCCGCGCTGGGAGTTCCGCTACCTGCGCAATCTCTTCCACGGGCGCGACAAATCCGTGCAGCTCCAGTACGTGCTCCTGCAGCCGGAGACGATCGACCAGGCCGCGCCGCCGGCCCCCGTCGCCGCCTCCGCCGGGCGGCCCTTCGGCGAGTCGCAGGCCACGCGCCTGCCCGCCAGCCCCGAGGAGTGGAAGAAGTTCGACGTGATCGTCCTCGGCGACCTGCCCCCCGACGTGCTCGGCGGTCCGCTGGCCACCACGCTGGTCGAGTGCGTCGCCGAGCGCGGCGCCCTGCTTGTCTGCGTGGCCGGTCCCCGCCACGCGCCGCACGCCTGGCAGACGCCGGCCCTGGCCGAGCTCCTGCCCGTGACCATGCTCGAGCAGCGGAGCGCGTGGTTCCAGGGGCCGGAGGAGAGCTACCGCGTGGCGCTTTCCGCGGCCGGGCGTACGCATCCGATCACGCTGCTCGCCGCCGACCCGGCCGAGAACGAGCGGCTCTGGACCGGGCTGCCGCCGCTCGCGTGGCGGCACGGCGGCCTCGAGGCGAAGCCCGGCGCGACCGTCCTCGCTTACGCGCAGCCGGTGGCGGCGGATGCCCCGGCCCCGGTGGCGGGCGGGGCGCTGGCCGCCATGGCCGGCGCGCTGGCCGAGCAGCGCCGGCTGGAGTCGCGCAACGTCCTGCTCGCCGTGCAGAGCTACGGCGTGGGCCGCGTGGCCTTCCTCGGCTTCGACGAGACGTGGCGGCTGCGCTACCGCGTCGGCGACACCTTCCACCACCGGTTCTGGGGTCAGCTCGTGCGCTGGGGCACCGGCGGACCTTTGCGCGGCGGGGCGGCGAACGTGCGGGTCGGCACCGAGCGGCTGGCCTACGCGCCCACGGAGCCGATCCGTGTCAGCGCCCGGCTGCGCGACAAGAACCAGTCCCCCGTGCGCGCCAAGAGCGCCACCGTGCGGGTGTACCGCGACCGCGAGCTGGTCGAGGAGCAGCCGCTGGCCTACGTCGCCGGCTCGCACGGCCTGCACGAGGCGCAGGTCGGCCCCTACGCGCGGCCCGGGCGCTACCGGCTGGAGCTGGCCGGCGACGAGGTCGTCGCCGCCATGGAGGGCGCGCCCGAGGGGGGGAAGGCCGAGACCGAGGTGCTGGTCCAGGCCGTGCGCAACACGGCGGAGATCGCCGATCTGACCGTCAACCGCGCGCTGCTCGAGAAGGTGGCCGCGCTGAGCGGCGGGCGCGTGGTCGAGAAACTTGACGTCGCCGCGCTGAAGCAGGCGTTCGGCGACGGCACGCGGACTGTCGCCGAGCCGCGCAACGTCGCGCTGTGGGACTCGGCGCTGCTCCTCCTGCTGGTGGTGGGTTGTGTCTGTGCGGAGTGGCTGGTGCGCAAACGAGTGGGGCTGGTATGAGTCGGTTGCCGGAAGCGATCACGCAAATCCTCGACCGTTCCGTGCGTCGCGTGCGCCGCATCCTGTGGCTGCGCGGCGGCATGGGGTGGCTCGCGACGTTCGTCGCCGTGCTCCTGGCGGGCATGGCCGTTGACGCCTTCTGCGGCTCGGCCGCGACCTGGGGCCGCTGGGCGCTGTCGCTGGCGGTGCTGGCCGCCGCGGGGGTGGCCGCCTGGTACTGGCTGCGCCGACCCTTCCGGCAGCGGCTGACGCCCACCCGGATGGCGCGGCTGATCGATCGCCACCACCCCGAGATGGAGGAGCGCATCAGTACGACCGTCGAGCTGCTGGGCCGCGACGGCTTCGCGGGGGGCTCCTGCTCGCAGCAGTTGATCGACGCCGTGGCCAGCCAGGCGGCGGACGCCGTCGTGCGGGTCGCGCCGCGCCAGGAGTTCACCTTCCGCGCCGCGCGCCGGCAGGTGCTGGCGGCGCTCGGGTTCGCCCTCGTGCTCCTCCTGCTGTTCGCCGTGTGGCCGGCCCAGACCTGGCGGCTCCTCCTGCGCGTCGTCGTCCCGTACGCGGAAGTGGGGAACCTGGAAGGGCTTGTGATCCACGTGCTGCCCGGCGACGCTGTCGTGGCGCGCGGCGAGGGCGTTGTCGTGCGCGTGGAGTTGGACCGGGCGGGCGTCGAGGCCGCGGACCTGGAGCTGTTCGAGGAGGAGGGCGGGCGGCGGACGCGCGTGGACCTCGTGCGCACGTCGCGGCTGACCGCGACCGTCTCGAAGTTCGAGGTCGAGCTGCCCGGCCTGGCCCGCACGCTGCGTTACCGCGTGCGCGCCGGCCGCGCCGTGAGCACGCGCCACAGGCTGCTGGTCACCGACCGGCCGGCGGTGCGCGACCTCGGCATTGCTTACGATTTCCCGGCCTACACCGAGCACCCGCGCCGCCTGGACGCGCCGGCGTCTGGCGATATCGCCGCCGTGGCCGGCACGCGGGTGACGGTCATGGCGCGGCTCAACACGCGGGTGTCGGCCGCCGACCTGGTCCTGGATCCGCCGGGTATGGCCGTCGCGCCGCAGCCCGCCGGCACCGACACGCTGGCGCGCGCCTGGACGTTCACGCTGACGAACGGCTACCAGGGCGTCTGGTCGCTGCGACTGCGCGACGCCTACGCGCTCACCAACAACCCTGCGCTGTGTCACGTGGAAACGCTGGCCGACCTCAAGCCCTCCGTGCAATTCACCGCCCCCGAGACCGCGAAGCTGCAGATGAAGCCGACGGACCAGCTGCCGTTGGCCTACGTGGCCCGCGACGACTTCGGCATTGCCGCGACCGAGCTGCTGATCGAGCTGAACGGCAAGCCCCAGCCGCCGCGACTCCTGCCGGCGGTCATCGGTGTGCCGCAACAGCCGGGCCTGTGGGCCGGCGGCTCGGCGCTCGATCTCAGCACGCTGCCGCTCGAGAACGTCCACCGCCTGAAGGTGCAGGTGCGCGTGGCCGACGCGCTGCCCGCCAACGCGCGCGGGCCGCAGACCGGCGTCAGCGACACGCTGACCATCGAGCTCGTGCGGGGCTCGAAGACGCTGCTCGCGCAGAACTTCGAGAAGCAGGAGAAGGCGCTGCGCAAGGAGTTGGACAAGACCGCGGAGGACGTGCGCAAGGCCGCCGAGAACGCGCAGAACAAAGCCGAGCAGGCGGCGCGCGAAGCGGGGCTCAATTCCTGGGAGAAGACCCAGGTCAAGGAGGTAGCCGAGCGGGCCGCGTCGGCCGAAGAGCGGCTGCGCGAAATGGCCAGCGAGGTGCAGGACACGCCCTTCGAGAAGCTGGCGGAGGCGATGCGGGCCCTGGCCGACGAGAAGCTGCAGGCCGCGCGCGAGGCGGCCGAGCGGATCCCTCTGCAGGACGATCCCGCGCAGCGCAAGGAGACCGCGGCGGCGATGGAGAAGCAGACCGCCGAGGCCCGCCAGGATCTGGATACCTTGCGCAAGGAGTTGGAGCAGGCCGCGCGGCAGGCCGAGGAACTGGCGGCCCTCGCCGATGCGGCGGCCGAAGAGAAGCGGCTCGCGCGCGAGGCCGAGGCGGCGGTGGAGCAGGGGCCGGCGCAGGTGGAGCAGGATTGGAAGCAGCAGCAGGAGCAGGTCGCCCGCCAGGTGGCCGACCTGCTGAAGCGCGTGCCCGACGCGCTCAAAGAGCAACTCGCTGACGCCGCGCAGGACGCCGCCGAAACGCGGGCCGACGCTACGCAGGCGGCCGAGGAGCAGGCCCGGCTGCAGCAGATGCCGTCGCCGTCGGACAGCGCCGCCCAGCAGGCCCTGCATGACGCGCTGATGGCCGAAACCGCGCGCCGCCAGCAGGAGCTGGCTAAGGACGCGCAGGCCGCCAGCCAGGAGGCGGCCAAGCAGGAGTCTGCCAGCCAGGAAGCGGCGAAACAGGAAGCCGCCGGCCAACAGCAGACGGCCCAGCAAAAGCCGGCTGCGCAGCAACAGCAGGCCGGGAGCGAGCAGCAGCAGGGCAGCGAGCCGCAAAAGGCAGATCAGCAGTCTCCCGCCCAATCGCAAGACAACCAGCAGGCCAACCAGCAAGGCGCGCAGGAACAGCAGTCGGCGGACGCGCAAGCCGGAGAGAAGCAAGCCGGAGAGAAGCAATCAGGAGAGAAGCAGGCTGGAGAGAAGCAGGCTGGAGAGCAGCAGGGCGGCGAGAAGCAGGCGGGTGAGAAGCAAGCCGGTGAAAAGCAGGCCGGAGAGAAGCAAGCGGGTGAGCAGTCAGCCGGTGAGCAGTCAGCCGGAGAGAAGCAGCCGTCGGCCGAGCGGAGCCTGGCGCAGGCTGCCGCCCAGGCGCAGGCCGCCGCGCAGGAGTTGGGGCAGAAGGATTTGAGTGGGGCGGTCGCTGCCGCCAGCCAGGCCGAGAAGGGCTTCGAGCAGGCCGGTGGGGAATTCGAGCAGCAGGCGTCGGACAAGTCGGAGCCGTCCGCCCAGGCCGCCGCCCCGCTGGCTGCCGCGCAGGAGGCGGCGCTGGCCGACAAGGCGCAGGCGCTGGCGGGCCGGCAGGAGCGGCTGCGCGAGGCCATGGAAGCGCTGGCCGAGGGGCAGAACGGCGAGGCGCTGGGCGCGCTGCTCGAGGACACGGTACAGGCGGGGGCGGAGGCGGCGGCCGACATGCGCGAGCTGGCGGCCCGGGCGCAAGCCCTGGGGGTGCAGCCCGCGCCGCCGCAGGGAGGGCAGCCGCCGCCGGCGCCGGGGCAGTCGCCCATGGCCGCGGCCATGCAGGCAACGGCCCAGCAGGCCGCGGGGCTGGAGCAGGGGTTCCGGCAGCAGCAGGGGCAGCCCGCCAATGCCGGTCAGCAGCCCCTCGCGCTGCCGGTCAATGCGCCGGCGCTGAACGAGGCCTTTGACAGCGCCGCCGCGGCCGGGACGGAGACGGCCGGCCAGGAGGCGGCGCACGAGGCCGCGCAGGCGGCGTCGCTGCTGGACCAGGCGGCACAGGCCGCGGCGGAAGCGCTCGGCATGCCGGGATTGTCCTCGCCCGGTCAGTCCCAGGCGAACGGCCAGACACCCGCACCACCCAAGCCGGGCGAGGGTCAAAAGCCGGCGCGGCTGCCGGGTGGCAGCACCGGCGGCTCGCGCGAATTCACGCCCGCGGGCGCGGAAATGGCCGCGGCGTTGCAGAAGATGGGACTGTCCGCGCAGGACTGGTCGCGGATCAGCGGCGAGCTGCGCGGCGGCATGGCCGACGGCAAGGATGCGGATGCGACGCAGGAGTATCGCGAGATGGTCAAGCAGTACTTCCTGGAGCTGGCGCGGCAGGCGGAAAGCGACCGCCAGAAGAAGGAAGCGAGGCGGGAGCGATGAGCAGGTTGGGCAGGCGACGATACCGGGGCGCAAGCTGGCTGCTGGCCGCGGCGGTGCTGACGGGGTCCGCGGTGCGGGCAGGGGACCTCGTGTCCGATTCGCTGAAGCCCTACGCCGAGCGCGTGGACGGCGCGGTGGACCGCGGCCTCGCGTTCCTGGCCGCGGCGCAGGAGTCGGACGGGACCTTCTCCGGCGACAAAGGCAAGACCACCGGCGTGGTGGCGTTGGCGGGGATGGCGTTCCTGGCCAAGGGGCACACGCCCGGGCACGGGCCCTTCGGCGAGGCCATCAACACCTGCATTGACTACGTGCTGCGGAACCAGCGCGACAACGGCATGCTCATTACGCCGGGCGGCGGGCACGGGGATACCGGGGGGATGTACTCGCACACCATCGCCACCCTGTTCCTTTCCGAAGTGACCGGCATGGTGGACGCCGAGCGGCAGGCGCGGGTGAGCACGGGCCTGGCGAAGGCGGTGCGCCTGATTCTTACCGCGCAGCAGGTGGAGAAGGACGAGAACAACCGGGGCGGCTGGCGCTACGAGCACGACTCGCGCGACAGCGATCTCTCCTGCAGCGGCTGGGCGCTGATGGCGTTGCGCTCGGCCAAGCTCAACGGCGCGGACGTGCCCGACAAGGCGATCGCCGACGCCGTGGCCTACATCATGCGCCGGCACGATGCGAATTCCGGCAAGTTCGGCTACCAGGATCCGAACAGCCACTACGTCACGCTCACCGGTGCGGGGCTGCTTTGCCTGGAGCTGACCGGTCACCATGGCGAGCCCGCTACGAAGCGCGCCGGCGACCTCATTCTCAACGTCATGCCGGAGATGGCCAACCAGGAGCACGCCGCCTACGGCGTGTACTACGCCGCGCAGGCCATGTTCCAGCTCGGCGGCCAGTACTGGCCCCGCTATGCGACCTGGCTGTACGAAACCTACCTGCCCAAGCAGAATGCGGACGGCTCGTGGGAGATCCGGCAGGGCCGCATCTACTCGACCAGCATGATCGTCCTCGCCCTCGCCGTGCCCTACCGCCAGCTCCCCATCTACCAGCGCGACGAAACCGTCGCGGAGTGAGGAACGCGCTTCTCCCCTTCCTCCTCGTAGCTGCCGCCGTGAGGCGGCGGACAGGCATCCGCAAGCGCCCGGTCCCCCTCCTCACGTCGGGGGCTACGGGGAAGCACGCGCTTCTCCCCCCCTCCCCGTAGCTGCCGCCGTGAGGCGGCGGATGGCATCCGCAAGCCGCCCGTCCCCCTCCTCACGTCGTGGACGGGTGCCAGGTGATTGGCATTCCGAGCGTGGCGGGGAATCCCGGGCTCAGCGAGAGGCCGGGTAAGTTGCCTGGCACCGTGTGTCTGGCTGCTTCCTGCTTGCGGTGTCGGGCGGACCACTGCCCACTCCCTCCTGCGTAGATGAAGCAGCGAGCGCTTCCCTTTCCCGGCGAAATGTGCAGATAATTTGCCTGGCACCAGTTTTGCCCCCAAGCGGTCGCCGGCGCCTAACGCGTTCCCGACGGCTTCCGCTCCTCCCATCGGTCCGCCGACCCGCGACGGCCCCAAACCCTCACCTGACCCCAAGGCCTCCCTTTCCCCCATAGCCCCCGCGGCTCCGTTCAACCGCGTTTGAGCCCTCATGCAGCTCGACAACTGCTTGATCCACCATGCCACCGGTGCATACTCGCTGCACGAGGGCTAAAACGCGCTTCGTTGGATGGGGAGTGGATTACGATTATGATTAAGATTAAGAGGGGGCGGTTCCAATCGTAATCCTAATCTTGCTCCTAATCATAATCTCCCAGTGAATGGTCGGGCAAACGTGGGAGCACGCAGGTGCGGATGCCGGCGGGTGAACGGGACCCGGCGAGAGGAGGGGACGGGCAGGAATGGTGCCAGGTGATTTGTGACACGTGTCCTGGAGCGGCTTGCTTTGGCAACCCGGCGAGCGGGTTGACGGATCGCATCAAGAAGCCGGAACGCCAAAGCGTTCCGCTCCGGGGGTGACGGACGGCGGCGGATGGCATTGGCAAGCGGCTCGTCCCCCGCGTCACCGCGGGGGCTCTACGGGGGAGGAAGGCCCGCCGCCGCCTTCCATCTGTCGGCACCGCGGCATCCACGGGCTGGCGCCCGCGGCTACACCCGGCGACTGCGTGTCGCCGTTACGCCGGATCACGAATCCGTCGCGGCGCAGGATCGGATCAGCGTCGCCATTTCGGCGTAATCCGCGGGCTTGTTCAGGTAACCCCGGATGCCGACGGCTTTCGCCTTTTCCGGCGATACGACTTCGCTGTACCCCGTGCACAGGATGATCGGAAACCCCGGCTTCAAAAGCAGAGCCTTCTGGGCCAATTCGAGCCCGGAAACCGACGGCATGGTCTGATCCGTGACCAGCACGTCGAACTCGTTCACCCGGTTCCGCAGGATGTCCAGCGCCTTGGCGCTGTCGATTTCGGTCTCGACCTCCAGGCCGTACCGGGCGAGAAAGCGCTGCGCCAGGCGCGCCACCTGATACTCGTCGTCCACGTAAAGCACCCGGACCCGGGGCGGAACGGCAGCGGCAGCAGTGGTCGCGGAGGCGGGGGCGGGCGACTGTTTGGTCGCGCCCGGCGCCGCCGATCCCACATGGCGCGGCAGGTAGATATGGAAGGCCGTGCCCTGTCCCGCCGCGCTTTCGATGGAGATCGCTCCCTTGCAGCGCGTGACGACGCCGTGCACGATCGCCAATCCCATCCCTGTGCCCTCGCCCTGTTTCTTCGTCGTGAAGAACGGATCGAAGATTTTCGGCAGGATCTCGGGCGGGATGCCGTGGCCCGTGTCCCGGACCGTCAGTCGCACCACGGCCTCGGGCAGGGCGCCTTGGTGCAGGGACCAGCCGAGCAACGGCCCGTAATGGTTGGCCAGGGACACTTGCAGGTGGCCCCCCGTCTCGCGCATCGCGTGATAGGCGTTGGTGCACAGGTTCATCAGGATCTGGTGCAGTTCCGTCGGGTTGGCGAACACGGTGTCGTGGGGGGTCGAAATGCACAGCTCGGTGTCGATCGTCGCCGGCAGGCTGCTGCCAATGAGCCGGAGCACCTCCTTGATCAGGTCCGAGAGCGCGACGACGCGCAGCTCCGTCTTTTGCTGGCGGCTGAAGGCGAGGATGCGCCCCACAGTTTCCTTTGCCCGGGTTCCGCTGACCAGGATTTCGTCCAGCATCTCGGGGTCGAGGGTGTCGCCGGCGGCCAACATGTCGCGCAACAGTCGGGCATACCCGAGGATGGGGGTCAGAATGTTGTTGAGGTCGTGGGCAATGCCACCCGCCAGGGTGCCGATGGCCTCCATTTTCTGGGCCTGGACCAGGCGCACTTGCGTCTCCACGCGGTTGGCCTCGAACAGGCGGAGAATCACGGGGTTGAACAATACCGCCCGATACCGGCCCTCCTGGGTCAGCACCAGGCCGTCCGGGTTCAGGTTCGTGGCGATGGCGGCCAGGAGGTCGTCGCGGCTGACGGTGTGCGGCAGGACCAGCGACGGCCGGACGAAGTGCTGGAGGGGTTGGCGGTTGACCAGTTCGTGGCCGAACCGCCCGTATGCATATTCCTTGATGTCGTGTTCCCGGATCACGCCGGTCGGGGCGCCCCGGGCATCGACGATGGGGAGAAACGGCGCGATCCGGTTCCGGGCGAAGACCTCGAAAACCGTTCGCATTTCCGCCGTCGCCGACACGGCTTCCATTTCGATCCAGGATTCCGAGAGATTCATGGTTGTCCTCCCCGCAGTTCGCGGCTCCCTGATCCGGGTACGACTGGAGGGCAATCTGGCCCCGGCGCGTTAGCGGGATGTGAGCAATTGGTCAGTCTGTTGTATCGGGCACCTCCAACCCACGCCGGTCAAGCCATAGACTCGCCAGCGGACGGTTCATCGCGCGACTGGCCCCGTCAAGGTCACACCTGTCGGGCCCCGTCAAGGATCGGTGACAGGCAAATAGCATCACGGGTGACAACGGAGAGGGGTGGCGCATGGTGGCGCGGGACTCGGTGGGTGGCGAGAGTCAGCGGAAGGGGTGGGGTAGAGACTGGCCTGAAGGGTTGGAAGCGAAGCGAGGCAGAGCGTCCGCGTGCGCGCCAGCCGTGCGGGCGGCGCAGTGGACGGGAAGAGGGCGTGGAAGAGTTGTCCGTGGCAGCGGCGGACAGGTGATTGGTGACACATGTCCCGGAGCGGCTTGCTTCGGCAAAGCCGACTAGCTGGATGAGGGACGGCATCAAGAAGCCGGAACGCCAAAGCGTTCCGCTCCGGGGGTGACGGACGGCGGTGGACGGCATCGGCAGGCGGCCCGTCCCCCGCGTCACCGCGGGGGCTACAAGGATGATGGCCCGCCACCGTCTTCCATCTGTCAGCAACGCGGCATCCACGGGCTGGCGCCCGCGGCTACGGGGGGGCGGAGGGATTGGTAACGCGGGCGACAGAAGCATTTTCAGCAGAACCATTTGGATTCTCTGGCAGAACATGCCCTGTCGCGCCTGACACACCATGATTGGTGCCAAGTGATTTGTGGCGAGTTGCATGGCGTTATCAGGCACCCATTCTGGGCGCCAATTCATGCGCGAATTCCTTCCGACCGCTTGTCGGTCGTGCTGCGGCTTGCTAGATTCACGCCATGAACACGACGGCTGCAGCGCTCGCCGATCTTGCGACGACGACCGACCTGCTTGAGAAGGGGCTCAAGCTGAAGACGACGTGGACGTGGGAGGAGTGGCAGAGCAGCCGGGCGGCACGACGGGCGATCTCCCGCAAAGTCTGCCCCGCCGGACTGCGGCGTCAGGAGAGCTCTGCCGATCGGCGTCTGCGCGCTGCTTTCGGCGGCGCGCGCGGTCCGGCCTTCACGGGTCTGCCGCCAGCCGCGCCTGCGTGCCAGGATGAGCCTGGCGGCACACCGGGGTCGGCGGAGTGAGGGCTTCTCCGGCTGGCCGGTAGCCCCGCCTTCACCGAAGGCGAGGGCCGATGCCCGCTTGCATCTCGTACGCGGCTGCGCGGAGCGTGGCCCTCCCGGTGCGATTCCAGCGCGCCTGGATGGCACTGCGAGGGAGGGCGAGGGGCCTCACGAGCCGCGCGACACAGGGGACACACATCGCTTCTGACGCATGACTCCCAACGCCCGCCGTCACGGTGCCGACCTGGCGAGGCTACCGTGCGCGGCGATGTTGGCGCTCCATTGCGTCCGTCCCTTCCCCATCGGTGTCGGGGTCGGTATCGGTATCGGGGTCGCTCTCCACGGGTGGTGTTCCCATGGCCACCATCGGATGGGGATGTCGATACCGATT
>CAYOBW010000159.1:0-16176 GCA_964402115.1 uncultured Victivallales bacterium
TGGGGGGCATAACGGCGGAGGACCGCCGTCTCCACGCCTCGTCGCCTGCCCACGCACGGAGACAGCCGTCCCCGGCCGTTATGTGCTATGGAAGCCACGCGCGGCACTGCGGCATGACCATGACCATGGGCCGGGGTTCCGTGTTGACGCCGCAACCGGCACGTTTTATCATATACGACACTTAGGGGGATACGGACTTATGAAGCGATTGTGCAAGATGGCGGGCGTGTTGGGTTTGGCGGCGTGGTTGGAGGCCGGTTTGCTGACAGATGTCGCCCGCGCGGCCACGTACACGTGGGATGCGGACGGCACGGCCCCACTGAACGACGGCGGCGGCAACTGGAACGCGACAGGCGGAAACAATTGGTATGACGGCACTTCCGCCTACGGGGCCTGGGGCAACACGACGGCCGACGTGGCGGTTTTCGGGGTCGGAAGCGGCGCGGCGGGGAGCATCACCGTAGGGACGGTCACCGCCAACGGCCTGACGTTCAACGCTACCGGCTCCGGCGCCTACACACTCTCCGGCGGCACGCTGACCCTCGGCGGCACAACGCCCGCCATCGTCGCCAACGCCAGCGCGACGATCGGGTCGGTCATGGCCGGCGCGGGGGTCGGGTTCACGAAGAGCGGCAGCGGCTCGCTGACGCTCAGCACCGCCAACACCTACAGCGGCAACGTGACGGTCAACGCGGGCACGTTACGTTCCACGGCCGGTGCCATCGGCAGCAACACGGGGTTGGGCCAGAACAACACCGTGACGGTCAACGCCGGGGCCACGCTCGACGTGGGCGGCGCCAATGGCGGCCAACTCGGCGCCTCCTACTCCAATACCCTCACGATCAACGGGGGTGCGCTGAACTTCTCCCTGACGGGGGCGAGCGGACAGGACGGGCCGTACCTCGGCGTCGTCAATCTCAACGGCGCCACGGTCACGGCCTCGACCACGTCCGGCCCGCGCTGGGGTTACTCCCATCCCAGCGGCACCATCAACGCCACGGGCACGGCCAGCACGTGGTCCGCGCCCATCTGGCTGGTCTCCGGAGCGGGCAAGTCGCTCACCGTGAACGCCGTCGTCAACCTGAACCTGTCAGGCACCATCACGGACTTCCCAACCCTGGGCGGCCTGCCTTTCATCAAGTCGGGCGTCGGCACGCTGACACTGGGCGGGGTCAATACCTTCACGGGCGTGGTGACGGTCCAGGCTGGCACCGTGGTGGACGGCATATCGAGCACGGCGGCGGGGGCCTTCGGAGGGTTCAATGCGGCGGCGACGAAGATCGTCGTGCAAAGCGGCGCGACCGTGGACATGAACGGCAAGGCAAACGGCAGCGATTTCTTCTACGGCCTGACCCTGGCCGGCTCCGGCACCAGCGGCCAGGGGGCGCTGGTCAACAACGGAGCCAACGGGGGGGCGGGCAACCGCTCCACGCCGAACATCACGCTGTCTGGAAATGCGACAATCGGCGGCAGCGGCCACATCTACATGATAAATGGCGGCTACGCAGCCGACACGCTGACGCTGGGCGGCTACACGCTCACGAAGACCGGCGCCAACACGTTCTTCCTCTGCAACACCACCGTCACCGCCGGCACGATTCAGATCGCGCAGGGCACGGTTTCGGTCGCGAACCGCGCGTCCAACGCGAGCGCAGCCGCCATTTCGCTGGCGAACACCGCCGGGGCGACGCTCGTCCTGAACGGGTACGACCTGCCGGTCGGCACGCTGGCGGGCGGCGGCGCGAGCGGCGGCGGCGTGGTGCTCGGCGGGAACCTGCTGACCCTCGGCGGCAGCAACGGCAGCGCGACCTATAGCGGCGGCGTGAGCGGCGCCGGCGGCGTGACGAAAACCGGCACGGGGACGCAGACCCTGGCGGGCGCCAGCGCCTACACCGGCGCGACGACGGTGAACCAGGGCACGCTGAACCTGACGGGGGCCCTGGGCAACACCGCGGTGACCGTGGCCAGCGGCGCTTACCTGTCCGGCGAAGGGGCCATCGGCGCCACCGGCAGCCTCACCTTCAGCAGCGGCGCCAACCTCCGCGTGGACGGCAGCACGGGCGGGGCGCTGACCGTCGGCAGCGGCGCAACAGGCAACCTGACCCTGAACGCCACGACGACCGTCCACCTCAGCGCCCTGCCGGCAGCCGTCGGCTCCGGGAACACGATTCGGCTCCTGAACTACAACGGCACGCTGACCGGCACCGCCGCGAACCTGGCGCTGGCCAACGCAACCAACTACCGCAACGCGACGTTCTCCACGACCACCGCCAAGGAGGTGAACCTCAGCTTCGACACGAAGGCCCTCGTCTGGTCGGGCGCCACCGCGCCGTGGGACATCAACGCCAGCCTCAACTGGAACAGCGCCGCGGACGTGTACCTCCAGGGCGACTCGGTGACGTTCAACGACGCCGGGACCACGAAGGGGGTCACGCTCAACACCACGGTAACGCCCGCCTCGGTGACGTTCAACAACTCCGCCGGCAACAACTACAGCCTCACGGGCAGCGGCGCGGTTGGCGGCACGTGCAGCCTGACCAAGAGCGGCGCCGGCACGCTGACGCTGAGCACAGCCAATACGTTCTCGGGCGGCACCACGCTCGCCGGCGGCACGCTGCTGCTCGGCGCCAGTTCCACGCCCAGTGGCGTGGGCACGACAGTCACGAGCGGCCCGGTCGGCGCCGGCACGCTCACGCTGAGCGGCGGGACGCTGCTGCCCATCGCGTCGGCGACACAATCCCTGGCTAACGAGCTTTTCGCGGCGCCCGCCACGACGACCTACCTGAGCGACAACGCGTCCGCCGATCTCAACCTCAACGGCGCCATCGGCGGCAGCGGCACGCTCGCGCTGGACTCGACCATCAGCAGCAGCATCTGGCTGCGCGGCGACCCGTCGGCGTTCACCGGTACGGTCACGTTCAAGAACAACAATGGCGGTATGAACTTCCGGCTGCTCGACAATGCCTGGAACTTCAGTCAGGCGGCCTTCGTGCTGTCGGGCGCCAACACGAACGACCGCGAGCTGATCTGGGGCGGCGCGGCTGGGGCCACGCTGCGCGTCGGCGCGCTCTCGGGTGCGGCGGGCCTGATCGGTGGCGGCCAGGGCAACGCCTTCACGCTGGAGGTCGGCGCCCTCAACGCCTCGACGTCGTTCGCGGGTCTGATCAGCGTCCCCGGCAGCGGCGCCATCAGCCTGGCCAAGGTGGGCAGCGGGACGCTGACGCTGGCCAACGCCAACACGTTCAGCGGCAACGTCACCGTGAACGGCGGCACGCTGCGCTCCACGGTCGGCAACATCGGCACCAACACCGGGCTCGGACAGAACAACACGGTGACCGTCAACGCCGGCGCCACGCTGGACGTGGGCGGCGTGAACGGCACGGGGAATCTGATCGGCGCTTCGCAGTCCAACACACTCACGATCAACGGGGGCACGCTGAACTTCTCCCTGACGGGCACGAGCGTGGCGGACGGCCCCTACCTCGGCGTCATCAACCTCAACGGCGCGAACGTGACCAGCGGGAACGGCTCCGGCCCGCGCTGGGGCTACTCGCATGCCAGCGGGACGATCAACGCCACCAACACGGCCAGCACCTGGTCCGCCCCGCTCTGGCTGGTCAGCGGCGCCGGCAAGTCGCTCACGGTGAACGCGGTGGCCAACCTCGCCATGTCGGGTGCGATTGCCGACTACCCGGCCATCGGCGGCTTGCCGTTCATCAAGGCGGGCACCGGGACGCTGACGCTTGGCGGGGCGAACACGTACACCGGCACGACCGACGTGAACGCCGGGACTCTGCTCGTGAACGGCACGCACGCGGCGGCCGGGAAGTACACCGTCAAGAGCAGCGCCACCCTCGGCGGCGGCGGCACCCTCGGCAGCCTGGTCGAGGTGAACGGCGGGGGCACGCTGGCGCCCGGCGGCACGAACGCCACGGCGGTGCTCACCGTCAACAACAACGTGACGCTCACCACGACCACGGTCTTCGACGTGAACCTTAAGGGGCCAACGGCCGGCACGCAGTACGACCGGCTGGTGGTAAACGCCGGCACGCTCCAGATCAGCGGGGCTACGCTGCGCGTGGTCGTGGGTCCGGGCTACACGCCCATCTCGGGGACGGTGTTCGAGATCGTCCAGAGCACGAACGCCACCGGCGGCATCTTCGACGGCTTGACGGACGGCCTGGAGTTCGTGCCCGCGGGATCCCCGGTGTCGTTCTTCATCCACTACGACAACACGTCCGCGACGAAGAAGGTGACGCTGACCGCGCGGAAGATTGACCACGGCGCGCTGTTCACGGTGCACTGAGGGAGGCGTCTGCTTATGGCCGGTCTATTCAAGGCAAAGGCGCTCGCGACGCTGGCCGCCGCGGGCCTGCTGGCGGGCGCCGCGCCGGCGGCGACGCTCACGTGGGACGCGGACGGCGCGGACCCGCTGAACGATGGCGGCGGCGCGTGGACCGCGACGGGCGGCGCCAACTGGCATGGCGACGGCGGGTACGGCGCCTGGAGCAACACCACGGACGACGTGGCGGTCTTCGGCGTCGGGAACGGCGCAGCCGGCCCCATCGCCGTGGATGCGGTTAATGCCAACGGCGTGACCTTCAACGCGCCCGGTGCCGGCAGCTACACGCTTGCGGGCGGCACCATCACCTTGGGCGGCGCGGCGCCGGCCATCGCCGCCAACACGAACGCGGCCATTGCGTCGGTCCTGGCGGGGGATGGCGTCGCCGTGACGAAGAGCGGCGCCGGGGTGCTGACGCTGAGCGGTGCGAACACGTTCTCCGGCGGCCTGACCCTCACCGCCGGAACGTTGCTCCTCGGCGCCAACTCCACGCCCTCTGCGGCGGGCAGCACCGTGACGAGCGGCCCGGTTGGCACCGGCACGCTGACCCTCGCCGGCGGAAGGTTGCAGCCCGCGCCGACAGGTGGCAAGGTCATCGCCAATCCGATCCACGTGGCCGACGGCACCACGACCTACATCTGGGACAACACCACGGCCGACCTCAACCTCAACGGCGCCATCACCGGCGGGGGCACGCTCGCGCTGGACGCCACGATCAGCAACAGCCTGTGGCTGCGCGGCGACCCGTCGGCCTTCACGGGCACGATCGCGTTCAAGAACAACGCGAACGGGATGAACTTCCGGCTTCTGGAGAACGCCTGGAACTTCAGCCGCGCGACGTTCGTCTTCTCCGGCAGCAACGGGAGCAACCGCGAGCTGATCTGGAGCGGGACGATCGGTGCCACCGTGCGCATCGGCGCGCTGGAGGGGACGGCCGGATTGATCGGCGGAGGGGTCGACAACGGGTTCACGCTGGAGGTGGGCGCGCTCGACACCACGACGACGTACGCCGGCCTGATCACCACCCCGGCCAGCGGCGCGATCGCCCTGACAAAGGTCGGCGCCGGCACGCTGACGCTCAGCGGCGCGAACACCTTCAGCGGCAACGTCACCGTGAACGCCGGCACGCTGCGCGCCACGGTCGGCAACATCGGCGGCGCCACGGCCCTGGGCCAGAACAACAAGGTGACCGTCAACGCCGGCGCCACGCTGGACGTGGGCGGCGTCAACGGCACGGGCAACCTGATCGGCGCGTCACAGTTGAACACCCTCGCCATCATCGGCGGCACGCTGACGTTCTCTCTGTCGGGCACAAGCGTGCCGGACGGACCCTATCTCGGCGTGGTCAATCTCGACGGCGCGAAAGTGACCAGCGCGAACGGCTCCGGCCCGCGCTGGGGATATACGCAGGCCAGCGGCGCCATCAACGCCACCAACACTGCCAGCACGTGGTCGGCCCCGCTCTGGCTCGTGTACGGAGCCGGGAAGTCGCTCACCGTCAATACGGTGGTCAACCTGGCCATGTCGGGCGTCATCGCGGACTACCCGAACCTCGGCGGCCTGCCTTTCATCAAGGCGGGCGCCGGCACGCTGACGCTCAGCGGCGTCAATACGTTCACGGGCGTGCTCACGGTGCAGGCCGGCACCGTTGTGGACGGCGTGTCGAGCACGACGGCGGGGGCCTTCGGAGGATTCAATGCGGCGGCGACGAAGATCGTCGTGCAAAGCGGCGCGACCGTGGACATCAACGGCAAGGCGCAGACGGGCACGAGCGATTTCTTCTACGGCCTGACGCTCGCGGGCGCCGGCACGAGCGGACAGGGCGCGCTGGTCAACAACGGCGCCCATGGGGGCGTCGGCAACCGGTCAGCGCCGAACATCACGCTGGCCGACAATGCGACGATCGGGGGCAGCGGCCACATCTACATGATCAATGCGTCCTATAACGCCGACACGCTGACGCTGAACGACCATGTGCTGACGAAAACCGGCAGCAACACGTTCTTCCTCTGCAACACGACCGTCACACGGGGCGCCATCGCGATCGCGCAGGGCACGGTCGCGGTCGCAAACCGCGCCTCCAATGCCGCCGCGGCGGCGTTCGTGCTGGCAGACGCCGCGAGTGCCACCCTCGCCCTGAACGGGTTCGACCTCGCGATCGGCTCGCTGGCGGGCGGCGGCGCCGCCGGGGGCCAGGTTGCGCTGGGCGGGAACACGTTGACCGTGGGCGACGACACCTCCACCGCCTTCGCCGGCGTCATCGGCGGCGCCGGGAACCTGCTGAAGACCGGCAGCGGAGCCCTGGCCCTCGACGGCACCAACGTCTACACGGGCGCGACCGGCGTGCAGGCCGGGACGCTGCTGGTGAACGGCACACATGCCGCGGCCGGCCCTTATACCGTCAGGAGCGGCGCCGTGCTGGGCGGCCGCGGCACGCTCGGCAGCGCGGTCAACGTGGAGGCCGGGGGCGCCCTGGCGCCAGGCGGAACCAATGCCACGGCCGTCCTGACCGTCGACCAGACCGTCAGCCTCGCGCCCGACGCCACGCTGCATGTGAACCTGGCGGGGCCGGCCGCCGCGACGCCGTGCGATCGCCTGGTCCTGACGGCGGGTGCCCTGCAACTCAACGGCGCCGCGCTCGCCATCTCGTTCGCCGCGGACTACCGCCCGGCACTGGGGACAACGTTCGAGATTGTCCACGCCGCGCAGGCCACGGTCGGCGCCTTCGCCGGACTGCCGGACGGTGCGGAGGTCGCCCCCGCCGAAGCCCCGGTGGCCTTAGTCATCCGCTATGACAACACGTCCGCACCGCGCAAGATCACGCTGACCGCGAGCCGGATCGGCGGCGGGACGCTGCTGATCGTGCGCTAGCGCACGATGATGACGGAGCCCGTCCCGGTCGCCGTGCTGAGGCCGGTGCCGGCGGCCGCGTCCAAGATCAGTTCGTACTCCCCAGGGTGCCCCAACGCGCGGAGCTCGCCGTCGGCGGCACCGGTCAGGCCGCCGGCATGGCGCCACCGCACGCTGCCAACTTGGATCGCGCTGCCCGGTCCGTCGGCGTGCGTCTCGAAGAGCGCCTGCACCTGCGAGGCGTTGTACCGGAGTTCGGGCGCCAGGCCCAGGTTGTGCAGGGCCCGCAACTCGCCCGCCTTCAGGGCGCTGGACCAGACAGCGATGTCGTCGACCAGGGCGCTGATGAACTCCGCGCGCATGCGCTCGACGCCGATGGCGACGTCGAGCGCGGGAATCGTCTGGACGGGCAGGCCCAGCGCCGTGCCGCCGGCGATGGCCGCAAGGGCCTCGCCGTTGCGATAGAGGCGTGCGTTCGCGTGGGTTCCGCCCGGGAAGGTGACGGCCACATGCTGCCACCCCAGGCCCCGCAAATCGACGGTGTCGCGGACGAAGGCTTCGCCGGAATTGCAGCGGAGGGCGCCGAGGTCGTCGTCGTCGTCGATCTCGAGTTCCCAGGCGTTGGCGGCGGTGTCGCGGCCCCACGAGATCAGCCCGCCCCGCGTCGTGGGCTGCACCCAGAGGCTGAGCGTGCGGGGACCGTTGCCGAAGACGCCCTTGTAGCCGACCATCGTCACGACCCCGTTGCTGGTGCCGTCGAGGGCGTAGGCGCGCCCGATGGCGCCGGGTTGGTCGACAGCCACGCCGCTGCCGAGCGTGCCTTGGGCGCTCCCGGAGACGTTGGTCGCCTTGGCGCCGTGGCCTTCGTCAAGCGGCCAGTGATCGGCGAGCGTGGGCGCATCGGAGAGTTCGAGCCGCAGGTCGCTGAAGCCGGCGCCCTGGTTGACATCCGTTGTCGCGAAGAGGACGTAGCCGTTGTTCACGGCGGCGCCGTTGACCCAGGCCTGCACGTCGCCGGTCACATCGCAGCGGAGGGGGATGGGCGGCGCCACGGCGAGCACGCTGTACACCAGAGCGTGGTCGCTGCGGAGGAGCAACCCCGCGCCGAGGTTCGTGCTGCCCACCCACGTGGCCAACGGATACGAGCCGGGCGCGTCGTCCCACGTGTGGGTGTCGGGCAGCCTGGCCAACACGGGCAGCATATTGTTGTTCGCCACGGCGTTGAGGCGCACGGCGTAGGTCAGCGTCAGCGTGGCGCGGAAGGTCGCGCGATTGACGCGGGCGGGGGCCAGGCTGGAGAGGTTGAACGCGAAGAACGCCGCGCCCTGGAGCGCGGTTTCGCTGTCGAGCGCCCGCTCGCGACAGACCAGTTCGCTGCCGTCGAGGACCGACCCGGCGAAGAACGCGCTGCCTTTGTCGCCGCGGCCGGTCTGGTCCCACGCAATATGGACAATGGTCGGGCTCGGGGCGGGCGGCGCCCCGGCGCTGCTCAGCCCCGTGCCCGCGGCGGCGTCCATGACCAGCGCATAGCGGTCGGTGCTCGCCACGAGCTGGCCGTCCGCGCCAGCAGTCAGCCTGGTCGCATACGACCACTCGCGCGCGCCCAGGGTGACGCGGGCGCCGGCGCCGGCCGCGTAGGCGTCGAACAGGCGCTGGACGGCGGCCGCGTCGTAGTTCAGCGCCGGTTCGGCGGCCAGGCCGTGGAGCGCGCGGACCTGCGCGGGGCTGAGCGCGCCCTGCCAGATCGCCACATCATCGACCAGTCCGCTGCAAGGCTTGAGCCGGGACCGGTCGAGGCCGACGACCACGTCGAGCAGACTGGCCGTGGCCAAGGCGTAGGCGGTGACGGAGCTGGGCGTCTCGACGCTCCCGTCGACGTAGAGGCGCACGTCGTTGGCGTTGGGCGTCCCGTCCGCATCGGCGAAGGTGACCGTCAACTGGCGCCACGCCCCACCGTGAAGCGGTGTCGCGCCGATCGTGTTTCCGCCGTTGATGTTGAGCCGCCCGCGCCCGGCATCGAGCACGAGGTCCCAGGCCTTGCCCAAGGCATCCTGCCCCCAGGAGATCAGTCCGTTGCCCGTGTTGGCGGCCGTGGTCTTGACCCAGAGGCTGACGGTGCGCGCGGTTGTGCCGCCGATGCCCTTGTAGCCGAGCATGGTCACCACGCCGTTGGTGGTGCCGTCCAGGGCGCAGGCGCGACCGATCCGACCGGCGCCGCCGGCGGTCGCGCCGCGCCCCAGCGTGCCCGGCACGCCACCGGTCGTGTTCGTCGCAACCTGGCCCGCGGGCTCGTCGAACGGCCAGTGTCCCACCAGGGCCGTCGCGACGGCGGGACCCGCGCGGACCTCGTTGAGCCGGTCGAGCAGTTCCGCCTGCTTGGCGGGCAGGACCGTTACCAGGTTCGTGCGCTCGCCGAGGTCGGCGGCGAGATGGAAGAGCTGGCGGGGCGCGCCGCCGATGGTGCCATAGGCGTTGGCGACGTTGACGTTGTCGGCATCGTACGAGGTGGCGTTTCCGCCGCCGCCGGTGCCGTCCACGAGCTTCCAGCCATCGGTAGTCTTGAGGGACAGCTGGTTGTCGATCGAGGCGATCACAATCGCGTCGCGCCGATTTGCGGGCGGCGGGTTGCCCAGCAGAATGGGCAGGAAGCTCTCGGCGTCCGGCGCGGCGCCGGCGGGCAAGGGAGCCCCCAGGCACTCCGCGACGGTCGCGAAGATATCGCCCTGCCAGATCAGTGCATGCGAGACGCGGTTCGTAGCGACATGGGCGGGCCAGCGCACGACGAACGGCACCCGCGTGCCGCCCTCCCAGGAGTCGCGCTTCACGCCGCGCAGCGGCCCATTCGAGTCGTGGCCGAAGGTGCGGCCCGCGGTGTACGCGTGCGTCTCCGGCCCATTGTCGGCCGTCAGGATCACGAGCGTGTTGGTGAGCTGCGGGTGGCTGTCGATGGCGGCGACGACCTGGCCGATCCAGTGGTCGGTCTGGTGGACGAAATCGCCATAGGTATAACCCACGGACCCCTGGAAGGCGGGCGTGGGCAGGTGGGGCGCGTGCGGGGAGTAGAGCGAGACGTAGGCGAAGAACGGTTCCGGTGCAGCGGCGCGTCCGTTGATGAAGGCGACGGCCTCGGCAATCATGGTCGGGGAGTAGTCGATCTGGCGGATGTTGGGGTCGCCAACGCCCGCCGGGCTCTCCGTGGCGAGGTCGGCCTCGGATATCCACTGCCACGGGTGTGTGCCGGCGGCGGGAATGGCCCCGTTGAAGAGGACCTTGTCGTCGCGCATGTAGGCGTAGGGGGGGCGGTTGATGGTCTCCACCACGCCGAAGAAGCTGTCGAAGCCGCGGTGGAAGGCATGGGCCTCAACGCGGTGGAGATCGATGGCGGCGGCACTGCCGATGGTGGTGCTGTTGCCGGTAAAAGGAACGCCGCCGCGATCGTAGAACTGGGCGCCGAGGTGCCACTTGCCGAAGCAGGCCGTGCGGTACCCTTGGTCGCGCAGGAACTGGGCGAGGGTGAGTTCGCCCTGGCGGATGATCGGGTTGCCGTAGAGGCCGACGATGCCGGAGGGCAGCACGCCGTCCGCAGCCAGCCGCCAGCTGTAGCGGCCGGTCAGGATGCCGTAGCGGCTGGGCGTGCAGACGCCCGAGCAGCTGTGGGCCTGTGTGAACAGCATCCCGCCCGCGGCGAGCGCATCCATGTGGGGAGTGGGGATCCGGCTGGCTGTGCCGAAGTGGCGGCCATAGGCGGCCATGTCGCCGAAGCCGAGGTCGTCGCCGTAGATCAGGACCACGTTGGGCCGCGGCACGGCCTGCAGCGCGCCGGCCATGCCCCACGTTGCCGCTGTCACCAAGAGCGTCCGCGCCATTCGCGTTATGTGGCACACGTGAACTCTCCTCTGCCGGGCGCGTCGATCCGGCGCGCGAGCCCCAGCCGGCCCGGTTCCGCTGCCGGACTGGGAACGACGTTCCTGTCAGGTTCTCACGCTCAACGTCCGATGACCTTGTTGAAATCGGCTTGATCGCCGACGGCCTGCATATGCTCACGGAGCTGCGCCACTAGCGCCTGCAAGACCCCGCTGTTTGCCGGATCGCCGACAACGTTGACGGTCTCGCCGGGGTCTTGCTCCAGCTGGTACAGTTCGCGCGCGCCCCTGGGCAGCAGGCACAGCTTCCACTGGCGGGTGCGGACCATGCGGGCGACCGCCTTCGATCCGGGTTCGCCGCGCTCGCCGAAGACGGCCGGCAGGTCGGGCACGGTCCCGGCCATGACGCCGCGCAGGCTGCGGCCGTGCGCCTTGGCCAGCGGCTGGGCGCCGAGGTAGTCCAGGACCGTCGGGGCAAGGTCGAGCGCGGTGGCAAACCGGTCGGAGACTCTGCCGGCATCGATCCTGCCAGGCAGGCGCAGCAGCAGCGGCACGCGCAGCAGATCGTCGTAGAAGGCGCCGTGCGTTTTGTCCATCATCCCATGCTGGCCGAGCATGTTGCCGTGGTCGCTGGTGAAGATGACCAGCGTGCGCCCGGCGAGCTTCAACTCGTCGAGGGCCGCAAGGATCCGGCCGATGGCGGCATCGACCATCGTGATCTGCGCCGCGTAGCAGCGCAGGTACTCGCGAAAGCCGGCTTCGCCGTAGATCCGGCCCATGCGGGCGGAGGCCGCATCCGTCCAGGCCGCCGGGCCGTTGGTCCACGTGGCCGGCAGCGGCAGCTTGGCCGGATCGTACAAATCGTAGAAGGGCGACGGCGCCACCCAGAGGGCGTGGGGCGGGCTGACGGAATACGTGATGGCAAACGGCTCGTTCCGGTGCCGCTTGAGCAGTTCGATGCAGTAGTCGGCGAGCACCGCTTCATACTGGTACTCGGCCTTGACGCGGGAACGGCCGATCAGCCCCACGTCCTGCTCGGGGATCTTGCCCTGCTGCAGCCACTGCCGGTGGGCCACGGAGATCTCCCCGCGCATGTAGACGTCGCGATACAGCTCCACTTCACCAGGACGCGGCCCGTCATCGTAGTATCCCGCCCCCGCGGCCCGACGTCGCTCATTGACAAGTTGCGATACGACCTGGGCGTCGTCGCCGGGGAAGCAGCTGAGCTCGGCGGGGTCGCCCAGGTGCCACTTGCCCAGTTGATGGCAGTGGTAGCCCAGGGCCGCCAGTTGGTGCAGGTAGGTCTGCACCGGCTCACGCAGGCGCAGCGGATCCTGCTTCGGATTGATGTTCCGGCCGAGGCCCAGCGAACCCGGATAGAGGCCGGTCACAATCGCCGCGCGCGTCGGCGAGCAGTAGGGAACCGGGACGAACATCCGGCTGAACCGCGTGCCGCCGGCCGCCAGGCGGTCCAGGTTCGGCGTCTTGACGACAGGATTGCCCGCGCACCCCAGCCAGTCGGCGTGGTGCTGGTCGGTCATCAGGAACAACACGTTCACCCTGTCCCCCGCAGTGACTTCGGCGGCCGGGGACAGGGCCGACACCGCCAGGACCATGAAAAGGGCGGCGGCGGGCGGGCGGCAGGCACGGAGCCGCCCGACGGGTGACGGCCATACGCGCTGCATGAGACCGGAATGGCTGCGGGCTTGCACGAAAGCGAGCATGCCAGAGAAACGCCGGGAGCGCAAGGCGGAGGGTCACAGCTTCTCAGGGACTTAGGGGGCCTACCTTGCACCTAACGGCCGGGACGGCCGTCTCCATCGCGTGGGCAGGCGACGAGGCGTGGAGACGGCGGTCCCCGCCGTTAGCGCCCTCTCCTCGCGATACTCGGCGAGCGGCTCTACGCGGTCTTCCGCACGCGCCGGCGGACGGTGACGCAGAGCACGAGGAAGAGGCCGAGGGCGATGCCCAGGTCGCGTGCGAGGCGCACCGCCCCGCCGCTGCACGTGCGGAAGACCACGCTCACCTCGCCGGCCGGGTCTATCTGCAACGCGCGCCGGAAGTTCAGCTTCTGGCCGTGCTCGGGCAGCGTGAGCCGGATCGCCGTGACCACGCCGGCCGCCGCCGTCTGCTGCTCGATGATCTTGTCGGCAATCTGCTCCAGCGCGTCGTTCTCCTTGGTCGAGAGGCGCTTCTCCACGGTCTGCGCGTACTCCTGCGTGAAGTCGCCGTTGTCCGCGTTGAACCCGCGCATCTGCTGCAGCTGCTGCACGTCCAACTTGTTGCGCTGGTAGCGCACGGCATCGCGGCGGTTGACGACACCCACCTTGACCTGCTGCTTCATGAGGTTGCGCAGTTGCACGCGCGCGTCCTCGTTGAGGTCCATCTGCCCCTGCGAGTAGTTGTAGGCCTCCTGGAACGCCTTCTTCGCCTCGCTCTGCTGCCCCGACCGCTGCAGCTCGGCGCCGACGTCCAGCACCTGCCGGGCCTTCTGCAGGTAGGCGTTCCGCACAAGGGAGTTGCGGTCGTTGTATAAACCCGCCGTGAAGATGGAGAACTCGGGCTCGTCCCGCCGCTGGCGCTCCATCGTGCCACCGAAACCGTAGTACCAGAGATCGGGCACGACGTAGAACGTCCACGTGACGTCGTTCAGCGGCAGGCCGAACCGGGGCGCCTCGTACTTCTGGCGCGACACGAGAAAGCCGCGCGCGCTGCTGCCGGCGTAGACGAGGTCCACCTCCGTCTCGCGCCCGCCCTCCTGGCCCGCCAGCGGCACGCCGTACTGCCCCTTGTCGCGCGCCGTCGTGACCTCCTTGCCGTTCACCAGCACGGTCCAGAGGGTATCGTCCGCGTTCGGCAGCTGCACGTTGAGGTAGCGCTGCGAGCCGACCGTCAGCCGCAGCTGGGCGTGGGTGACGAGCGTGCCGTCCGCCGACACGACCGACACCATGCGCACGCCGTTGATCGTGGCCGGCAGCACCTCCGCCGACTGGTGCCGCACGACGGAGAGGTTCAGCACGAAATCGGGCCGGATGGTGCGGTAGCACTGGATGGCGTTCGACAGGTCGCCCGCCCCGAAGGTCGAGGGAATGCTGCGAGGATCCTCCACCTTCAGCCCCTCCGCGTCATCCGTCGGCCGCACCTGCACGCGCCCGGCGCAGGTGACCACGAGGTAGCCGCGCTGCCCGTCCGTGCCAAGCACCTGGAAGGGCGCGATGCGCACCTGCTCCCGCGCGGGGTCGTACGGAATCTGGTAGGCCACCACCATGGCGTACTGGTTCTCCACCTTGCCGTGCAGGTCCACCTGCCAGACGCCGTTGGTCTTGTCCACCTCGTGCACGCGGGCGACGTTCGGCCCGGTCACCGAAAGCGTGATGCCCGGCTGCGGGGCCTTGAGCGTGAAGGTCTTGATGCCGGCATTCTCGATGCGGCACTGCACGTAGACGCGCGTTTGCAGCATGCCCTCGGCCAGGTCCACCCACTGCAGGACCTCGGGCTTCACCAGCGGCTCCATGACCTCCGTGCGCAGCACGACCGACCAGACCGGCCGCAGGATCTCGAAAACATGCACGCCCGCCTGCTGAATGCCCGCCTCGCTGGCCTTCTTGAGATCCACGCCCGTGTGCGCTTCGACCATCATGCGCACGCCGCGCTCGCCGGAGACGGTCAGCGTGCCGGTGTGCCGGCGCGCCTCGGCCACGGTGACGTGCGGGACGTCGATGCGCTGCTCGATGCCCTTCTCCATGCGGGCGACCACCAGGTTGAGTTCGGTCGCGTCCGTGATCTGCCGGTTGAAATGCACCATCACCCCGCCGCCCTCTTCCTTGAGCTCGTCCCAGTGGCTGACGTCGCGCCCGGTCAGTGTCTCGACGTCGAACCCCGCCGGCACGCCCAGCTGCACGGTGAAAACGCCGGCCTTGGCGATGGCGAGGGTCAGCTTGGTGGCCAGCACGATCCGCTCGTCGGCAATCGAGAGCGTGCCGACCTCGGCCACGCGGATTTCGGACAGCACCTGTTCGGCGCCGACGGCGACCGTGACGGCTTCGGCGTCCTGGTAGCGGTAGGCGCGCCGCACGGTCGGCGCCGCACCCTGGCGCTGCGGCGTGGCGACGGCGCGCACGGCTTCCGTCGGGAAGTCCTCGATGTTCATCGGGCTGAGGCCCGCCGCGCTGTCCACGCGCACCTGGATGCTGTCCGGCGCGGCGATCGCCAGGATGCCGCGCTGGCGCTGCGCGGCCAGTTCGCGCAGCACGCCGAACGTGGCGCGATAGGGCACGCCCTCGCACGCGACCTGCGTCAGCACAAGGACCTGGTAGTCGCCGCTGACGGGTTTCGTCAGGATGATCTCCAGCCCGCGGCTGGCGGGATCGAAGCTCCACGTCGCCACCCCGTCCGCCCGCACGGCGGTGACGCTCATCCCTTCGGGCACGCGCAGCTTCAGGTCGCGTATTTCGCCCTGCGCGATCTGGTAGCGCACGAGGTTGGCTATCTCCACGACGCCCGCCTGCAGCGTCACGAGCGAGGAGACCTCGTTGAACGAGACGGCTTGTTCGAGCGTGGTCCGGCGCACACGCGGCGCCCAGTCCAGCAGCGCGACCGGGGCGGGCCCGAAGACGGCTTCGGCCACGGTCTGCGTGCCCTGCTCGCTCGTCTTGAAGCGGACTGCCGCCTCCGCCTGGATGTCCAGCCCCGGCTCCGGCAGCGTGAGCCGCACGCTGTTCTTCAGCGCGGGCGGAAGCGTCAGCGCCAGCCGCCAGCGGCCGTCGCGCTGCGTCACGGGAAGCTGGTACTCGAGCGTCACCGCGTACGTGCCGCGCCGCTGCACCTGCAGCCGGTAGCCGTCCGGCCCGCTGCGCACCTCGGCATACTTCGAGCCGGTCGTGACGCTCGTCAGCACGGCGTTTGTCGGCAGGACCAGGAACGTCGCCGGCAACCGCAGCGTAAAGTTGAGGGTCGCCTTGACGCGCGCGCTCTGCTCGATGTCGCGGCCGGTGCCGGGGCCGGTGACCACCAGCGCGGCGGCATCCAGCACGGGGACGGGCGGCGCGGGGGGCACGGCGGCAGCGGCCTGCGCGGCGGGCGCTTCGTCCGCGAGGGCCGCGGCGGCGGCAAGGGTGGCCG
>CAYOBW010000160.1:0-16061 GCA_964402115.1 uncultured Victivallales bacterium
CCCTCGACCGCGAGGGCCGCGGCCAGCGTACGGCGGGCTGGGTCAAAGTGGCGACGGCACGACGGCTTGTGGGCTAATGCCGCGCTCTCAGAAGCGCAGGGTGCGGATGCGCTCGAGGTAGTAGCGGTAGTTCTCCAGGGACGTGTCGGGCGTGATCAGATGGTCGGGCAGGATGACCAGGCCGCCCGCCCGCATCAGGTCCAGATGGCGGGCCAGTTCGGCGTCGATGGCGGTGGGACCCTTCTCAAGGGCCAGTTTGTCGTAGCCGCCGATGATGCGCAATTCGCGGCCAAAGCGCTTGCGGAAGTGCTCCGGCGTAGCGCCCCAGGTGCCGGGCTCCACGGGGAAGAGTAAGTTGATGCCAGCGTCCATCCAATTCGGCGTCAGGGGTTCGACCATGCCGTCGGAATCGAGACCATAGAGGCGAATGCCGTAGTGGTCCAGGCGCTGCCGGATGCGGCGGTAGCCTTGGGCCACGCAGCGCTCGAAGATGACGGGGCTGACCAGCGGCCCGCTCTTGCCGCAGATGTCCTCCCAGCCGAAGCCGAAATCCGGCTGCACGCCCAGGGCCTGCATGCGTGGCACGACCTGGTCTAAGCCCCAGCACGCCAGGTCGGCCAGGGTGTTGACCATGTCGGCGTAGCAGTCGGGGTCGTCGTACATCAGGTAGGACATGTTGGCGACGCCCATCCAGTTGCGGATCCAGCCCATCATGGACGCGGTGGGCACGAGGATGGGCAGATTGGAGGCGGCCGCCTGGCGGATGCGGGCATCGAGGTCGACAGGGATACGGGCCGGATCGGGTTGCAGACGGCGGCGGTACTCCGGCCAGTCGGCGGCCGTCTTGAGGGTGAAGTCGATGTAGTGCGGGATGGAACTGCGGCCCTTCCAGGCCTGCTGCACGACGCCGTCGGCGGCGCGGAAGATGCGATACTCCGCCGTCTCCTCGAGGGTCTCTTCGGCGAACAGCGGGCGCAGGTTGAGGTCCACCCCAACGCCATGCCAGATGGGCGAGGCCTTGAGGAACTGGTGTTCGCTGATGTCCCGGGGCAGACCCTCGCGCAACCACCGTTCGCGCGTCTCCGGCCAGCCCGTCCAGTGCAGCACGGGCATGCGGTCGAACTCGCCGTAGAAGAGGATGGACTGCCAGAGCTCGCGCACGGTCTTCTCAGTGGCCACGCGACACCTCCTGCGAAGGGTAACAAGCAGTCGCCGAGCGGACGAAGGCCCGCGGCGCTGCGCGACTCACCACACCGGCCGCTGCGGGATGCCCCAGTTGGCGTGCCAGACCGAGGACTCGGGCACGGGCTCCTGGCCGGGACCGAGGGGCTTCATCGAGGCGAAGTCCTTCACGGCCGGACCGACGACCGTGTCCCAGAGTTGCTCGACCTGCTCGAACGTCCGTAGCCGGTGTGTGGGCGTCTCCTGGTCGTAGGCCGCCAGGAGTTCCGCCGCCTTGCGGCCAAGCCAGCGCACCTCGTCCTGGACCATCCGTTCGCCGACGCGGCGGTCGGCCAGCCGGCAGTTGGCGCCCATGGCCAGATGCGGTCCGGGCTGCGCGACAGGCGGCACCCGCGACATGTCGATGCACTCCGGGGCCACGGCCCACAGCAGCGACGTCTCGACCTTGCCCGCATGGTCGCCGCCGCTCTTGCCATCGCCGTCGAAGCCGGGCGTGTTGGCTTCCCAGTCCGGCAGGCCGCAGAGTCGGGTACCGACGTGGGGCTGGAGCAACCCGAGGACTGTCTTGAGGTCCTGCCAGTTCGGCCCGTAGTGCCCCGTGAGGAAGATGGCGGCGTGGAAGCCGAGCGTGTCCGCGGTGCGGACGTGGTAGCAGACGTTGCGGAAGTGCTGCCAGGGCGGCAGGCTGGTGAGCCAGGAGCGCTGGGGTTCGCCGACGTGGGTGCGGGACCAGGCGCCGTAGATGCCAACCTCGTGACAGTGCCAGTAGTCGCAGGGCGCGACGATGCCGCCGTGGGCGGCGGCGGCGGCGCAAGCGAGCTCGTGGGCCTTGATGGCGTGCAGGCCGAGGGCGCAGTGCGGGCCATGCGGCTCGCAGAGCCCATACGGGAAGTACACCACCGGACAGGCCGCGTAGGCCGCCTCAAGCTCGTCCGGGAACATCCTCTCCCAACGCACCTCGCGTGCCATGGCCCTCTCCTTTCGCGTTCCTGCCCGCGACCTCCGGCCGGCGGCGCCGGCGACGGCAGCGGAGCCGCCGCGGGACGTCAGTCCAGGTTCTGGCGCAAGTAGGTCTGCACGGCGGCGGCCGTCGCCGGCACGACGGTGCAGCGTGTCGGCAGCTCCATCAGCCCGTCGATGAGCGGATGCCGGGCGACGTCCTCGCCGAGGGCGTCGCGGATGGCGGCGGGGAACTTGGCCGGATGGGCCGTGGCCAGGCAGATCATCGGTTCGTCGGGGCGCAGATGGCGCTCGGCGACGGCGACGCCGACGGCCGTGTGCGGATCCAGCAGGTAGCCATGCCCCCGGTAGTAGCGCCGGATCGCGTCCGCCGTCTCGGCTGTCGTGCCGCGACCGGCCGCGATGTCCGGGTCGGTTCCAGGCACGCTCAGCCGGCCGGTCGTCGCGAAGTCCGCCATAAGCGCGCTGACGGCGGCGCCGTCGCAGCCGAGGCGGTAGTAGAGGTAGCGCTCGAAGTTGCTGGCCACCTGGATGTCCATCGATGGACTGGTCGTCTGCTGCACCGCGCCTTTGGCGTACACGCCGGTAGCGAAGAACCGCGCCAGGATGTCGTTCTCGTTCGTCGCCAGGACCAGACGGCTGATCGGTGCACCCATACGTTTGGCGACGTAGCCCGCGAAGATGTCGCCGAAGTTGCCGGTGGGCACGCTGAAGCTGACGGCGGCCGCGCCGGTGCGGTCCATGACGCGCAAGCCGGCGTGGAAATAGTAGACCACCTGGGCCAGGACGCGCGCCCAGTTGACCGAGTTCACCGCCCCCAGCGCGTGGGCATCGCGGAAGGGCAGGTCGCCGAAGAGCGTCTTGACGATGCGCTGGCAGTCGTCGAACGTGCCCTCCACCGCCAGGTTGAACACGTTGGGGTCGAGGACCGAGGTCATCTGCCGCGCCTGGACGGCGCTGGTGCGGCCGCGGGGGTGAAGGATGAAGATGGACAGGTTGCGCCGCCCGCGCGCCCCGTGGATGGCGGCGCTGCCGGTGTCCCCGCTGGTGGCGCCGAGGATGTTCAGCCGGCCGCCGGTGCGGGCGAGCAGGCGATCGAAAAGGTTGCCGAGGAACTGCAGGGCCACGTCCTTGAAGGCCAGCGTCGGGCCGTGAAACAGCTCCAGCAGGTGGAAGTCCCCCACCTCGCGCACGGGGGTGACGTCGGGCGCCGCGAAACCCGCATAGCTGCGCGCCACGAGATCGGCCAGTTCCGGCCGCGGCAGGTCCACGAAGCGGGCCATGACCTCGACCGCCAGCGCCTGGTAGGAGAGGCCCCGCCAGGCGGGCAGGCAGGCCCGCACGTCGGGAATCTCCGCGGGCAGGAACAACCCGCCATCGCGCGCCAGGCCAGCCATGACGGCCTCGTCGAACGACAGCGCCCCCCCGCCGCCCCTGGTACTGATGTAACGCATGGCCGGCAGTTAAGCACCCGCCGCAAAGCCGCGCAAGTCGCAATCTCGTTGCATTGCAGGCGCGCCGGCAGCCTGCTACGATGCGGGGCGGTGGGCTGGCAGGCGCTCACCGTACGCAAGGAGGCTGGACATGCGCAACGCACTGGTGCCCCTGGCTGACGGCGTGGAGGAGATGGAGGCCGTAATCGTGGTCGACGTCTTGCGGCGCGCGCGCTGGAACGTCACCGTCGCCGCCGTGGGGCCGCTGACCGTGACCGCGTCGCGCGGCGTGCGGCTCGTGGGGGATACGGAGTGGGCGGCGGTGGACCCGGCGGCATTCGACGTGCTCGTGCTGCCCGGCGGCATGGGCGGCACGCAAGTGTTGTGCCGGGACGAACGCGTGCTGGAAACGGTACGCTGTTTCGTGGAGTCCGAACGGCTGGTCGGGGCGATCTGCGCGGGGCCGCTGGTGTTGCAGGCCGCCGGCGTTCTGGACGGCCGGCGCGCCACGTGTCATCCCGGCGTGCGCGGCCAGTTGCGGTGCACGGCCGCCCTGCCCGACCGCGTGGTACGGGACGGCGTCATCGTTACAAGCCAGGGGCCGGGCACCACCTTCGAGTTTGCGCTGGCCCTGATTGCGGCGACGGACGGTGCGGCTTTGGCCCGCAGCGTCGCGGACGGCCTGCTGCTGCCGCCCGGTTGCTCCTGGCCAGCCTGAGCGCCCCGGACCCGAAAAGCAGGAAGGCGGGCGCCGGAGCGCCCGCCTTCCGCGTCGATGGTCATTCCCAACCGTGCGGCTATTCGCCGCTGCGCGGCTGTGACTTCGCCTCGTTCACGATCAGTTTCCGCCCCTTGACGGCGGTGCCGTGCAGGGCCTTGACAGACGCCTCGGCCGTAGCCTTGTCCGCCACCTCGACAAATCCATAGCCCTTGGACTTCCCGTTGGCGCGGTTCTTGATCAGGCGAATGGAAACGACCGTGCCGTGCTCCTCGAACATCTTGCGCAGGTCGCGCTCGCTCACATCGTAGGCCAGGTTGCCCACGTACATCTCGATGCAGCCGCCGCCCGAGCCACGCCGTGCGGGGCTCCCGGCGAAGATATTCGCCGGCAGGCGCCGCCCGACCAGGATGCCGACGACGAACCACGCCAGCGAGAACACCGCAACCACGATCATCGTCTCAGGTCTCATCTCCGCTACCTTCTCCTTCTTTGTTGTCCTCCCGGTCCGCGGCGGGCGCCATTGGGGAACCGACCACGGGGGAGGTTGTGCCGAATCGCACCAGCCACCGGAGGGGGGCCGCGCGCGCGCCGGCGGGTTTCTGCGGGCCTACTTCATCTCGAGGAAGCCTTCCAGCTTCCGCATGCGCGTCGGGTGCCGCAGTTTGCGGAGGGCTTTCGCCTCTATCTGCCGGATCCGCTCGCGCGTGACCGTGAACTGCTTCCCGACTTCTTCAAGCGTCCGGGAATAGCCGTCGGTCAGGCCAAAACGGTAATCCAGCACAGCGCGCTCCCGCTCGGTCAACGTCGAGAGCACGTCGCGCAAACGGTCCTTCAGCATGCTGTAGGCCGTCATCTCGGACGGGTTTTCCGCCGACTTATCCTCAATGAAGTCGCCGAAGTGGGCATCGTCGCCATCGCCCACGGGGCTCTGCAGCGAAATCGGCTGCTGGGCCATCTTGTAAACGGCCCGCACGCGGTCGACGGGCATATTCATTTCTTCGGCTGCTTCTTCCGGCGTCGGCTCCCGTCCCAGCTCCTGTACCAGCCGCTTCTGCACGCGAAGCAGCTTGTTGATGGTTTCGATCATGTGCACGGGGATGCGGATCGTGCGGGCCTGATCCGCGATTGCCCGCGTCGCGGCCTGTCGGATCCACCACGTGGCGTACGTGCTGAACTTGTAACCGCGCTGATACTCGAACTTCTCGACGGCCTTCATCAGGCCCGTGTTGCCCTCCTGGATCAGATCCAGGAAAGACAGCCCGCGATTCATATACTTCTTGACGATGCTGATCACGAGCCGCAAGTTGGCCTCGACCATCTCGGTCCGGGCCTTCTGGCCGCTGCGCATCGACTGCCGCAGCTGGTCGTAGGCCAGGATCACATCCTCCTGCGGCATGCAGAACTCGCGCTCCAGGTCGCGCATGCGCCGGCGGTTGTTGGCCACGATTTCTTCGCGTTTCTTGCTGTGGCGCAAGCGCTCCATCCGGCCGCACTCCGTCACCATCTGCTTGTATTCCCGGGCGCGCTGCTCGGCATCGGCGGCCAGCTGCTCGATGATCTTCTGCTTGAAATGCAGCTTTTCGAACGCCTCGCCCAGCTGGTCGCGGAGCTTCTCGATCTGCTTGGCGCGCCGCGCCTTGTCCTCCTGGCGCAGGCGCCCCCCGGACACATCGCCGTACAACGCCGCCAGCTTCGCCTGGAACTTGCCAACCTCGGCCTTGATCGCGGGCAGGGCTTCCAGGTACTTGTCGCGGCTGTCGACGAACTTGTCCACGACGACCCGGTCAAAGCGTTCCTCCCCGTTCTCCAACCGCTCCACGAGATCGAGGTACATGTAGCCGGAGAAGCCGAACCGGTTGAAGTGCTGGCGCACCCCGACTTCGGCCTTCTCGATGCGCTTGCAGATCTCCACCTCCTGCTCGCGCGTCAGCAACGGCACCTGGCCCATCTGGTGCAGGTACATGCGGATCGGGTCATCGAAGAAATCGAGCTTGCCGGCCTTGGCGGCACGATCCTTGCCGGCGTTGTCCTTCTTGAACTTGTCCACGGCCGAGGACTCGATCACCTCGATATCCATGCCGCGCAACAGCGAGAGATAGGACTCCAACTCGTCCGCCTTGATGACGCTGTCGGGGATGATGTCGTTGATGTCCTCGTAGGTGAGGTAGCCCTGAAGCTCGGCCAGTTTGATGAGGTCCTTGATCTTCTCGTTGCGTTCCTCGACGTCCAGAGGAGCCGCGGGATCGTCTTCGATCGCCGGGGCTCCCGCTTCGTCGAACTTGGCATCCTCATCGCCGGCCGCGCCGTAGGCAGCATCCTCGGCGCTCCCTCCCCGTGAATCTGCTGGCCGCGCCTCGCGATCGTCGGCATCGGCGGCCTCGACATCGACGTCTTCCATGTCAACGGGCGCGCCATCGACCTCGGTGCGCCGCTCCGCCTGGGACGCCTTCTGGACGCGTGAAGGGGGTGCGGGTGGACGGGATACCTCGGAGGTCTTGTTCCGCACGGGAACCGGCTTTTTCGTCGTCTTTGCCTTCGCTTTACCCATAACTAAAGAACCTCGTCCCTTTCGCCCCCACGCATGCCGTTGCGAGCCCCGCGTCCGGCCCGCCAGCCAGCCGCACCGGACAACGGGTCCGCCCCGGCCGACCCTGCCGCCGGCAATCTGCCCCGGCTACCTTCCAAATGCCCACGCAGGCGCCGCCGACAGGCGACACCCGTCTATCCAAGAAATACCGCACTGAAACCAAGATAGTTAACAGAGTTCCCCGTCCGCTCACAAGCAAAAAACATCTGCCAGCCCCTTGACTTACGCAGCCCATCCCGCGTAGTATGCGCTCAACTATCAGGTCACTCGCGCTGCGAGTCCCGGAACGGTCTGGCCACTGATCCGGTAGCGCAGGCGGCAGATGCGCCGGAGAGACCGTCCAGGCGCCGGAAACGGGCAACCCATTGGGATGTGAGGCACCATGACGCAGACAGGCCGAAGGTGTTGGCTGGCAGGACTTCTGGTCGTATTGACAGGCAGTTTCGCGGCCATGGCCGCGGAGGATCGGCCTTTCGATCCGCTCTTCTACGTAAAGGACATTAGAGGTCCGTGCTTGGTAGCGCCCCCCGGCAGCACCCAGTCGGTGAGCGTGGTCCGCGATCACGCTTTCCCTTATGGCTCGCACATCAACCTGCCCACGAATGCGGGCGCCGTGGTCATGTTCGCGCCGGAAACCTATTGTATCCTGACCAATAACGCGGAGGCCACGATGGAAGCCCCGCGAGACAATCGGCGCGTCGTCCGGTTGCACGCAGGCATGTGCACGACGACGGTCGAGGAGAACCTCCGGCCCGCCAAGGAGTTCGCGGTGACAACTGTAACGGGTGTGTCTGCCAGCCCCGTCAGCAACCGTTTCAGCGTCACCGTGTCGCCTGACCCGGAAGGAGAAACCGTTCTGGTGGCGAGCGAGGGCGGCATCGTGGGCGTGACAGGGCCGCACTTTGCGGTGCTCAGCATGACCCGTGACGACGCCGTAACCGTGCGCACAAGCCGCGACGGGACTTTTACGCGGCTGACCGCTACGCGAGGCGCCGTGGATGTCACCACGAAGGACAACGCCGGCGGCACCAAGGTCATCCCGCTCAAACCCGGCCAGAGCCTCAAGATCTGGGCGCAGAAGATCGGCGATACCGGCAAACTGGCGGTCCGCATTCTGGGCACCACGCCGGAGGGGCTCCTGCTCTCCGACACCAAGCAGTCCACATCGACGGTAGTTGCCTATACGGAGGATGCGAAGTCGTCAACGGAATCACAGTGAGGGTTGCATGGCCGGCTTCCGCGGTTCAAGACCCGGCCGAGACAGGGAACAGAGGAGGATAAGGATGAAGAGCAGGCAGAAAAATCACGGCATGATAGCGGGGGCGGCCTTGGCGCTCCTGACCTGTCTGCAACTGACCTACGCCGAACCGCCCACGACCGAGCAGTTGAGCAAGTGCGCAGCGGATCCTCAGGCGCTGGTCGCGATGATCAAGGGGAAGAGCGCACAGGAGATCGCCGATTTCACGGCGGCGGTCATGAAGCATGTGCTGGGCAGCGGGACGTCCGAGAGCCAGAGTAAGAACCCCTTCGCCATCTTCACGGGACTCGCCGTGGGCGCAGCCGGTCCCGCAGGGGCAACCGTTGCGGCCGCGCTGGTACGAGCTGCCGGGCCCGCCCAGGAGGCGAACGTCGTGGCCGCCGCGAAAATCGCCGCTGGCATTTCCGGCGGGGCGAATGCGGGCGCCATTGCCCAGGCCGCCGTGGACGCGGCTACGGATAAGACCAGGGCCAAGGCCGCCGCGGCGAACCCAAGCCAGCAACTGGGTGTCGTGCTGTCATGGCGCGTGGAAGGCGCCGTCAATCGCATGCTCAGCGGCGAGCAGCGCCGCAAACGCGGAACAACCACCACCACGACCACCACGACGACCACCACGACAACCACCACACTTCCGCCCGACGCCACCCCGGTTGGGAAGCGCTGAGCGTGGAGGAAGAACGGATAGCTTGACGCATCCCGCGACCCAGTCGCGGGGTGCGTTTTTTTGAACGGGAGCCAGTCATGCTTTTCATTTCACGCTTTCACCAGATTGTCCGTAACAAGATCCTTTGGGGCGCCTTCGCCATCGTGGTCTGCGCCTCATTTGCCCTATCGGGCTACAGCATGCGCGGCTGCCGCGATGCCGCTGCCACGAATGCCGAGGGACGCCTGTTCGGCGAAGCGGTGCCGCCTCAGGAGTACCGCCAGGCCCGCTACTTCGAGTTCGGGCTGCGCGGCATCACACCCCGGGATGGCAACGAGCAGGAGTTCCGCCGGATGGCATGGAAGCGGTTGGCCACCCTGCGTATGGCACGCCGACTGGGTCTGACTTTCAGCGATGACGTGGTGGCGCGCGCCATTCAGAACGACCCCACGTTCCAGGCCAATGGCGCGTTCGACGAGCAGCGCTACCGGCAGGTCGTGGAATCCAATCTCCGTATCGGTGTGTCCGAGTTCGAGGAGTACGTACGTCAGGATCTTGCGCTTCGGACGTCCGCCAGCGTGCTCAGTTCGGCTGTCTGGGCCGCGCCGTACGAGATCAAGGAGCGTCTCGACAGCCTGACCGACCAGTTCACCGCGCAGTACGTCGTCCTGACAACCAACGCCTTTGCCCGGGATGTGACGGCGAGCAACGCAACGGTTCAGACCTACTACGACCTGCACAAGCAGGAGTTCACCGTCCCCGCGAAAATGCGTGTGCGCTACGTGGCGTTTTCCACGGCCGACAGGGAGGCGTCCATACAGGTCTCCGATGAAGCCGTCCGGGAGTACTACACCAACAACCTCTCGGACTATACGACGATCGAAACCAACGGGATGGAAACCCTGACAGCGCTGGACAAGGTGCGCGAAGGCATCGTCACAAAACTGCGCCGCGAGCAAGCCCAGACCCAGACCGAGGAGCAGGCCAGCGCATTCACGCTGCTCCTCGATCCCCACCGCCGCGCCCGCGCGGGCGGCACGGCGATGACGTTCGACGCGGCCGCGGCGGCCCAGCCGTGTGCCGTGCATACGACCGACTGGTTCACGGCCACCGAGCCGCCAGCGGCCCTGCGGGTCGACGCTGCGTTCTGCCGCTCGGCGTTCGCGCTCGAGGATGACAAGGAGAACTGCTTCAGCGAGCCCGTCGCGGGCAGCAACGCCGTCTACGTGCTGGCCTGGCACGAGCGCAAGCCCGAGTACGTGCCCGACCTGGACGAAGTTCGCGCGAAAGTCGTGCCGCTGGCCAACGCCGAGGCCCGCCAGGCTGTCCTGCGCCAGAAGGCTGGCGAGGTGCATGGCGCCGTGCTGAAGGCGCTGGCCGCCAATCGGACCTTCAAGGACGCGGTGAAGGACTTCGGCCTGAACGTGTCAACGACCGCGACGTTCACCGTCTACGAGGGACTGGGCGAGACCGTGACCAACGGCCACGCCATTGCCCAGCAGATCGTCAACCTCGGCGCGGGCGAAGTTTCTGAACCGGCTGCGCTCGGCAACGATATGCTCATCGTATACGCGGCCAGCCGCCAACCCGGGGACATCGCCGCGGCCGCCGCCCTGCGCCCGCAGTTGGTCGATACGCTGGACCGCTACCAGTCCGGCACTCTTTTCAACCAGTGGGGCGACTACCTGCTGGCGACGGCGAAGTTCGAGGACCTCCGGGCTTTGACGGATGGTGGCGGAGACACCCCGACGCCTGCGACTCCGGACCGCGAGGGTGACTGGTAACGACGGATCGGAAGCCCCGGCCAACCGCGGTCTGGCCAGGTGGTGAGCGAGATTCCGATGGCGACGTTCCACATACGTGGCACACGCGGAAACCGACCCGTAACGGGTACGGCTGTTGTCCGTTTCGGCGGCGACACGACCTGTTATTCCGTCGATACGGACGACGGGCAGCTGATCATTGACGCCGGCACGGGCATTACCCACACCATACCTTTCCCGGACGAGCCACGCGGCCACGCCAGCATCACGTTGCTGTTCACCCATTTCCATCTGGACCACGTCATCGGGCTACCGATGTATGCGCCCCTGTATCACAAGGGTAACGACGTGCGGATCATGGCAAGGCCGCGCCCGGGTCAGGACTGGCGCGCCACGCTGCGGACGGTGATGGGGCGCCCGCTTTGGCCGGTGGGCTTGGACGATGCCGGTGCGCGGATCGCTTACGACGACCTGTGCACAGAGACACTCCAGATCGCCAATCTTCGCATCCAGGCGTTCGAAGTCCCCCACCCACAGGGTTGCCTGGCCTTCCGGCTGGAACTGCCCGCCCTATCCATCGTCGTGGCCACGGATACCGAGTACGCGTCGGATGCAATCGACCCGGCTTTCGTGGACTTCTGCCGGGGAGCCGACGCCTTGATCATGGATGCGCAGTTCACCGAGGGCGAGTATGCGCGGCACCGCGGCTGGGGCCACAGCTCCTGGCTCACGGCGACAACCGTCGCCAACCGCGCCGCCGTGGGACGCCTTCTTCTGACACATCACGCCCCCAAGCACACGGACGCGGACATCGACACGCTGCTGGCGGCCGCCCGCAGGCAGTTCGCCCGCACGGAGGCGGCCAGCACGAACATGGCGGTCGAAGGCTAGACGCTGAGTTGCGGCTTGCACTTGTCGGCCCGACACCTTAGGTTTGAACCCTGTCATGCAAATAGAAACCGTTATTGTCGGCGAATTCCAGGTCAACTGTTTTATCGTCTGGGGACCGACGCGCGAGGCTCTGGTTATTGACCCGGGACACGAGGCGGACCGGATCGCTGCCATGCTGGACCGGCATGGGCTGCGTGTCGCCGCCTACTTGCTGACCCACGGCCACATGGACCACGTGTCGGCCCTCGCGGAGTTGCACGCCCGCCACCCTGCACCCATCTCCATGCATGCCGCCGACGCCCGTTGGGCCTTCGGACCGGACAACGCCATGTTGCCCTTCTACGATGTGCCGCGCAATCCCGGCCGGATTGACCGCCTGATCGAGGACGGGCAGTCCCAGCAGGACGGCGGCCTGACTTATGGCGTACTCGGTACGCCCGGCCACACGCCAGGCAGCGTCTGTTTCCTGTTCGAGGAAGGGCGCGCGCTGTTCACCGGCGACACCCTGTTCGCGGGGTCCGTGGGTCGCACCGACCTGCCCGGCGGCAACCCCCGTACCCAGCAGGCCTCGCTGCGTGCCCTG
Source organism: uncultured Victivallales bacterium (assembly GCA_964402115.1). Classification (GTDB taxonomy): domain Bacteria; phylum Verrucomicrobiota; class Kiritimatiellia; order UBA8416; family CAYOBW01; genus CAYOBW01. The sequence goes on from CAYOBW010000160.1 coordinate 12,022, forward strand.
GCCCAGTTGCCCGACGACCTGCTCATCCACGCGGGACACGGCCCAGTCACGGACATGCTGACCGAGAAGCGCACGAATTACTTCCTGCAACGGCTCTCCACCCCGGTCGAGCGGACCGCCGCCCCGCGGAGTCAGCGGCCATGAGCGACGCTGTGTTCGAAATCAACACCCCCGGCATCGACGTCACGCAGGTCGTGGCGCGCATCCAGGCAGCCGTGGCTGAGAAGCGAGCCCAGGGGCTCTATGCCGATGCTCGCGTGGCCCGCGCCGAACGCACGAACCTCGCCAGCCTGCGCAACGAGGACGGCTTTCTCTCGTTCTACCTCGAGAGTCTGCGTGACGCCGTGTTCGTGGACATCAACGATTTCGCGATCGTCGAACAACGCGCACGTTTCACGCGCCTGCTGGTTGCGTTCAAACAAATGCTCTGGAAGATGCTCAAGTTCTATACGTACCGGCTCTGGTCGCAGCAGAACCAGGTCAATGGCCTGATCCTGTCGGCCGTTGACGCCGTCGAGGCACGCCACCGCGAGAAATTGGAGAAACTGGAGGCGCGCGTGGCGGAACTGGAAGCCCGCGTGGCCGTGCCAAAGTAGGACGGGACGGTCGCATGGACGCGCAACGCCTGGCTTTCGTCTGCCCCCGCTACGCCTCAGGGCCCACGGTCGGTGGCGCGGAAACGCTGCTGAAACAACTGGCGCTGCAAGCGGTCGCCGCGGGCCTCGATGTCACGTTCCTGACCACCTGTGCGCGCAACCACTTCACCTGGGAGAACGAGATTCCAGCCGGCCGGCGGGTCGTGGATGGCCTGACCGTGCACTTCTTCCCGGTGGATACGGATCGCGATGTGCCCCGCTTCCTGCGGCTGCAGGAGGCTATCGGCCGGGGTCGCCCCCTGGCGCGCGAGGAGGAACTCGCCTGGCTGCGCCACAGCGTCAACAGCACGGCCCTGTGTGAACACCTGCGGCTGGCGGGCGCCAGCTACGACCGCATCGTGGCTGGCCCCTACCTTTTCGGCCTGACCTATCACGCGAGCCAGATCGCCCCGGACCACACGCTCCTGGCGCCCTGCCTGCACGACGAACCTTTCGCCCGCGTCGGCGTCCTGCAGGCGTTGTTCAACCAAGTGCGAGGCATCCTGTTCAACGCGGAGCCGGAACGCGAGCTGGCCGTGCGTTTGTTCGGCCTGCAAGGCGTACGGCAGTCTGTCGTGGGCATGGGGCTCGACCCCTTCGCTGCAGATCCGGCGGCCTTCGACCGCCAGCACCCCGGCTGGGGCGCCTACCTGATGTACGCCGGTCGCCGGGAGCCGCTCAAGGGCACGCCCCTGTTGCTGGACTATCTGGAGGCGTTCCGCTCCCGCACGGCACGCGACGTCAAGCTGGTGCTGACCGGGTCAGGTCCGATCGACCCCCCGGCGGCGCTTGCGGACCAGGTGCTCGACCTGGGCTTCGTTAGCGAGGAGGAGAAGCAGCAGGCCATGGCCGGTGCTCTCGCCTTCTGTCATCCGTCCGTCAACGAGAGTCTGGGCATCGTCCTTCTGGAGGCGTGGCTGGCCGGCGCCCCCGCGCTTGTGCACGGAGGCGGTGCGGTGCTGCCCGACCACTGCCGGCGGAGCGGCGGGGGGCTCTGGTTCACGAACTACGGCGAGTTCGAGGAGGAGCTCCTGCTGCTGCTGGATCAGCCCGCCCTGCGCCGGCAGTTGGGACAGTCCGGCTGCGCTTACGTACGGCGCGAGTACGCCTGGCCCGTCATCCGTCAGCGCCTGCTCACCGCACTGGCCTGACCCGGCACGCCAGCCGGCCGCACGCAGGGACCCCGTCACTTCTCCCGGGTCCAGTGCACGATGCCGGTGCCCGTCCAGTGGCCGAGCGAGGTGATATCCATTTTAGGGTGAGCGATGCCGCGCCAGGTCTTGAGCATGTTCCAATCCTTGATGTCGTCGAACACCAGGATGGGCGGGCGCACGAACGGGACGTGCCCCAGGTTGGCCAGGAAGGCTTCCTCGAACACGCCATCCTTGGGCCCGTCCACGAAGAACAACTCCGCGTGGCGCAAACGCTCGGTGTGTGCCGCCAGCACCTCGGGACGGCCCAGGTCTGCCAGCACCTGCGTCAGCCGCCCGTCGGCGTAGTCGCTCTGCTTGAGGCACGTTTCGGGGATGGCGGGCCAGGCGAGCAGATCGAACGTGGTCAGGCGGCCGTCCGCGGGCAGGTTGTGCTTCAGCGCCAGCGCGGAGAGACCGGTGTGGGTTCCGATCTCGACGATCTGCTTCGGCTGCAGGATCTTCACCAGGCCGGCGAGCAGCCGGTAGTGCTCCCCAGGCCAGAAATCGGGCCAACGCGGTCCCGTAGGCATGCGCTGGCTGATGACCCCCAAGTCCATCAGCAGCGCCTGACGGGCGGCCTGCAGCACGAGATCCACCAGGTACGGTGTGGGTTTCCCCGGCTCGTCGTCCGGACTGTACAGCAGCGTCCGCTTGGTGTGACGCGCCGACACATCCGGCCTGAACAGTAACTCCCACGGCGTGGGCTTAGGCATGGCTGCTTCCCCTTTTGCCGCGCAACATCGGCCATCGGCGCCGCGATTGCAAGCCGTTTGTGCGACATTGACACCCCCGCGGTAATGCGGTATTCCTCGCGCCATGTTACCGCAGTGGACGATCGAGAAGAAGCGCGATGGGCAGGCTCTCGCCGCGGAGGATTTGCGCGCTTTCATCGCGGGCTATGCCGACGGCTCCATCGCGGACTACCAGATGTCCGCGCTCGCCATGGCCATCTACTTCCGGGGCATGTCGTTCGACGAGGTCGCGGTCCTGACCGATGCCATGCTGCATTCCGGCGCCGTGCTCGACACAGCGGGCTTGCACGCCCCAACGTCGGACAAACATTCGACTGGCGGCATCGGCGACAAGATCTCGCTCCTGCTGGCCCCGCTGGCGGCCTGCTGCGGCGTGGCCGTCCCGATGATCTCCGGGCGCGGGCTCGGCATCACCGGCGGCACGCTCGACAAACTGGAGGCGATTCCCGGCTACCGCACCGCGCTCTCCGTGCCCGCATTCCTGGACGTCGTGGCCCGCTGCGGTTGCTCGATCATCGGCCAGACGGCCGACCTGGCGCCGGTGGATCGCAAGCTCTACGCCCTGCGCGACGTGACCGGCACGGTGCCGTCCATTCCCCTGATCGCCGCCAGCATCATGTCCAAGAAGCTGGCCGAGAACACACAATCGCTGGTGCTGGACGTCAAGTGGGGTTCCGGCGCATTCATGAAGACGATCGATCAAGCGCGCGAGCTGGCCCGCACGATGGTCGAAATCGGCCGGCGCATGAACCGGCGGATGACAGCGCTGATCACGGACATGAACCAGCCGCTCGGCCGGGCTGCCGGCAACGCCGTGGAGATCATAGAGACAATCGACGCGCTCCAAGGCCGCGGGCCCGCCGACATCGTGACCGAAACCATCGAGCTCACCGCGCACATGCTGTTGCTTGCCGGGCGGGCCGACGCGCTTCCCGCCGCGAGGGAGCAACTCGGGCGACACCTCGCCTCGGGCGCGGCTTTCGAGAAGTTCAAGGAGATGGTGCAACTGCACGGCGGCGATGTGCGTGCCATTGACGATCCGCGCCGCCTGCCGGTGGCGCCGCTGCGTGAGCCGCTCCCCTCGCCTGCGGACGGCTATGTGGTGCGCGCGGACGCCGACGCGATCGGCCGGGCCTGCCTCGTACTGGGGGCCGGGCGCCGACTGGTGACAGACCGCGTCAATCACGCCGTCGGCGTGACGGATCTGCGCAAGATCGGGGAGCCCATCGCCCGTGGCGAGCCGCTGCTGACGCTTCACGCAGCCGACCTCGCCAGCCTGGCTGAAGCGCGCGCGCTGTTGACGCCGGCGTTCCGAATCGGCGACGAGCCCGTGGGCGGCCCCGAGCTGATCGTTGAGGTCATGTGAGGCATCTGGTGCTCGGGAGAGGACTCGAACCTCCACAGCCTTGCGGCCACTAGCCCCTCAAGCTAGCGTGTCTGCCATTTCACCACCCGAGCGC
>CAYOBW010000161.1:0-16042 GCA_964402115.1 uncultured Victivallales bacterium
CGTTGACCGGCAAGACGCGCGAGGAGTTTGCCGCCGACGCCCTGCGGATCATGGGCCGACTGTCCGACCAGATGACGGAAATCCGGGGCCGGAAGGGATCGTTGACCGGCGACTCGAAACAGCGTGTCTTGGCGGTGATCGAGAGCCTACGCCGCATTGTGCTGAAATGGCCGGCCTGGGCTACCCCCGCCACCAAGAAGAAACCCACGCGATGAGAACATTAAGGAGGCCAACACGCCGTCCCAAGATATGCCTCGCAAGCTCGGCAATCCTGAACGGCAGCGTTCTCGTTGCAGTCGCGTTTTTTCTGGCGGGCGGCCGGGGGGCTTGGGCCCAGCTCGCCGTCACGGACGACTTCGAGGCCGGCGCCTTCGCCCCGGCCTGGGGCCAGACCGCCGGCGTGGCCCTGCCGAGCGGCGCCGGCGCCGGCGGCTCCGCGCACTTCGCGCAGCTCGCCGCCTTCGGCGCCGCGACCGGCCGCGAGCTGGGCGCGCGCCTGGACAGGGTTGCGCCGGGCGGGGCACGGGACTTCGACGTGGATTTCCGGTTCCGCATCCAGGCAACCGCGAACCGGCAGTTCCACCTGCACGTCTCCACGGCCGCCACGGCCATCGGCAGCAGCGCGCCGGCCCTGAGCCTGCGCTACCAGGCAGGCTGGGCGGCCTATGACGGCGGCGCGTGGCAGCCCATCGCCGGACTGGGCAGCGTCGCCACCGGGCTGTGGTACCGGGCGCGCGTCAGCGGCCAGGGCTGGGGCCTGCCCGGCGCGCGCTACGGCGTGGCGCTCTCCGACGCGGACGGCACGAACTTCACGAGCGCGGTCACCAACCTGACCTGGTACCAGGGCGGCACACCATCGGCCAATACGGCCCGCTATTTCGTCTTCACGACGGTCTACGGCAGCAACCCCGGGTTCGACGTGGACATGGTGACAGCGACCGTCACCGCGGCCCCGCAGGTCGAGACAAACGCGATCATCAACATCAGCGGCACGTATCCGCACCTGGCTGTGTTCGGCACGGATGGCGAAATCGGCATCGGCGCGGTCGCCCCCTGGGCCGACCGGCTCTGGTTCATCACCTACCCGCCGCACCAGCCCAACGGCAGCCCGGACAAGCTCTGGACGGTGGATCCGAATCTCACGCTCACCGCGCGCGCCGAGAGCATGGGCGGCACGCACGCGAACCGGCTGATCCACCGCGAGTCGCGGCAGCTCATCATGGGGTCGTACTTCATCGGCACGAACGGCGCCGTCCGCGCCATCGCCCCCGCCGCCATGCCCGGCCGGCTCACCGCCACCGCCCGCCACCTCACGGACCCCGCCAACAAGGTCTGCTTCGCCACGATGGAGGAAGGCTTCTACGCGGTGGACGTCAACACGCTCGCCGTGACCACGCTGAAGGCGGACGCGCAGACCCAGACCGCCGGCGCCGGCCTCCTCCTTGCGGGCAGCCACGGCAAGGGGTTCTACAGCGGCCAGGGGCGCTACGTGTACGCCAACAACGGGGAAGCCGGCTGGGGCATCGCCGGGGATCCGGGGTTCATCCGGGCCGCCGGCCTGCTGGCGGAGAACACCGGCACGAGCTGGTCCAGCGGCTGGACCACGCTCGAGCGCAAGTGCTTCACGGAGGTGACCGGCCCCGGCGGCCTCCTGGGCGCAACAAACGACGGCGACCCGCTCTGGGCCCTGGGGTGGGACAAGCGCTCGGTCATCCTGAAGCTGCTCGACGGCGGAACCTGGCGCACGTATCGCCTGCCCAAGGGCAGCTACACGCACGACGCGTTCCACGGCTGGTACACCGAGTGGCCGCGCATCCGCGAGATCGTGGACGGCCGGTTGCTCATGCACATGCATGGCCTGTTCTATACGTTCCCGAAGACGTTCAGCGCAGCCAACACCGCCGGCATCGAGCCGCTGTGCACGTACCTCAAGATGCCGGTGGACTACTGCTGGTGGAACGGCCGGCTGGTGATGGGGCGCGACGACGCCTCCGCCACGGGCGGCAACACGTGGGCCGGCCAGTCGCACTCGGCGCCCTGGTTCGGCCAGCTCGCGGATCTCGGGGACTGGGGCCCGCCGGCCGGTTTCGGCGGTCCGTGGAAAGCGGACGCCGTGACGGCCGGCACCCCGAGCGAGCCGTTTCTCGTGCGCGGCTTCCGGCAGCGCGTGCTCCATCTCCGACAGGCGGGCGGCACGCCGCTGAACATCGCGCTGGAGGTCGATCGCGACGGCTCCGGCGCGTGGCAAACGCTGACGAACCTCGCCGTCGCCGCCGGCGGCTACGCCTGGCAAACGCTCCCGCCCGCGCTCGCGGCCGCCTGGGTGCGCCTGGTGCCCGACGCCGACGCCACCAACCTGACGGCCTATCTCCACCTCGCGAACCCGCCGCGGACACCCGCTCCGGAGCTCTTCGCCGGCATCGCGGACGCCGCCGCCACCGCCGGCTACAGCGACGGCATCCTGCGCCCGCAGACCGGCGATGCGCGCACCCTGCAGGTCGCGGCCACGGTCGTCTCCACGAACGGCGTCGCCGCGACGGCCTACTATGAAATCACGGGCGCGCTGCAGCTCCGCCGCGCCACGAACGCCACGGCCGAGGCCACCCTGCGCACGACCTACGGGCTCGCCGCCGCGGGCTTCACCCACGACGCGGCGTCCGTGATCTACACGGAGGGGGCGAATCGCTTCCGCCTGCCGAAGAGCCTGGCGGCCTACGACGCCCCGTTCGCCTCCGGGTGGCCGCGCGGCGTGCGGGAGGTGGTGACGGAGCGGCAGCTGTTCCAGGCGCACGGCACCTTCTACGAGTTACCGCTGGCCGCCTCGGGCGGGTTCCGGCGCGTGCGACCGGTCACCACGCACCGCAAGCACATCAGCGACTTCGGCTCCTGGCGCGGGCTGTTCGTCATCGCCGGGGTCGCCGCCGGGGTCACGAACAGCGGTCATGTCTTCCGGAGCGCCGACGGCCAGGCCGCGCTCTGGTTCGGTAACGTGGACGACCTCTGGCGCATGGGCGCGCCCGCGGGCGTCGGCGGACCGTGGCGAAACGCGGTTGTCACCAACAACGTCGCCAGCGACCCGTACCTGATGTTCGGCTACGAGCGGAAGGTGCTGGAGCTGTCCCACGCGGCCGCGCAGCCCGTGACGTTCACCGTCGAGGTGGACTTCGCCGCCGATAACACCTGGAGCGCGTACGGACGGTTCACGGTGCCGCCCGGCGAGACGGTGACCCATGTCTTCCCGGCCGGCTACAGCGCGCACTGGGTCCGCCTGCGCGCCGACGCGGACACGACGGCCACGGCCACCTTCACGTACGGCGCCGCCGCGCCGCGCGTGACCGGCACGGCGGTCCGGCCGGACGGGAGCTTCGAGCTGACCGTCTCCGTGCCAACCGGCCCCGCGTACGCCGTGCAGGCCTCCACCAACCTGGCGACCTGGACAACCCTGGCGACCAACCCCGCCCCCCCCGCCCCCTTCACCTGGGCCGACCCGGCCGCCGCCAACTTCGCCAAGCGCTACTACCGCGTCCTGCCCGAACCGCAGTGAGCCAGGAAAGAGCAGTTCGGTCACGCTGCGCGTGCCCGCACTGTTGTTTTGATTGCACACCGCAGCGGCCGCAACGGGTCAGACGGGCCGCTGCGGGAGCACCTGATCGCCCTGCATGATGGTGGCTTGTCGTTTCCCGATCACCGTGCAATACTGAGAACCAGATAGCAGGCGAAACGTGGATGGTGCCCTACAGTGGGATGAAATCCTGATATGAGTAGGACGACGACCAGATCACCGGTTTGCGTTGTCATTGCCGGCCCCAACGGTGCCGGCAAGACCACGTTTGCGCGCGAGTTCTTGCCCAAGGATGCCGGTGTAGTCCGTTTTGTGAACGCAGATCTCATCGCGGGCGGGCTCTCGCCTTTGCGACCCGAGCTTGCGGCGCTGGCTGCAGGTCGGCTATTCTTGGCTGAACTGGATCGCCTTGCCAAGGCACGCACGGATTTTGCATTCGAAACAACTTTGAGCGGCCTGGTGTATCTCGCGCGTCTGCGCCGCTGGAGAGCCTCAGGCTACCGCATTGAAGTCGTCTATCTGCGCCTGACATCACCACGTCTTGCGCTTCGCCGCATCGCAGCTCGCGTCAGACAAGGCGGTCACAATGTACCCCGGGCCGATGTGCTGCGAAGGTTCATGCGGGGCTGGCGGAATTTCCAAGAGGTCTATCGCCCACTAGCCGACGCGTGGGCGGTATATGACAACTCGGGGGCAACGCCACAGTTGCAGGAGAAGGGATCATGAAAGCAGGCAGCGGAAAGAAGCAGACGAAGGATTTCGCGGCGGCTGTTGGCCGGGCTCTGCGCCGGGCAGGCAAGGTGGCACGCAAGACCGCCCGCGCCTACGGTACGCCCGTTTACGTCTGGCAAGATGGCAAGGTTGTGGCCCAGAAACCCTGAGCGGTGTTCAAGGTGTGTTGCTGCGGAAGGTCCGCCGCCTTACGTCAGTAACCACTATGGAGCGGAATCGGCTGCGGGAGTTGGAGGCGCTGGTGTGAGGCGGAGCCGGGGGCGAGGGATGGTTCTGGAGGACGGCGGAGCGGAAGCGCGGAGTGCAGGCTGAGCGAGGGCGGTGGCCAAGCGGGCGATCGACACAGGGGGTTGACCGTCAACAGGATACGGGCTTCCACAATTCACCTGTCACCGGCCATCGCCAGCATGCAGGCTTCCACATTTCACCTGGCACCGGCCATCCGCGCCCCAGCAGCGAGAAGACCGGGGGCGGGACGCCCCCGCTCCCAGTGGGAATAAGCCAAACTGGCGCCGTGGCGGGCCGCGAGTGAGAAGTGGGGGCGACTCGATTTACTGGGAGCGGGGGCGTCCCGCCCCCGCAGCGAAAAGACCGGGGGCGGGACGCCCCCGCTCCCAGTGATCGAGTCGGCTGCGCCGAGCAAGATCCCGACACGCACAGCATCGGCCGCGCGGGATGGTTCCGGAGCGCGGCGTGTCATGGCCCCTCGCTTGCCGGCAGCACGGTACGCAACCCTGTGAGGTCGTTCGCATCTTCCGGCACCATGTTTGCAAGTGTCGAGAAGCACCCCGTTAGGGCTATGAGATTCCATGCCCCACCCCGCACCCTCCGGTAGAAGTATCGATCTGACTGCATGGACTCCCAGCACCACTCCGAGACATTCCCGATCAGATCGTACAACCCGTATCCGTTCGGGGCAAACGCGCCGACCGGGCTCGTGTATGGGAAGGGCCCCGTGAAGTACACGGGATGAAGTCCCCGGGTGGGGTTGACAACATCAAGAAGCATGCCGTGTTCATTCCTGTGGACCTCTACGGGCCTGGTGGTACAGGCTGTTCGGCCGGAACTGCTCGCCGGCGAACGGATCCCACCCATCGGCAAGGGAGCGGAGGATTTCTTTCGCGCGGTCGCGTTCCATGAGACGGGTATGCCACAGACGCTCTAAGAACTCAAGGACAGCGCTGTCCTTCGAGCAGTCTGTTGATCTTGATCCTGGCGGTAGCTTCCTTGTTTGCCATGCGCGTGAACCGTCAACAGGTGACGGCGCGCGCCAGCATACACGCCGCGCCAAACCGCACCCCTGTAATGGCTTGCTTTCTACTTCCCCGAGTCTACGATTTCAACCGTGCAGTGTGTAAATTGCAGGCGAATGGGATGCGAACGGGGGCGAACCTTCATGAAACATAGGATCCAGCACGTCATCTGCGGGTTGGCTGTGGCCGGGAGCGCCCTGGCGGCGGGACCCGCCTTGATGCTGACGTCGCCTGCCGACTACGAGGTCTTCCAGCGCCAGTCGCTCACGCAGGGCGCGATCCTCGTCGAGGGCGCCGCGGATACGGCCGCAGCCGTGGAGGTCCGCCTGGACGGCGCCGGGTGGAGGAGCGTGCCCGTGGATCCGCGGACGAAGCGCTTCCGCACCAGCCTGCCGGCGACGCCGGGTGGCTGGCGCCAGGTCGAGGTGCGCGCGACCACCGCCGGGCAGGCGGCGCTCGTCGTGGAGCACGTCGGCGTGGGCGAAGTCTTCATCGTGGCCGGCCAGTCGAACGCCGCCAACCACGGCGCCGAGAAGCAGCAGAGCGAGACGGCCATGGTGGCGGCGTTCGACGGAACGAAGTGGCAACCCTGCCGCGACCCGCAGCCCGGCGCCAGCGGCGGCGGGGGCAGCTTCATGCCGGCGTTCGGCGATGCCCTGGCGGCAAGGTACAAGGTGCCCATCGGCATCGCGGCCTGCGCCATCGGCGCAACCAGCGTGCGCCAGTGGCTCCCCAACGGCGCCACGATGACCAACCAGCCGACCACCGGCGCATGTGTGACAGAGGTGCGGCCCGGCGTCTGGGCTTCCAACGGCCAGGCCTTCGACAGCTTGCTGAAGCGCGTCGCCCACTTCGGCACGAACGGCGTGCGCGCGATCCTGTGGCACCAGGGCGAGTCGGACGCGGGGCAGGCCCGCGCCGGCTACCCGGCGGATAGGCAGATCTCCGGCGACCAATACCGCCGCTTCATGGAACAACTCATCCGCGCCACCCGCGAGCGGGCGGGCTGGAAAATCCCGTGGTGCGTGGCGCAGGCCACATACCACAGCGAACAGGATCCCGCCGACGCGGAGTTCCGTGCCGCCCAACGGGGGCTTTGGACCGCCGGCCTCGCGCTGGAAGGCCCCGACACCGACGCGCTCCGCGAGCCGTTCCGCGCCGGCGTGCACTTCAACGGGACGGGACAAAAGGAACACGGGAGACGCTGGGCGGAGAAAGTCGGCGCCTACCTCGATGAGGTGCTGAAGAAGAGGCCATGAACGCTGCATACGCAATCATCCCAGCGCCCTCCCCACTGGGAGCGGGGGCGTCTCGCCCCCGCAGGGAGAAGACCGAGGGCAGGTGTCCCGCAAGGCGCAATCGGGGGCGAGACGCCCCCGCTCCCAGTGGGAATGAACCAGACTGGCGTCGTGGCGCGCCGCGAGAGAGCCGTGGGGGCGACTCCATTTACTGGGAGCGGGGGCGTCCCGCCCCCGCAGGGGGACGCCCCCGCTCCCAGTGGGATGAACGATGAGCGCTTCTGATGAAAAACCCCGGTTTCTGGATCCGCTTACAGAGATCGAGCGTCATGCGAACCGGTTGCCGCACTGGCAGCAGGATCACGCGACTTTCTTTGTGACGTTTCGGCTTGCGGATTCGATTCCGCAAACGAAACTCGCGCCGTGGCGCGCCGCGCGCGAGGCGTGGGTACAGCTGCATCCGCGGCCTTGGACACCCGAGCAGGACACCGAGTATCACGAACGGTTTTCGCGCAAGATCGAGGAGTGGTTGGATACCGGCGAGGGCGAATGCCTGCTGCGAGCCCCGCCCGTTGCGAGAATCGTCGGCGCTGCGCTGAATCACTTCGAGGGTCGACGCAGCCGGCAACACGCATGGGTGGTGATGCCCAATCATGTGCATACCCTGTTCTCCCTGCTGGCCACAGAGAAACTGGAGGCGCTGTTGCACAGCTGGAAGAGCTTCACCGCCCATGCGATCAACGCTGAACTGGCACGCATCGGCAGCGTGTGGGAGGAGGATTACTTCGACCGTATGATTCGCAACGAAAAACACTTTGGGAGTTGCGTGCGCTACATTCGCAACAATGCCAGCAAGGCACGGGTGACGGCCGGGTGTCATCCCCTCTTTGAAAGAGATGACATCACGGCAAGGAATCCACTGGGAGCGGGGGCGTCTCGCCCCCGCATCACACAAGCCGGGGGCGGGACGCCCCCGCTCCCAGCCATGGCACGGTGTCTGGCTGGCCTGCTGGGGCTGGCGGTCGTGGCCAGTGCGCAGACGAACGGCGCCGGCACGCTGGTCACCGTACACGCTGACCGCGTCCTGTTCCGCCTCGCGCCGACCACGATCGGCGCGAACATGGAGGACCTGCACTACCAGATGGTCGGCGGGTTCGACAGCCAGATGCTGCACGGCGAGTCCTTCTTCGAACACTCGCCCACCGAGCTGGCTCCGCTCAAGGGACAGCTCGACGGTTTTGCGAATGTCAACGGCCAATGGACAGCGACGAACGGCGAGGTTGCGGTGGTCATCCGTCACGGCGCCGGCACACCGTGGCTCGAAGGCGGTCTTGCGGGCGGCAGGCCGCCTGTGCTTCAGACCAACGCGCTCGCCAAGGATGCCGGCGCGCGACTGACTTCGCTCGCGCTTGCGCCTGCCGATACGATTGAGACGCGCGCCGCATTCCGCTTCAGCACACACGACGACCGCGTCGCGAGCCTGATAGCGCACGTCCACCCGAATCAGGCGGACAGCGGTTGGAACTGGTACGCGGGCTACACGGTCGAGCTCGATCCGCGGTCGAACACCGTCCGCCTGCTCGCCGCGCAACGCGCATCCAGACACGGTGAGCTGGCGAAATGCGCCCTGGACATGCCGCGCGGCACGTGGTTCTCGGTGGCGCTGCGCGTCACGAACGCGCTGCTGGTCGTGCGGGTGGCTGGACGCGATGTGCTCACGCATGCGCCGGCGCGGCTGCTGCCGCCCGGCCACTTTGGCATCGTCGCGCGCGGCGGCGTTGGCGTGCGCGAGCTCGCGCTTGTGTCCGCCTCGGGCAGCACAACGGTCGTGCCGCTCCGGCCGAATCCCCTGCTCGCCGAGCCGGGCGACGCGTTGAGTTTCCGCTGGGCGCGGGTGCAGCGCGGCTCGGCCGAAGGCGCTTTTGCCTTCGATCCAAACGGCTGGCACGCGGGCTTGCGCAGCCAGCAGATCATCTTCAAACGCGGCGACGGCGAGTTCGGCTGCGACAACGCCGGCCTCGCGCGCAGCGGCCTCGCCCTGCAGGCCGGCAAACCCTACGAAGGCTTCCTGCGCGTCAAGACGCGCGCGCCGCAGGAGGTTGTCGTCTCGCTGCGCGCCGACGACGGCCAAACGATCCTCGCGGAAGCAGCGCTGCCAACGAAGGCGGGCGAAACCTTCCAGCGCTTGTCGTTTGCGCTCACGCCGGCCTCCAGTGCCTCGAAAGGCCGCTTCGCGATTACGCTGCGGAAGCCGGGCGAGGCAACCGTCGGCTACGCGTTCCTGCAGCCGGGCGAGTGGGGGCGCTTCAAAGGGCTGCCGGTGCGGAAGGACTTGGCGGAGGCGCTGCTGGCGCAAGGCATCGGCGTGCTGCGGTTCAATGGCGGCATGATCGAGGTGCCGGGCTATCGCTGGAAGAACCTGCGCGGACCGCGCGACGAGCGGCCGCCTTACGACGGGTTTTACGACCGGTACTGCAGCAGCGGCTTCGGTCCGGCGGAGGCGGTCGCATTCGGCAAGGCCGCGGGGCTGCCGGTGGCGCCAGGCTTGAATCTCGACGAGACCCCGGCAGACGTGGCCGATTTTGTGGCCGCCTGCCGGCCGCCATTCTATCAGCACGCGAACGAGAGCGGTTTCAATCGCAAGTACGTGGACACGTTCAAACGCGTCGCGGAAGCCGTTTGGAAGGTGGCGCCGGAGATCACGCTGATCACGACCCGCACGGGCGTCAGCTTGCAGGCAAACGACAGCGTGGCGACGGCGCGCAAGAAGCTGGCGCTGCATCTCGAGCTGGCGGAGTTCGCCCGCGCGCATGGCAAGCCGATCATGTTCGACTGCCATTCCTTCAACGGAGCGGCGGCGGTGCAGGGCATCGCCGCGTTCGCCCGCTGGCTGGAGCGGCTCGCGCCGGATCCGAAACTCGTCTCGGTCGGCATTCTCGAATTCAACGCGGGCGCGTTCGATTTTCAGCGGGGCCTGAACCATGCGCTGGAGCTGAACGCGGCGCACCGCGCGGGCGATGTCATCCGCGCCGTCGGCACGCCGAACGTCTCGCAGCCGTGGGGCGTCTATCAATCGGATTGGAAGGCCGTGCTGTGGACGCAGGGCAACATCTACTACACCGGCGACCGGGTTTGGTTTCAGGCGGCGTACTATGTGGATCAGATGCTCGCGAAGGCCTGGGCCCCGGATGCAGTCGCCGTGGAGTCCGCGGCCGGGGCTGAAGCGCTCGATATCTTCGCCGCGAAATCCGCGGACAGCACGAAGCTGGTTCTGCGTGTCGTCAACCCGACCGGCGCGGCGCAGCCGGCACGGTTCGACCTGCGCGGCGCCACGGCAGCCCGCTCGCCGGCGCGCGTGACCACGCTCGCACACAACGACCCGGCGGATTTCAACACGCTGGCCGAGCCGGAGCGCATCAAGCCGGTGACAACCGAGTGGCGGCAGGCCGGCCATTCGACCGCGCGGGACTTCCCGCCCTATTCCTTCACCGTCATCGAACTGTCCCTGGACCCGCAAACCCCATGAGCACCGCATCCCAACTCACTGTCAGGGCCAAACGCATGAAACACATCGCCTTCCTCTCCTTCTTTCTCGTGCCGTTCCTGGCGCAAGCGCAAGCCCCGGCGCAGCCTCCCGCCCTCCCCTCCCTGCTGCCCGGCGGCGGAGACCGGTGGGAACTGGCCTGGAGCGACGAGTTCGACTATCCCGACGTGCGCCTGACCAACGCCTGGGTTTCTCAGAACGGCCCCAGCGGGCACATTCTCTGCAGCCGTTGGCGCGAGAACGCCGTGGTCTCCAACGGCACCCTCCGCCTGCTCAGCCGGAAGGAGCGGCGCGGCGGGCAGGCGTGGACCGCCGGGAGCATCTGGACCCGGCAGGCCTTCCAGTACGGCTACTTCGAGTGCCGTTACCGGTACGGCGCCGCGGAGGGGCTCAACAATTCGTTCTGGCTCATGCCGACGACGAAGGCGCCCCCCGGCCGCAAGCACTTCGAGATCGATGTCAACGAGGGCCACTATCCCAACAAGGTCAGCAGCAACATCCACAACCATTCCGACCGGACCGTCGTCAACGGCAAGACCACGCATCCCACGTCGTCGCGGAGTTTCACTTTCGGCGCGCGCCCCGACGTCAGGCCCGAGTCCGCCGTCAAGACCGGCGCAGACAACTTCGCGCGGGATTTTCACGTGCACGGCCTTGCGTGGACGGCGGAGGAGCTGGTCTTCTACCTCGACGGCAAGGAACTGCGCCGCGAGCAGAACGCGTTCTGTCACGGCCCCGCGCCCGTCTGGCTGAGCCTGGCCGTCATCCCCTGGGCGGGCCGCATCACCGACGCGATCGACGGCGCGGCCATGGAAGTGGACTATGTGCGGATCTATCGGAGGAAACCATGACACACGCACGCAACCACCCTGTCGTTTCGACCATCCTCAGCAGCGTGTGCGCGACGGTTGCGTTCGCGCAGGCCACAACCCTCGAGCAGGACTTCCGCGACCCGCCGGTCGGCGCGCGCCCGTACGTGTGGTGGCACTGGCTGGGGCCGAACTTCTCCAAGGCAGGCATTACGAAAGATCTCGAGGCGATGCGGGCGTCGGGCATCGGCGGCGCCACGATCTTCAACATCAGTTCCTCGGTCATGGAAAGCCACGCGCCGACGGAGAACAACCCGTGGCCGGACCAGACGTACCGGAGCCCGAAGTACTGGGAGGCGATCCGGCACGCGGCGGCCGAGGCGCAGCGCCTGGGGCTGGAGGTCGGGCTGCACAACACGGTGGGCTATTCGACTACGGGCGGCCCCTGGATCGACGAGCCGCGCAGCATGCAACGGCTCACCTGGAGCCGCAGCGAGGTGCCCGGCGGGCAGGCGGTCACGGTGAAGCTGCCGCCTCCGCCGCTGGATGCCGACGAGGGCTGGGGCAAGACCGGCCGCAAGCTCTCGTGGTTCCGCGACGTGGCGGTGCTGGCCGTGCCGGCGGGCAGGGACCGGATCGCGTTGACGGAGGTGCTCGACCTCACCGCGCGGCTGACCGCCGACGGCACGCTGAACTGGACGCCGCCGGCCGGTGCGTGGCTGGTGTACCGCCTGTGTCACGCGTCCACCGGCCGGCCGCCGCACCCGGTGCCCGACGACGTGCTGGGCAAGGTGCTCGAGGCTGACAAGATGAGCCTGGAGCAAACGCGCTTCCACTGGCAAACGGTGATCGATCCGCTCAAGGAGCATCTCGGTCCGCTGCTGGGAACGAGCTTCAGGCATTTCCTGATAGACAGCTACGAGGCCGGCAACCAGAACTGGACGCCGGATTTCCGCGCGGCGTTCAAGCGGCTGAAAGGCTATGACCCGCTGCCGTGGCTGGTGACCATGGGTGCGCCGGTCCAGAACGGGCGGGGTAAGACGGAGCGCGTCGTCAACAGCGCCGGGGAGACCGCGCGCTTCGAATGGGATTACAACGATGCGATCGCCCAGCTCTTCTTCGAGCACGGCTGGCAGCCGGCCACGGCGTTGATCCATGCCGCCGGGGCGACGCTGCAGCACGAACCTTATGGCGGGCCGTTCGACACCGTCGCCGGCGCCGGACTGGCCGACCTGCCGATGGTTGAGTTCTGGACCGGCCGCGACGTGCACGTGGACCAGAACGTCGTGGGCGGCGGACGCGCCATGGGCCGCCGGGTCATCGGCGCCGAGGCGTTCACGGGCGGGCCGGGCGCGTCGAAATGGAACGAGACGCCGGGCCCGCTCAAGCGCTCCGCCGACGGCGCGTTCGCGGGCGGCGTCAACCGGCTGATTCTCCACCACTGGGTGCACCAGCCCTTCGACGACCGCTACCGGCCGGGCTTCGGCATGGGCTGGTGGGGCACGCACTTCAACCGCCACCAGACCTGGTTCGAGCCGGGCAAGGAGTTCTTCCGCTACCTCGGTCGCTGCCAGGCGCTGCTCCAGCGGGGCGAGACGCCGGTTGCGCATGTCAGCGTGGGCGGGGCGCAGGAGGGCGGCGATGCCATTTCCATGCGCACGTTCCTGGCGGACCTCACCGTGCAGGACGGCGCGGTGGTGGTGGCCGGCGGCCGGCGTTACCGGCTGCTGCACGTGCCGCACAACGGCGCGCTGCTGCCCGAGGCGGTCGAGCAGGTGGAGAAACTGCTTGCGGCCGGGGCGACAGTCGTGTCGCCCGCTCCGAACCGGTCGCCCAGCCTGGCCGGCTATCCGGCCTGCGACGAGCGCGTCAAGGCTGTGGCGGCGCGCGTGTGGGGCGACGGCCGGGAGGCGGTGCGCAAGATCGGCAAGGGCACGCTCTGCGTGCGGGGCGATCTGGCCGCGGCGCGACGGGAGCTGAGCCTCGCGCCTCCGTTCGAAGTGACGACGCCGCAGGCCGGCAACATCCGCATCCTGCAGCGCGCCGAGGGTCGGGCGCAATGGTTCTTCGTGGCCAACATCCAGTCGCGCTCCTCCGTCTTCACGGCGGCCTTCGCGGTGGCAGGCCTGCAGCCCGAGTTGTGGGATGCCGAGCTCGGCGCCATCGCCCCCGCGCCGGGGTGGCGACTGCGCGGCGGCCGCTGCGAGGTGGATCTGGCGCTCGCCGCGGAAAAGTCGGTGTTCGTCGTTTTCCGGACGCCCGCCCCCGCGGTCGCGGGCGGCTCCCCGCCCGAATCCCGGAAGCAGCCGGCCGAGACCCTGCCGATCGAGGGCGCCTGGCAGGTCGAGTGCCGACCGGTCAGCGGCGCCCCCTTCCCCCTGGCGCTGGACGCACTCGCCTCCCTGTCCAGCCAGGCCGATCCCGCGCTGAAGTATTTCTCGGGCACCGCCGTCTACCGGAAGCGCTTCACCGTGCCGCCCGCGCTCGCCGCGCAGGGCGGGAAGGTGTTCCTCGACCTCGGCCGGGTGTGCGACCTGGCCACCGTGACGCTCAACGGGAAGCCCCAGGGGGTGTGGTGGCATCCGCCGTTCGCGCGTGACGTGGCGGCGGCGCTCGTGCCGGGAGGCAACACGCTGGAAGTCGCGGTGGCCAACACCTGGCACAATCTGCTGGTCGGCGACGAGCAGCACGCGGCCGATTTCGAGTGGGGCGCCGACCGGGGCGGCAACGGACACATGCTGAAGGGCTATCCCGACTGGTTCGTGCAGAACCAGCCCCGGCCGTCCGCGGGCCGCAAGGGGTTCGTGGTCTGGTACTACCACCGCCCGGACTCCCCCCTGGCGCCCGCGGGGCTGCTCGGCCCGGTGGCGCTGATTACCGGCGTGGATTCCCTCAGCGCGCTGCGTCCCGCGCAAGCGCCGGCAGCGGCCGACGTTTCCGGCGATTGCGAGGCGGACGTCGTGAAGGACGATCTGCTGCGCAGGCTTCTGGCGCGGGCCGAGGACCACTGCGGGCACGCAGGCGGGGGCACGACCACCGCGGCGCTATTCAACGGCACGACGCGCAACGGCGCGGGCGGCGCGGAAACGGAAGACGACGGCCAGACGTTTCGCGGCTACGGCGAGGGTGACTGGCTGACCCTCCAGCTCAAGCAACCTTGCGACATCCGCGAGATCCGCACGTTCGCGGGCCACGCGGATGGCCGGGCCAGCCAGCGCTACGACGTGCTGGCAGCTTACGCCGCCGCGCCCGGCACATTCGTGAAGGTCGCGTCCGCGCAAAAGACCGCCCCGGGCGGGGCCACGGTGCTGCGGACGCCGGTCAAGGCCGACCGGGTCGTCGCGATCCGGCTGGCGTTCAGGAACGGTCCGCAGGGCTTCAACGTGTACCGGGAAATCAATGTCACCGGGACCGCCAGCGCACCATGAACGCGGCGCCCCGGCGGGCGACACACGCGCGCGGCCATGCAGCGCCGTGCACCGGCGGCAGCCGGGAAGGAGTGTTTCCACAACTCAGTACAGCTCGAATGCGAACAAGGCCCCGCGCCGGAAACGGAACTCGAAACTCACGATCTTGCCGCGCAGCGTGAGGTTGGCGCCCTTCCAGGCGATGGGATGGGCCACGCTGTTGCCTTTCACCAGCCGGCAGTCGTCCCAGTCGAATCCCGGCAGCGCCGTCCCCCGTTCATCCAGCACCCGCGCCCGCAGTTCCCCGCCTTCCGGCTCCAGGTCGGCGTTGACCGTCAACTGGAGCGCCTCGCCCACTTGGGCGGACCGCGTGCGCAGGCGCCCCTGCTCCTCGCCGGCCCGATAGCCCACGTAGCGATCGCGCGGCATCTGGGCAAAGCCGAGCTGCCGCCCGGTGTAGCGGTGCGCCTTGTGCCCCCAGCGGTAGCCGCCGTAGTAGAAGTAGGTGTATTCCCCCACCGGCAATTGGGCGTCGATCCAGCTCATCGCCCGGTCCCAGGTGCCGCTATGCGGATTGCGGTCGAGGAATGGCTGCGTCTCCCGTTCCCAGTGCTCTCCGTCGAGGCTCCAGGCCACCACGGTGTAGCCGATCCCCGCAAAGGGCCGATCCGGGTCGCCCAACTCCGCCGCCGTCCGCCCGGGCTCGCCGTTCAAATCGTCGCGGAGCACCTTCACCAGGGCCACCAGCAGCGCCCCCCGCGCCACCACCGCGCTGAGGCCGTAGAACTGGGTTTCGCCCCGCTCGATCTCCGCCTGCGGGTCGGGCGTGACGATCGGCCAGGGAGGCTGCCAGTCCAGCAGGTTATCGCTCACGCTCTGGTGCGGAATGCGCAGCCCTTTGCACGGGCCAGAGCCGGGAACGACCGACAGTGCGGCCAGGTAGCGCTGCCGGAGGGGATCCCGGTAGAGGCCGACGATGTCGTGATTGGCGGCCACCACCGGCGCCGCCGTCAGCGGTGTCCAATCCAGGCCGTCGGGCGACACCGCCACGCGCAGCCCGCCTGCCTCCCACCAGCCCAGCTTGAAACGCCGCGACGGGTCCGCGCACGCCGGCCCCTCGTCCAGCACGCTGGCCCCCACGCCGATGGCAGCCGGCGCTTTCAACACCCGGGCCGGACGCAGCCAGTGCAGGCCGTCCTCCGATTCCATGTAGGCAAGAGCGCGTCCGCGCGTTTGCGGCGTGTTGAACCACATCCGGAACCGGCGCGTTTGCGGGTCCCGCACGACGGACACGTACGGCTGCTCGTTGCCATCCTCGAAACCGGTCACCACCGGGTCGGGCATCCGCGACGGGGGCTGCACCTGGCGGCTGAGGTTCGCCGTCTCTGCCGCCAAAGTCCGGTCCAACAGCAAGTGCGGCCCTGCCGGCCAGGTTCCCGGTTCGGCGGCGAGGCCGCAAGCCTGAGCCAGGAGCAGGAGCGTGAAGCCGACAAGCCA
>CAYOBW010000162.1:0-16038 GCA_964402115.1 uncultured Victivallales bacterium
GGCGCGTCAGGCCGGCGGAGGCCCCCAGCGCCGCTGCCCCGCACAAGCCCGCCGCCAGCCCCAGCGCCGCCAGGTGGCGCAGCCAGGGGCCCCAGCCGCTGCCGGGCAGGTCGCGCCGCAGGGCCGCGTACAGCTGCAGGCCGTTGATCAGCGCGATGCCGCTGGTGGTGGCCGCCACGCCGACGTGGCCCCAGTGGCAAACGCGCGCGAAGAAGCAGTTGAGCACAAGGTTCACGCCGATGCCCAGCAGGCTGATGCGCAGCGGCGTGCGGGGCTGGCCGAGCGCGGTGAAGCAGGGGATCAGCACCT
This sequence comes from uncultured Victivallales bacterium, assembly GCA_964402115.1. Taxonomy (GTDB): domain Bacteria; phylum Verrucomicrobiota; class Kiritimatiellia; order UBA8416; family CAYOBW01; genus CAYOBW01. The sequence continues at coordinate 310 of CAYOBW010000162.1, forward strand.
TGATGGCCGCGTAGGCCGCCAGCCCCACGACGTAGGCCCGCAGGGCGGCCGCCGTCTGCGCCGTGTCCGCCGCCGTGAACCGCCCGTGCTCGTAGAGCACGCCGATGATCCGCGGCGCGAGCGCCGCGAGCCCCGCCGCCGCGGGCAGGGTCCAGAACAGGACGCGCCGGAGCGCGTCCTCCACGGTCTGCCCGAACGCCTTCCACTCGGCGCGGGCGCAGTGCTGCGCCAGGGCCGGCAGCGTGACGGTCGCGACCGCCACGCCGAAAACCCCGATCGGGAACTGCATCAGCCGGAAGGCGCAGTTCAGCCAGGAGCGCGCGCCGTCCACTTCCGAGGCGAAGACGCCGTTGATCAGCACGTTGACCTGGACCGCGGCCCCGGCGGCCACGCTGGGCCACATGAGGCTCCAGACGTGCGCCAGCAGGGGATCGCGCAGGTGCGGCTGCCACTCCCAGCGGTAGCCCTGCCGGCGCAGCGCCGGGATTTGCACGGCGAGCTGCGCCACGCCGCCCAGCAGGATGCCCAGGGCCACGCCGTGGAGCGCGCGCTCCGAGAAGTGCGGATGCCGCCAGTCGGCCTGCGGCTCGAAGAGGTAGGCCAGGCCCACGCCGGTGACGACCGACACGATGTTGAAGACCGTGGACGCCGACGCGGGCAGGCCGAAGACGTGCCGGGCGTTGAGCAGGCCCATCACCACGGCGGCCAGCGAGACGAACAGGATGAACGGAAACAGCAGCCGTGTCAGGCTGACGGTCAGCTCGAATTTGCCCGGCACCTGGTGGAAGCCGTAGTTCGTGACGTGGACCAGCAGCGGGCTCAGCGCGATACCCAGGAGGCACGTCGCGCCCAGGATGACGATGACGGCGGACAGGACCAGGCTGGTCAGCCGCCAGGCGGCCGCCGGCCCCTCCTTGGTGTCGAGGCGGGCGAAGGTTGTCGTGAAGGCCGCGGAGAGAGCGCCCTCCGCGAAGAGATCGCGCAGCAGGTTGGGAATCTGGAAGGCCGCGAGCAGGGCGTCGAGGTTCCGTCCGGCGCCGAAGAGGGCGGCGAGCAGCAGCTCGCGCACGAGGCCGCAGAGTCGCGAGCCCATGACGGCTATGCTCACGATGCCCGCTGTCCGCCGTCTGCCGTTCATGCCGCTCCCCGCTCCTCCGTTCATGCTTCCCCGCCGCGCCTAGTACTCCCGGCGCGCCATCGAGCGGATGCCCGCCATCAGCGGCAGGACCGTGGTGGCCACCGTCAGCGTCACCACCCAGGCCACGGCCAGGGGCATCCAGTGACGCAGGGTGGCATCGGCCAGCGTACCCAGGGCATGCAGGTGGAACAGCAGGCCCACGGGCACGATCGTCAGCAGCATGAAGCCCAGGCACAGGACCAGGTTCAGCGTGCCGCCGAAGCCGGAGACGATCGCGGCCGGGTTGCGCTGCTTGAGGTCGAGATGCACGGCGCCCAGGCCGGTGGAGAGCCCGCAGGCCGCCGTGGCCACGGCGCTCACGAGGAGGACCGCGGCGCCGCGCGCCAGCCAGCCCATGCCCAGCATGCTCGTGGACAGCAGCGTCAGGGCGAGGCTGATCAGGACCATGGCCAGCACGGAGCCGACGAACTTCGTCAGCACCACCCGCCGCATGCTGGTGGGCGCCAGCCCGAGCACCCAGAAGCCGTGGCCTTCGAGGCTCAGCTGGGGATAGACGAAGCGCGAGCCGAACGACGCCACGACCGCCGAGACGCTGAACACGTTCAGGAACCCGATCATGTTGCGCCAGTGATCGGGCAGGCGATCGTAGTGGAGCGCGCGCAGGTTGCCGAAGTACAGCGCCAGCATGCCGAAGAAGATCAGCGCCTGCGACCACTGGATGGGGTCGCGCAGGAAGGTCCGGATGTCCTTGAGCACCATGGCGCGCACATCCGGCGGCAGGCCCCGCAGCCACCGGCCGGCCCAGGCGAACAGCACGGGGCGGCGGGCGACGTGGGCCTTGCTGCCCATCACCCGCTGCCAGGCCTCGTAGAACACGTGCTCGCCCACCCACTCGACGGCCACGCCGAGCAGCGCCGCGGTGGCGACGGTGGTGATCCACAACATAACGCCGCGCAGCCACTCCCCGGAGGCGAGGGCGAGGATGCCCTCCGCCACCCACGCGCTGGGAATCAGCATGTTGGCCGAGAGCCGCAGCCCGGGGACGAACGCCGAGATGTTGAACTGGCCGCCCAGCGAGGCCTCCGCCGCCGCGCGGGTCCACCACCACGCGCCCGCGGTCAGCGCGAGCAGGGCCAGCAGCGCCCCTACGCGCACGAGGCGGCCGCGTGGCGCCCAACGTACCACGAGCAGTACGATCAGCGTGCCCAGGGCGCAGCACAGGACCAGGTACGGCAGCGAGAAGAGCAGGGTCCACACGGCGAACAGCGGCGAGTAATGCTCGTGCCAGCCGTAGGCGGCGATGAAGGGCAGAATGATGAAGAAGAACGCCCAGGAGGAGAGCGCCGTGGCTTCGTAGAACTTGTAGGTGATGATCTGGACCGCATCGAAGGGGCGCGTGAGGAGGAAGGGGATTTCCTCGGAACGGAAGATCGTGGCGTAAGCCGTCACCAGGCTGGAGGCGATCAGCATCAGGCCCATGGCCAGGAAATACAGCGAGAAGAGGCGGTTGATGACCATGGTGCCGATCCCGCCGAAGGAGTCGAGGAAACGGAAGCTGTCGTGAAAAAGGAAGAGCAAACCCACCTCGAACAGCAGCACGAACAGCGACACGAACCCCCATTTGAACGAGGACTGCGCCAGCGCCACCCGCCGCAGGTTGGCGGTGGTCCAGAGCTGTTTCTTCAGAAGGGCGGAGGTAACGGACATGGCGGCGGGGCTCCTACTCGATGCCGGCGGCGAGGCCCGACTCCTGGCCTGTCAGCTTGAGGAACATCTCCTCCAGGTTGCGCCCGCCGTTGCGGGTCAGCAGCTCGTTCAGCGTGCCCAGCGCCGTAAGGCGCCCGCGCACGATCACCCCGATCCGATCGGCAATGTCTTCCGCCAGGGCGAGAATGTGCGTGGTCAGGAAGATGGTCATGCCGCCGCGCGCCTTGTGCCGCAGGAGGTCCTTGATCAGCCGGATCGAATAGGGGTCCAGGCCGATCAGCGGTTCGTCGATGAAGAGCACCTCGGGGTTGTGCAGCAGGGTGGCGGCGTAGATCAGCCGCTGGCGCAGGCCGTGCGAGAGATCCTTGACCAGGGCGGTGGCGTGCTCCTGGAGCCCGAAGAGCTGGAACGCCTTCTCGCGCTCGGCGGCGATCGTCGCCTCCGGCACGCTGTAGAGCTCGCCGCTGAACTCGTAGAACTCGCTGGAGGTCAGACGATCGTAGAGGTAGGGCATGTCCGGGATGTAGCCGATCAGCCCCTTGGCGGCGACGGGATCCTTCTGCAGGTCGAGGCCGCCGACGCGGACGCAGCCCGCGGTGGGCCGCAGCAACCCGGTGAGGATCTTGATGGTGGTGGTCTTGCCGGCGCCGTTCGGGCCGAGAAAGCAGAACAGCTCGCCGCGCGGCACCACCAGCGAGAGGTCCTCCACGGCCGTCATGTCGCCATACCGTTTCGTGAGCTTGACGATCTCGATCATGCGTTCTCCAGGCTCCCGCCGTTCACTTGCTTTCCAGTATCGCGATTTTCAACTGCCCCAGCACCTTCACCAGCTCCGCCTGCTGGGTCAGTTCCCCGGTCACCAGGGCGAGGTGCGTGGCATCCACCAGCGGCTGCCCCCAGGTGGGGTCCAGCTCGACCCAGTCGCCCACATAGGCGGCAGGCCAGGCGTGATAGTAGAAGGCGCCCTGGTGATAGGCCAGCCCCACTTTGATCACGGCCGGCACGCCGGCGGCGCGGGCCAGGGCGACGAACAGGTACGTGTGCTCGTTGCAGTCGCCCTTGAGCGTGCGCAACACATCCAGCGCCGAAGGCAGGCTGACCGTCATCTCCTTCTCCACGTGGGCATGCACCCACTCGTAGATGGCCTCGGCCTTGGCCGCGGCGTCCAGCTTGCCCTGGGTGATGGCGCGGGCGCGCTCCACGATTTCCGGGTGGTCGGCCTGGAGCGCCGGAGTCGGCGCGAGGTGGCGCTGGATTTCGCGCGGGATGACGGGTTCGCGGGCGCCGGCCGACGGCCAGGCGGCGGCGTTGCTGACGAGTTCGTAATCGCGCTCGGCCGAATGGAGCACCTGCTGCCGGTTGCTTTCCAGCTCCGCGGCGGAGAACGGGACCCCCTGGAGCCGCAGCCGGACCTGCCGCGTCTGGCGCGGGTTCGGGAGCGCCCCGCTGCACGGCACGGCCATCGCCGTCAGCATGTCGGGCGCGCCGCTGGCGGTGCGCAGGGCCTCGAAGGCTTCGTCAATGGTGCAACGTTCCAGGCTCCAGCCGAAGGGCGTCTCCTGGCGCAGCATCTGGCCCGAGGCGTCCAGCCAGGTGTGAATCTGCGCGCCGTGGTAGTCCGAGGCGATCACCGTGGCCCAGTGGGACGTGCCCGCCAGCTGGATGGTCTCCTGCCGCAGCGCCTTCACGCGCACGCGCGCCGTCTCCATGGTCGTCGGATCCAGCAGCTTGAAGGTAAGCTCCTCGCCCGGGCGCAGCTTCTTGATCGCCAGCTCCGTCAGCGGGGAGTGGAGCACGACGTCGTCGGGGATGAACGCCGTCGTGCGGCTTTCCGCGGCGCCCAGTTTCATGACCACGTCGAACATCTCGCGGTTGACCCGCTGGCCGCGGATACGGGCCTTGTAGTGGGGCGCTTCGAACACGAAGCTGAAGTTCTGCAGCCGCTGCATGACGTCCAGATGCACGATCATATCCACCTGGACCGCCTGGCCTTCGCCCATCAGGTTCATGCGCAGGCGCACGCGGCCCTCGACCGCGTAGTACTCCTGGGCGTTCGACTCGCGGGTTTCGATGCTGGTGTGGCTGTAGCCGATGGGGTGGCCCTTGACCATGAGCCGCGTCCACGTGTCCTGCATGAGCACGTCGCTCGAGAAGAGGCTCCGGTAGCCGGCCATCGCGTGCGTGAAGTACTCGGGGAAGACCTCGTAACGGATCAGCCAGCCGAGGGCAGCGACCCAGGCAACCAGAACCAGCAATCTGCGGAGGCGTCGAGTCATGAGTTACTCATCCGAACGACCGAACCCCGCGCTTGTCACGATGCCACGGGTGGGAGGCATGCTACCCCGCCGCCGCGGGGGTTGGCAAGCTCCGGCAAAGTCCAACGGGCTTGACACGCTTCGGCGTGGCGCGGACACTGCGGGATGACATGGCAGGAACAGGTGCGGCGCGCGGGTGGTCACCCGCGCTGGGTTGTGGCGCTGGTAATCGCCGTGGCCCTGGCTTTTCAGGGGTCGCGCGGGCTGTACGAGACGTCCGAGGGACGCTACGCCGAGTGTGCCCGCGAGATGGTGGCCTCGGGCAACTACCTCGAGCCGACGCTCGCCGGCCGCCCGCACTGGACCAAGCCGCCGCTGACCTACTGGGCGATCGCCGGCGGTATCCGGCTCCTGGGCCCCAGCGCCTGGGGCGTCCGGCTGTACGGTGCGCTGGCGCTCATCCTGACCACGCTGGCGGTCATGCGCATCGGGCGCGTGTTGGGAGACCGCACCACGGGCGCCCTGGCCGGGCTGATCTACGGCACGTCGCCGCTTCCCTTCTTCGGCGCGTCCGTGGTGACCACGGACATGCTGCTGACGTTGTGGGAAACCCTGGCCGTGCTCTGCGCGCTGACGGCCTGGCAGCGCGAGGCCGGCGGACGCACCGGGGCGGCGCGCGCCTCGGCCGTGCTCATGTGGGTGTGTTTCGGCGCGGGGTTCATGACCAAGGGGCCGCCGGCCCTGCTGCCGCTGCTGCCGCTCGCAGCCTGGACGTGGAAGCAGCCGCGCCGGCTGGGCACGCTGTTCCCCTGGCCGGGGCTGGTGCTGTTCGTTGTGATCAGCGGTTGGTGGTATCTTGTCGTGGGGCTGCGGCACGGCGGGCTCTTCGACTACTTCCTCGGCGCGGAGGTGGTGGGCCGCCTGACCTCCGAAGACGTTCATAACCACGCCTGGCACAAGTTCTTTACGATCTACGGGCCGCCGCTGCTCTTCGGCGCCGGCCTGTGGTCCTGGTTCGGGTGGCGGGCCGTCGTGCGCCACCGGTTGTACCGGCTGGCCACGCTGCGCCGGTTCGTGGACGGCGGACATCCCGCCGGCTTCCTGTTCGTTTGGGCCGCGCTCCCTCTCGTTGTCTTCCTCGTGTCCGCCAGCAAGCTGCAGCTCTACATCCTGCCCTTCTTCGCCCCGCTCGCCCTGGGCGTGGCCTGGGCGATCCGGCGGACCCTGCCGGACGGTCGCCTCCCGCGCCGGGTCTGGGCCGTGGCCCTGGCCTCCGCGCTCCTGTTCGCGGGCGTCAAGGCGGGGGTTGCCTGGACGTCGCACAAGCACGACATGCAGGCGCTGGCGGCCTTCTGCCGGCGGAGGGCGCCGGCCGATGCCCGCTTCATCGCTCTCGACGCCCCCAAGCTCTACGGGCTGCAGTACTACCTGGACGGCAACCTGAGGCGCGCGACCTGGGAGCACATCAGACCCTGGGAGGATATGCGCCGCCATGCGGTGCTGCACTACCTGCGCTGTCCCCGTCCGCACACGGTTGTGCTCGTGCATCGCCCGGAGCTCTCCCCGGACCTCCGCGCCTGGCTGGGCGAGTACGGGCTCGAACACCGGCTGGAAACCGGCCGCTTCTGGTCGCTGTGTGTCGTGCCGCCGCCGCCGGCGCCGCCCGGGGAGACGCCATGATCGCCGGCCTCATCCTCGATCTCGACGGCACTGTCTACCACGGCGCTGCCCCCGTGCCGGGCGCGGCGGCCTTCGTGGCGTCCGCCGCCGCCCGCGGGATCCGCTGTCTCTATGTCACGAACCGTGCCAACCGCGCGCCGGAAGCGGTCAGCGGCCAGTTGTGCGAGCTGGGCATCCCCTGCACGCCGGCCGCGGTGCTCACCTCGGCCCAGGCTACCGCCGCCTACCTGCGCCGCGGGTCGGTCTACTGCATCGGCGAGGCGGCGCTGCTGGCCGAGCTGCAGCGCGCCGGCCTGGCGCTTTGCGCGGAGGCGGCCGACTACGTGGTGGTCAGTTTCGACCGCCAGTTCACGTACGAGAAGCTCGCCACGGCCAGCCGGCTCATCCGCGCGGGCAGCAAGTTCATCGCCACGAATGCCGACCGGGCGCTGCCCACCGAGCACGGCTATGTGCCCGGGGCGGGCGCGCTCGTGGCCGCCGTGCAGGCCGCCACCGGCGTGGAGCCGCAGGTGATCGGCAAGCCCGAACGCATCATCATGGATATGGCCCTCGAGCGTCTGGGCTTGCCCGCGGACCAGGTGGTGGCGGTGGGCGACAACCTCGACACCGATATCCCTGCCGGCGCGCGGGCGGGGCTGCGCACGGTGCTGCTGCTCACCGGCGTTTCCGCCCACGAAGATCCCGCGCGCGCGCCCGGGCCGCCCACGTGGGTGGCGAAAGACTACGCCGCGCTGGAGCGCATCGTGCTCGGCGCGGGGTGAGGGCTGGGGTGGAGGGTGGAAGGGTGGAGGGTGGAAGGTGGAAGCAACCCTGACGATCACGGATGTGGCCTACCGCGGCATGGGGGTGGCGCGCCTGGAGGACGGCCGTGTCGTCTTCGTGCCGCACACGCTGGCCGGCGAGCGCGTCAAGGCGCGGCTCACACGCTTGCGGACCAACTATGCCGCGGCCATCCTGCTGGAGGTTCTGGAACCCGCCGCCGCCCGCCTGCCGCCCGCCTGTCCGCTGGCGGACGCCTGTCCCGGTTGCTGCTACCAGCACGCCGCCTATGCCGAGGAGGTGCGCTGCAAGCAGCGGCAGTTCGCCCGCTTCATCGCGCGGGTGGGAGCGCCGGAGGGGGCGCTGGAGGCCCCCGTGGCGGCGCCGCACCCGCTGGCCTATCGCAACAAGCTCGTGCTGCACGCCCAGCGTGAGGGAGCGCACCTGCGGCTCGGCTACGTGGCCGGGGACAACACCACAGTGCTGGACGTGGCCCGCTGCCCATTGGCGCTCGATCCGCTCAACGCGCGCCTGGCCGCGCTCCGCGCGGACACCGCGTACCTGGCCGCTCTCGACCCGCAGGCGCCGGTGACGCTGCGCTACACCGCGGCCGACGGCGCGCTCGCCTGGAGCGGACGTCCCCCGCCCGCCGCGCCCTGGCTCACGGAGCAGAGCGTGCTGGGGCCGCTGGCCGTGCCGCGGGCCGGTTTCTTCCAGGTGAACCCGCCCGTGGCCGATGCGCTGGTGTCGGCCGTGCGCGAGCGCCTGCGCGAGCTGCGGCCGGCGCGCGTGCTCGACCTCTACGGCGGCGTGGGCGTCTTTGCCCTGGCCGCGGCCCAGGCCGGCGTGCCCGCGGTGCACGGCATCGAAGCCGATGCCGAAGCGGTGCGGGCGGCGACCCACAACGCGGCCGCGCTCGGGCTGACCGGCGTCACGCTGGCCGCGGGCCAGGCCGGCGCGCTGGCCCGGCGGGCCCTGCGCAGCCTGGCCGGCGGCGGCGCGGTCATCGTGGACCCGCCGCGGCGCGGGCTCGAACCCGCTGTCACCGCGGCGCTGGCGACCGCCCGCCCCGCTCACATCCTCTACGTGGCGTGCGCGCCCGATATGCTGGCACGCGACGTCGACCGGTTGCGCGCAGCCGGCTACGCGGTCCGGTCGGCCAGGCTCTTCGACATGTTCCCCCGCACCCCCTACTTCGAGTCGCTGACCTGGCTGGAGCGCGGGTAGCGCGCCGGGGTGGGCGGGAGCGCCTAAGCGGGCGGAATCGGACACGAGTAAGGCCCCTGTCACGCAGGGGGCTATAACGGCGGAGGACCGCCGTCTCCATGTCCTGAATCCAGACCTCCTGACATAGGCGGACCGATGTCGCACGGTCTGCTGGGTTTTGTCGGAGTTCGTGAGATCGCAGGGTGCGAACCCAAAACTGTCCGCTTTTCTGGGCGGAGAGGCGCGGAACCCCGGATTGGCGTAGGATTCCCGATGGCGATAGGGGTAACAGCGGACAGTTTCGCGGAGGGTATGTCAGGAGGTCTGGAATCCGGAGTCCTCCATGGAGACGGCCGTCCCCGGCCGTTAAGCTCCATTTGGGCCTTTGCGTGACTGAGGCATCACGGCCACGACGCAAATGAAATTGACACAAACGGCAACGGGTGGATATTACATCCGCCAATTGTCTTCGTGCCGGCTGCTATGTTCGCGCGGGAGTTACCGGGTATTCCATATGGGAACAACGACAACAGCGGAGTCGCCACAGTCGGCCGCCAAACCGGCCAGTCGGTCGGACCGGGTCGATTTGCGCGGCCTCGGTTTTCCGGCCCGCCTGCAGGTGTTGACCGACAGCCTCACGGCGGCAGACCGGCGTGTCTGATAACGCAAAGGAGGGGGCGCATGCAGCCCTACGGCAGACGGGTTACAGGTACAGACAGGTTGGGTGTGTGGTTCAGCCTCGTCAGCGCGACGCTGCTGCTGGCCGGCGTTCCCGCGCGGGCAGGGCTGACGCACTACTGGCCGTTCGACAGGGACGCGTCGAGCTACCTGGCCGACACGGCCGGCGGCGCGAACGGGACGGCCGTTGGCGCGGCGGCCCAGACGACGACCGCCGGTCAGTACGTGCGCGGCACGGGCGGCTTGCGGATTCCCCACAACACGGCGGCGGGGGACTACGTGGACATCGCCGTAGCGGTGACCCCCACCGCCAATCCGGCCACGTTCTCGATCAGCGCCTGGTATCGCTACGAGGACATCGGGACGCAGACGACCGACACGCGCAACTTCGTCTGGGAGACCACGCCGGACTACTACTCGGGCTTCGGCCCGCAGTATGCGGCCGGCGTGGGGCGCGACGCGGAGTGGTTCTTCAAGTGCGCGCCGAGCGATCTCAACGACGGCACCGGCCCCGTCATAGACGATGGCCAATGGCACCACGTGGTCATGATCTGGAACAAGCCCGGCAACGTCGCAAGCTATTATCACGACGGCGTCTTGCGCGACAGCGTGGCGCTCGGCGCCAGGGATCTGAACCTGACCCTGACGCCCGCGGGCCTGCACATCGGCAACCACCGCGCGGGCGACGGAACGCGCAACTGGGACGGCTACATCGACGACTTCGCCATCTTCGACCACGCGCTGACCGGCGCGGACATCACGAAGATCTACAATGGCGAGCGTTTCGACACCCTGGACAATCCGCCCGTGCGCGCGGCCCGCGTGGCGATTTCCGCGGTGCCCGCTTACACCGTGACCCAGCAGACGACGGGCTTCGGCGTGACGTTCCGCAACGCGAACACGGGCGATCACGAGCTATACGTGCGCGGCGAGCGCCCGCGGCAGACGGACGGCGTGATCATCGGCGTGGCCAACGACGGCGGCGACAGCATCGTGCAGGTCGGCGGCGACCTGACAGAAACGACCTCGGACGCCCGCTTCAACAACGGCATGGCCTTTGTGACGTGCGACCAATCCGCCGGCACGGAGAAGAACTTCAACCTGGCCTTCGCCCACTTCCCCTTCCAGCGGGGCTGGATTGGCGCGCACGTGAACGCCGCCGGCACGGTCCTGGCCGGGCCGAACCTGCCGGTCGGGACGACCGTTTCCAAGCTGTCCGCCCTGGCCCGCCGGGGGCCCGGTCACTACGTGGTGCACCTGCCGATCAACGGCGCGAGCGACGAGGGGCTGCTGTTCGTCGTCGGGGGCGAGAACGATGACAACTACACCTGCGCCGGCGTCTTCGATGACGCGGCCAACCTGGATGTCGTGGCGGGCAACGCGGCCCTCGGCGACTGGCACGTACACATCCGCCACTGGAACCAGAACGACACCTCGGACGTGGGCGAGGATGGCGCGTTCAGCTTCGTCTACCTGCCGTACCGGTCCGCCAACCTGATTGGCGGGCGCATCCGCGACGACGACCGCAACAATCCCGGCACGCTGACCACCGTCAAGGCGGCGGGCACGTGGACCATCGCCAACCCCTCCACGGGCACCTACACCATCCAGATTCCCAACGGGCTGGGCGGCTACTACTCGGACGCGGACGGGATCCTGCTCGCGGCATCTTACAGCATCCTGGAGGACATCAGCAGCGGCAACAACCAGGATCCGGTGGATGGCAACGTCGTGAGCTGGACCTATGCGGCGAACACGTTCACGCTCAAGAGCTACGACGCGCCTGCTGCCACGGCACAGGATTCGGAGGAATTGGTCTTCGCGTTCGTGCGCTACAACACACCGCTCGATCCGCCGCCGCCGCCGCAGGGGAGCGTGTTCATCTTCCAGTAGAGAGATCAAGCATGCGTCGCACGATGGTTTGCGTCATGGTCCTTCTGTCGGTGCTGCGGGTTCACGCCGCCCCGGCCAGCGTCGAGCACGTGATTCACGTCACCGTGGACGGGCTGCGCGCCGACGCCGTCACGACGCTCGGCGCCGCCGGTGCGCCGAACTTCTACCGGCTGCGCGCGGAGGGCGCCTACACGGACAACGCGCGCTGCGATCCCGACGTGAGCGTCACGCTGCCCAACCACGTGTGCGTGCTCACCAGCCGGGCGCAGCTGGGGACCGGCGGCCACAACGTCACCCGCAACAGCGACCCGGGGTCGGGCGGTGCCCTGGGCAGCGTGGGCCTCACGAGCCAGGCGGGCGAGTTCGTGCGCGGGGCGGGGGCGCTGCGCATCGACGACGGCAGCGCCGCCAACTACGTTGCCGTCAACGGCGACGTCATCCGGGGTGCGGCCGGCTCCAACACGCTCACGGTCATGGCGTGGTTCAAATTCCAGGACGTGGGCGGCAACGGGTCGGACGTGCGCAACTTCCTGTGGGAGACGGCGCCGTCCGCCTACTGCCTCTCCTTCGGCGTGCGCAGCGACACGGCCGACGCCCAGAAGCACGTGCAGTGGTTCACGCAGCTGCCGGATGCGAGCGGCGCCTTCGCCTCGCTGCCGGCCGTGAGCGACGGGCAGTGGCACCACGCCGTCGTCACGGTCGACGAGCTGACGCAAACGGTGACCTACTACCACGACGGGGTGCTGACGGACCGCCGCACCGTGGCCGGCCTGGTCTTGAAGCAGGCGGGCGCGGAGCAGTTCGTCATCGGCAACCACCGCACGAAGGACGGCACGCGGAACTGGGACGGGTTCATCGACGACATGGCCGTGCTCGACACGGCCCTGTCGTCCAACGTGGTGGCGGCGCTCTACGCCGGCACGACGAACGTGGAAGCCGCCGCCGGCGCCCACCTCGTCGCGTACTGGCCCTTCGACGCGGACTACGCGAGCACGACCAACAACGCCCTGTACCAGGGCACGCCGCGCTCGGGCTATCCGACCGTGCACAGCGACTGTGCGGCGGCGGGGGGCTCTGCCTACGTGGCCAGCGTCTTCGATGTCGCGCACGACCACGGCTTGCGCACGGCCTTCTACGCGGGGTGGAACGGCTTCAACTACCTCGACGCCAGCTGGGCGGCCGGCACGGGCGCCGCCGACGCGACCGGCGCCGACAACGGGGCGGACAAGATCGACACGTACGTGCTGGTCACGGACGACGACATCGCGGCGCAAACCACGCGTTTCCTGAATGACCTGGCGGCCGCCCCGTACCACTACAGCCTGCTGCACTGGCACAAGACCGACTCAGCCGGGCACGGTTCGGGCTGGATGAGCGCCGCCTACCTGGATGCCGTCAAGCTGGTGGACACCCAGCTGGGGCGGCTGCTGGCGTTCGTGCAGACGAACGCGGTGCTCAGCAACAAGACCGCGATCGTGCTAACGGCCGACCACGGCGGGTACGACTACACGCACGGCGATGCCGCGCGCGCCGAAGCGTACACGATCCCGCTCTACATCTGGGGCCCCGGCGTGGCCCGCGGGCGGGAGCTGTACGGGCTCAACTCGCGCACGCGCGCCAATCCGGGCGCCGCACGCCCGACCAGCGCCGCCGTGCCCCAGCCGATCCGCAACGGCGACACGGGCAACCTCGCGCTGAGCCTGCTTGGCCTGCCGGCCGTGCCGGGCTCCACGATCAACCCGCTGCAGAACCTCAACCTGCTGGCGCCGGCGGTCACCCGGCCGTCGCTGCGCGCCGTGCAGGGCGCGCAGGTGCAGGTCGAGGGCACGAACAACGCGACGACGACCTACGCCGTGCCCGCGCAGACGGCCGGCTTCGATGTGTCCTTCCGGAACGGCAACTTCGGCGACCACGAACTGTACAGCGGCGGCCAGCGCCTGGCGCAGGAGGACGGGGTCATCATCGGCCTGGCGAACGACGGCGAAGACAGCATCGTGCAGGTGGGCGGTAATCTCACGTACGTGGGGGCCGTCGATCCCCGGTACGACAACGGCATGGGGTTCGCCGTGGCCGACCTGTCGAGCGGTGCGGAGAAGAACGCCGATTTTGCGTTCGCCTGCTTCCCGTTCGCGGCCGGCTGGGTGGGCGGGCATGTCGCCACCAACGGCGCGCTGCTCGCAGGCCCCAACCTGCCTGCCGGTTCGAGTGTCCGTTCCCTGGCCACGAGAACGTGGCGTGGCCCGGGGCAGTACATCGTCAGCCTGGCCGGGGTGGACGCGCGGGCGGACGGCATGCTGTTCGTGGTCGGCGCAGACAACCAGAACAACTACACCTGCGCCGGCGTCTGCGAGCACGCCGACGACGTCAGCGTCGTTGCCGGCGACGCGGCTTTGGGCGATTGGCACGTGCACGTGCGCAACTACAGTCAGAACGACACGTCCGACGTGGGCGAGAACGGGTCGTTCAGCTTCCTCTACGTGCCGTACGACACGCCGGACCTGATCGGAGGACGGGTGCGCGACGCCAACCGGACCGGCACCAACACGCTCACGGTTCTGAAAGCCTCCGGCGCCTGGACGGTGGCTAACCCGGCGACGGGGGTCTACACGCTGAAGATCCCGGACGGCAAGGGCGGCTTCCTCTCCGACCGCGACGGCGTGCTGCTGGCGGCGGTTTCCGGGATCATCGGCGAGATCAACAGCGCCAACAACCAGGATCCGGTGGAGGGCAACGTGCTGAGCTGGACGTTCAGCGGCGACACCTTCACGATCAAGAGCTTCGATGCGCCCGCGGCCGCGGCGCAGGATCCGAACGACTTCGTCTTCGCCTTCATTCCCTACGACGCGCGCGTCGTGCAGTCGGCTCCGGGGTTCGTGTTCATGATCCGCTGAGGGAGGCACCCATGCGTAAGCCAGCGCTCACCATCGGCTTGTCGGCGCTCGTCGCGCTCGGCGGGAACGCTCGCGGCGCGGCGGCGACCGCCGCCGCCCGGCCCAATGTCCTGTTCGTCGCCATCGACGACCAGAACGACTGGCTCGGCTGCCTGGGCGGTCATCCCCAGGCACAGACGCCTCATTTCGACCGGCTCGCGCAGCGGGGTACGCTGTTCACGAACGCGCACATCCAGTCGCCGTTGTGCAATCCGTCCCGCGCCAGCCTGCTGACCGGTCTGCGGCCGTCGACCACGGGCATCTACGGGCTGACGCCGGGCATCCGCGACGTGGAGCGGACCCGGAACCACGTGACCCTGCCGGAGACGTTTACCCGGGCCGGCTACTTCACCTACACGTGCGGCAAAATCTACCACGACGGCTCCGTGCGGCCGAAGGACCAGGCGCGGGAGTTCAACGCGTGGGGGCCGGCGCCGGGGTCGGGCCGTCCGCCGACGCCGCTCGCCCGTCTGCCCGAGCCGCGGCATCCCGCGATGGATTGGGGGGTGTACCCGGAGCGGGACGAGGACGCGGGGGACTACAAGATCGCCAGCGCGGCGATCGACGCGCTCCGGACGGCGCCGCCGGACAGGCCGTTCTTCGTGGCCTGCGGTTTCCGGCTGCCGCACGTGCCCTGCTACGCGCCGCAGAAGTACTTCGACCTCTACCCCGCTGCGACGCTGCAGCTGCCGCCGGTGTTGGAGAACGACCGCGACGACACGCCGCGGTTTTCCTGGTATCTGCACTGGCGCCTGCCCGAGCCGCGCCTCAAGACGCTCCGGGCTTACAACGAGTGGCGCCCGCTGGTGCGTGCGTACCTCGCGAGCACGAGCTTCATGGACGCGCAGCTGGGCCGCGTGCTCGAGGCGCTGCAGGCCACGGGCCGCGCGAGCAATACGGTGGTCGTCGTCTGGGGCGATCACGGGTGGCATCTCGGCGAGAAGCTGATCAGCGGCAAGAACTCGCTCTGGGAGCGCTCCACCCGGGTGCCGCTGGCCCTCGCCGGTCCCGGCATCGCCCCGGGCGCCCGGTGCGGGCAACCGGCCGAGCTGCTCGACCTGTTCCCGACGCTGCTCGAGCTGGCCGGTTTCCCCCCGCGCGGCGACCTCGAGGGCCACAGCCTGGTCCCGCAGCTGCGCGACGCCCGCGCGACGCGCCCCTGGCCGGCCATCACGACGCACAATCACGACAACCACGCGATCCGCACGGAACGCTGGCGCTTCATCCGCTACGCCGACGGCTCGGAGGAGCTGTACGACATGCAGGCCGACCCGCACGAGTGGAAGAACCTGGCGGCTGACGTGGCGTGCGCCGCCGTCAAGCGCGAGCTTGCGCAGTGGCTGCCGAAGGTGAACCTGAAGCCGGCCCCCGGCAGCGCGCACCGCATCCTCACCTACGACCCCGTCACGGGCGCGGTGAACTGGGAAGGGCAGCCGGTCGGCAAGGACGAGCCGATTCCCGACTGACCTTGCAGCGGTCCCGC
>CAYOBW010000163.1:0-15943 GCA_964402115.1 uncultured Victivallales bacterium
CGCGGAGCGCCTCGGGCGAGGCGATGCGGCCCAGCGCCGTCAGCGCGGCGGCGGCGGGCTCGGGGTCGGGGGCCGTGGCGCAGCGGGCGAGCGCTGGCACGGCGTCCGCCGCCCGCCGGATGCCCAGGATGTGGATCACCGCCGCGCGACGCGCCGGCGGCAGCGCGGGTAGGGCCTCGGTCAGCGCCGTGAGCGCGGCCTTGTCGGGCAGGGCGAGCAGCACGTCGGCGGCCTGCATCCACGCCGTGGCGTCCGCGAGGTCGCGGACGGCCGCCGGGATCGCGGCGGCCGTGCCGACGCGCGCGAGCTGGCCGTGCGCCCAGCGTTTGAAATCGCCGGAAGCCGCGGGATCGGCCAGCGCGCGCAGCAGGCGGGTTTCGAACGCGCCGCGCTCCGCCGCGGAGGCGCCGCGCAGGCTCTCCTCCAGCGCGGTCAGGGCCCGCCGATCCACGCCGTTCGTATACGTCGTCAACGCCTTCAGCGGGTCGGGGCCGGCTGCCGCATAGGCCGCGTGCAGCGTCGCGGGCGGCACGGCCAGGCCCGCGCCGTGGCGGATGACCACGCGGTAGCGCAGCTCCAGCGGGCGGCCCGGCTCGAGCGCGTACGCCGTGCCCGCGGCGGGGAATGTGGGCTGCAGCCAGCTCAGGTCAGGGTACTCCACCCAGTCGCCGGGGTAGCCCGGGTTCGACGGCGCCTGCAGGAGCAGCACGCCGACCGGTTCCTTGCCGCCCGGCGGGACGCCGCGCAGCTCGGCCCACGCCGGGGCGAGGGGCTTGCCGGCGGGGTCCGCGTGCTTCGTGATCTGCTGCCCCGTGCGGGCGGAGAGGCGGACGTTGAAGCCGCCGTAGTGCGCCTGCCCGCGGCGGGCGAGGGTGACGCCGTTCGTGAGCGCGGTGAAGCGCAGCACGAAGTCCACGTTGCGCAGCCCCTGTTCCTCGCGCCAGACCCGCAGCGTGGCGCTCTCGCGCACGATCGGCTCCGTGTCGCCCCACTTCCAGACGCTCTCCGCCTCGAGCTCGGCGTACGCGCGCTGCGCCTCGCGGCGCACGATGCGCACGGGGCGCGCGAAGACGCCCTGCAGCGCGTGCAGGTCGCGCTTCTCGCCGCGGTACGTCACCTCCGGCCAGGCCCAGTAGAACCCGCGGTGGTGCGCGTGGTCGGGGGCGTAGTCGGTCGTGAGCACCTCGCCGCGCGGGCCGTACAGCGGGTGCACGTAGTCGCCGCGGGCCACGGCGTACTGGCCGCTCACGCCGGCGGGGACCGGCACGGCGCCGAAGTTGTACGTCAGCACCGGGCGGCCTTCATCCTCGAACGTGTAACGCTGCGCGGCTTCGTCGACGCGCAACGTCACGTCCGCGCGGGCGGCGGGCGCGGCCAGCAGGGCCAGCAGCGTCAGGCCGGCGGGGATCCGAGTGAGCCTCTTCATGACGGGACCTCCTTGTGTGCGAGCGCGGCGAGCCGCTCGCCCGCGCCATGGGTGCGGGCGGCGGTGACGAGGGCGGCGATGTTGGCGGCGGGTGTGTTGCGGCTGACCAGGCAGCCGGAGCCGATGATGAAGCCGCGCCCCCGCGTCTGGCCGATCGCCTCGGCCACCGCGGCCTCGACGGCGGCGGGCGTGCCGAAGGCGAGCGGGTCGGCGGGGTTGACGTTGCCGAGAATCACCGCGCCGGTTGCATCCGCCAGCGCGCGCAGGCGGGCGAGATCCACCATCCAGTCCACCTCGATCAGGCGCGAGCCGCACGCCACCATGTCGGCCAGGATGGGGTTCGTATTGCCGCAGATGTGGAGCGAGACGGCGATGCCCGCCGCCTGCTCCGCCTCCACGCACGCCTTCTCGGCGGCCCAGGCGAACCGGCGGTACTGCTCCGGAGCGATCATGCTCGGCCCCGCCGGGGCGTCGCCGGTCGTGATGGCCCGCGCGCCCGCCTCCCGGTACGCCGTGGCGAAGCGGATGTGCACGCGCCGGCCGTAGTCGATCACGCGGGCAATCGCCTCGGGGTCCTCGGTGAGGAGGTCCATCATGAACGTCTGCGTGCCGCGCAGGGCGCAGGCCAGCGAAAAGGGCATTTGATCGGCGCAGCCCATGACGAAGGCCTCGTCGCCCACGGCGTCGGCGACGCGGCGGGTCACGTCGAGCCAGTAGGGCAGGCGGCCGGCGCGGTGGGGGTCGGGGACCTCCAGCTGCTCGACGTCGCGCAGGTCCTTCAGCAGCGGCGCGCCCTCGTCCACGACGATCTGGGCGTCGGGCCGCCGGATCACCTTCGCGCCGCAGGCCTCGGCCAGGACGGCGGTGTCGAAGCTGATCACGCAGCCGTCGTAGCCGAACCGCCGCCAGGCCTCCACGTGGGCGCGGGCCATGCGGGCCGCATCCCCGTACATCTCGTCCATCGTCAGGCCCGCCTGCTGGCCGACCCAGATGCAGGTCAGCGGCAGCACCGGCAGGCGGTCGGGCCGCGTGCCGTCCAGCACGGCTTGCACTCGTTGCAGGGAACTCAGGGTTTCTTTCATTTTGCAGGCTCCTTCGGTTCCAGTCCCAACCACACCTCTCCGTGCGAATCCGTGCCGCCTTCGCTGCGCACGCGGGCCACGATCTCGTACCGCGCCCCCGGCGTGCCTGGCGGCGGCAGGGGCAGCCGGTAGATGTTGTCCGCGTCGGCTGCGCCGGTCACGCCGCGGTGCGCGTCGCGCGTCACCTCGTGGCCGTCGCGCAGCAGCGCCACCGATTCGATGCCGAGCCGGTGCGCGCCGCGCGTGTAGCGGAACTTGACGAGCAGGACGCCGCCGGCCTCGGCGACAAGGCCTGTTGGGCAGAACGTGAGGGGCGCGTAGGCCTCGGTCACGCCGGCCGGCGTCCACGCCCCTATCCGGCGGAACGTGGCCTCGTCGGGCAGCGCGACGCGCCAGCGCTGGAGGCGCCGGACCTGCGCCTGCAGGCGCGGCTCGAAACCGCTCCAGTCGCGCACCGCCGGCGCCGACCAGCCGCGCTCGGCGATGGCCAGCAGGCGCGGGAAGAGCTGGCGGTCGACGCGCTCCGGCTCGCGGTCGATGTGCGACCAGAAATTGGCCTGCAGGCCCAGGATGTGGCGCGCCTGCGCGGCGTCCAGCTGCGCGGGCACGGGCTCGAAAGCGTAAGCCTTCTGCGTGTCGATGGCGGCATACGTGTAGTCGAAGTAGCAGTGCGAGGTGGGGCTCATGACGACCGCGTGCCCCGCCGTGGCGGCGGCGATGCCGCCCTGCATGCCGCGCCAGCTCATCACGGCGGCGCGCGGCGCCAGCCCGCCTTCGAGGATCTCGTCCCACCCGATGAGCGTCCGTCCCTTCGCGGCCAGGTAGGCATCCATCTGCCGGATGAACCAGCTCTGCAGCTCGTGCTCGTTCTTCAGGCCCTCCGCGCGCATGCGCGCCTGGCACTTCGCACACGCTTTCCACCGGTCCTTCGGCACCTCGTCCCCGCCCACGTGGATGAACGCCGACGGGAAGACGGTGAGCACCTCGTCCAGCACCTCGCGCAGGAACGCGAGCGTCCGGTCGTTGCCCGCGCAGTAGACGTCCCGCAAGATACCCGGCCCCTTGAAGAACGGGAAGATCTCGAAAGGTCCGCCGCTGCAGGACAGGTCGGGGTAGCAGGCCAGCGCAGCGAGGCAGTGGCCGGGCAGCTCGATTTCCGGCACGAGGGTCACGCCGCGCGCCGCGGCATAGCGGACCAGCTCGCGCATCTGCTCCTGCGTGTAAAAGCCCTCGTGCGCCGCCGGCTCGTTGTACTTCTCCGCGAAGCGGGCGCCCTTCGCGGTCAGCTCCGGATAGCGCTTGATCTCCAGCCGCCAGCCCTGGTCGTCGGTCAGGTGCAGGTGGAGGACGTTCATCTTGTAGAAGCTGATCCGGTCGATCGTCTGCCTGACGTACTCCAGCGACTGGAACGTGCGGCTGCAGTCCAGCATCAACCCCCGCCAGGCGAAGCGCGGCTTGTCCGCGATCGTGACACAGGGAAGCTGCCAGCCCGCGGGCCGGGCGGGAGCCAGCAGCTGCAGGAGCGTCTGCCCCGCGTAGAAACACCCGGCCGGCTCCGCGGCGCGGATGGTCGCGCCATCCGGGCGCACGGTCAGCAGATAGCCCTCCGCCCCCGCCTCCCCGCCCCCGCGCTCGATGCGCAGCGCGGCCGGTTCGCCGTCGCCCCGCACCGGCACCGGCAAGCCGGTTTCGGCGCGCAGCGCGGACGCGAGAAGCTCGGCCTGCGCCCGTAAGGCGGCGGGCGCGGACAGCGCGAAGGCGTCTCCCAGCAGCAGCGCCCCCGCGTCGCGCCGCAGCTCGAGCGGCAGCGGCAGCAGCGCCAGCGGGGCGTTCGTCGGAATCGTCTCCGCCGCGCCGCAGGCGGCGGCGAGCAGCAGGCTCCCCAGCATGGCTTTCGCGACGTTCATGATACTCCTATATGACGGAGTCCATCCCCGCAGGCAGCGGGGGCTGAAGCCCCCGCCCAGCTTCCGGCTTCAGGCGAATGGCACGTCGATAGGGACTTCCCCTTCCGCACCCACCCCCCGCTTCGCGTACCCCTCCAAGGAGGGGAGCTTGTTGATTCGGAATGCTTTACATACACTCCCCTCCTCCGGAGGGGTGGCCGCAGGCCGGGGTGGGTTGCACCTTGAAAGAGCTTAACTACGTGCCATGCGCCTGAAGGCGGGACTCCGACACGCCATGTCCACGCCAGAGTTCCGGCTTCAGCCGGAAGTTCTCCGCGACCTTGAGGCCGCGCCATCGGCCGCGACCGCATGGACAGGGGCGGTCGGGGCGCGTCGACGCGGATGCTGCCGTCCGGCTGCACGGTGACCGGGAAACGGGTCAGCTCCGCGGCCACGAACGGGACGGCGGCCTGGCCGTTCACGCTCAGCTGGCAGGGGCCCGCCGCCAGCCCGGTGACGAGCAGTTCGGTCCGGTAGGGCTCGTCCCACGGCTGCGGCAGCCGGGCCAGCGCGGAGCTGAGCGTCAGCCTCAGCAGGCGGCCTTCCGGCGCGACGGCGTCGACGCGCAGGCCGTCCACGCCGACGGCGACACGGCGCGCGACATCCACGTAGGCGCCGCCGAGCTGCGCCGTGGCTTCGGCCAGGCCGGTGAAGACGCCGGAGCCTTCGCCCCAGCTCGGGCTCGTGCGCATGGCCGACTGGGGATGCCCCTCGTGGTCGATGTTCTCCGGCCCGAGGCCGACGGGGTAGATGTTGGGGTGGGGGTAGATGGCATTGGTGCCCTCGTGGCGCGGGTGGCGGATCAGCACGACGCAGGACCGCGCCGCGGCGACCGCGCGCTCCAGCAAGTCCTGCCGGCCGAGGGTGCGGCCGTACCACGCGAACGGCGCCACCGCCTCGGCCTGCCGCGCGTCGAGGAAGGTCGCCGTGTCGGCGTTGTCCGCCGTGAAGCCGCCGAACGGGAAGGCCGTGTAGATGTAGTGCGGCGCCCAGCAGCACTGCAGGAAGCTGGCGTAATCGAGGCAGCGCTCGCCCGCCACCAGGTCCGCCCGCTCGCCCGTGGCGCGGTAGAGCGCCGCAAAGCCGGCCGCCCCCCACAGCGGCGAGAGGCAGCCGCGCGCGGGCTGGCCCTGCTCCGTGTCGCCGGCGAAATCGAGCGGCTTGTTTCCGCACGAGTAATACTGTTCGAGGTCCGTCCACAGCTGCCGCGGCAGAACCTCCCGCGCCAGGAACGTGGCGATCCGGCGCGCCGCCGCCAGGTCGCGCGGGTCGCGGGTGACGGCGAAGAGCTCCGCGAGCAGCTCCAGCGAGGTGGCGCACTGGGCGCTGCGCGCGAGCGGCGCGTAGGGCTTGCCGTCGGGCGCGACGTAGGAGGGGACCGCGCCGTCCGCGCCCACGAGCGGGAGCAGGCCGTCCGCGTAGCGGCGGACATAGGCCAGGATGCGCGGGTCCTGCTCGCAGCGCCGGTAGTACTGCAGCAGGTGCGTCGAGGTCTTGCTCAGCGCCACGATGTTGTAGGTGTCGCCCTCCTGGCCGATGTGCGTGAACAGGTTCGAGTTCCGTCCCGACGAAGCGCTGAACATGTTGCGGGCCCACAGGCCGGTGGCGGCGCGGTAGTTCAGCGGAAACAGGCCGAGCGCGTTCTGCGGGGCGAGCAGGGCGAGGTTGACGGAGCGCCGCGCCATATCCACCAGCCGCTCGTCCTTCAGCCGCCGCCCCCACTCGTACATGCCGACGGCGTCGCGCACGTTGTTCCAGAACTCGCTGTTGCTGAGGTTGTCCACCATGAACGGGGCCGCGTTGCGGTAGCCGCCCACCGGCTGCCCCTGCAGGTCGAACGACAGGAACGAGCCCGTGTCGCGGAAGCCCGGGATCGGCGGGTGCACCGCGCCCAGCGGCTGCAGCGTCGTCTCCGTCACGAGGCGCACGTAGTTGGTGAAGGGCATGGCCAGGTGCGGGCGGTCCATGAAGACCGGGTGGCCGTAGCGCTCCCACTGGAGGCGCGCAATCGCCTGGTAGCCGCACTGCGGAGCGGTGTCGGCGCCGATCGCCAGGTCGAAGGCGTAGCCCACGTCGGGCTTGTCGAGCGTGCGCACGAGCGAGCCGTCGGGGGGGCGCAGGTAGCGGACATGGTGCGCCACCACGGCATCCATCAGCCCGAACGAGAGCAGCGGCTTGGGCGTCAGGCCGGACGCGACGTTGAGATCGAGCGCGGTGGGCATGGTATACGCCTCGGGCACGATCGGCACGGAGAACTGGTTGCGGGGCACGTTCGAGCGCCGGCGCGCGTCGGGCGAGGTGACGCGCAGCGCATTGATCGCGGCCAGGTCGGGCGCCAGCGCGCAGAAGAGCCAGTCGTCCTGCAGGATCACCGCCGGGGCGTGGAAGCAGCGGTCGCCCAGGACCTGGTCGCGGCCGGGACCCGGCCAGCGGGGCTCGTCGTACTTGAGGGTCGGCGTGTGCACGAACGCCGGCACGCGCTCCAGCTCGAAGGCGAACGTCGAGACCAGGCAATCCAGCCGGGGCGGGGCGCCGGGGATGTGCGCGGTCACCTCGACGTGAAACAGCCGTTCGCCCGGCCGCAGCGTGACCGTCTGCTCGATCGTCGCGCCCCGGGCGGTTCCGCGCAGGCGGACGAGTTGCTCCTTGTCCTTGCCGGGTTCCGCGCCGGCGGTCACGAGCGCGTCATGGACGAACCACCGCTGCGGGTCCACGCCTGCGTCGAACTGGCGGTTGCCCTGCGGCGGAAAAGGCTGCGGGGCGCGGAACGCGGTAGCCACGAGCCGCCAGCCGTCCCCGGTTCGGGCGTAGTACTCCTGCGCCACGATGCCGTCCGTTCCCGGCGCGAAACGGGCTTTCACGAATGCGTTCGCGATTTCGACGGGGGCCGGCGGCGCGGCAGTGGCAAACGGGGCGCCGAGCAGGACGCCGAGCAGCGCCGCACCCGCCGCCCGCGGCATGCCCGCTCCCGACCACGACCATGTGAAGCTGAAGGCCATGCCTCCTCCGTTGTCCGGCCTACCGGCCGGCGACCTGGAGCAGCGGCGCCAGCGCGTCCGCCCACACCTGGTAACCCTTGTCCGTGGGGTGGCAGAAGTCGCCCATGATTTCCCGCGAGAGGGTGCCGTCCGGCTTGAGCAGCCGGGGGCCGATGTCCAGGAACGTGATGCCGGGCGTCTGGCCGTATGCGGCGATGAGCTTGTTGATCCCGGCAATCTGGGCGCGGCGGGGGGCGTCGGGCTGCTCGTCGCGCGGGAAGACCGCCATCAGGATGATCCGGGCCGCGGGCGCCTTGGCGCGGATGCGGATGCAGATGGCGCGGATGCCCTCGGCGATCTCCGCCGGCGTGTTCTGCCGGGCGTTCGGCGTGCCGCTCGTGTTGTTCGTGCCGATGTGCAGGACGACCGCGCGCGGGTTGAGGCCGTCGAGCTCGCCGTGGTCGAGCCGCCACAGCACGTTCTGCGTGCGATCCCAGCCGAAGCCGAGGTTGAGCACGCGGTATCGGTCGAACGCGGCTGCCCACGCCCTGGGGCCGTTGACGTGGTTGGCTTTCGGCTCGCCGCCCCAGAAGTGGGTGATCGAGTCGCCGATGAGCACGATTTCCGGGTTGGCGGTCTGCGCGGCTTTCAGCACGTCGGCGTGGCGCGCCCACCAGTCGTACGAATCGTTCTCCAGCTTCGGCGCGGGCACGATGGCGGTGTTGGACGGCACGGTTACGCCGATCGGCTTGTCGCCCATCAGCTGCGCCAGCGTCGGCTCGAGCGCCTGCGCCCAGGCCTCCGCGCCGGCGAGGTTGGGGTGCAGCAGATCGGGCATGAGGTCCGTGTCGATCGTGCCGTCCAGGCGCAGGAACACGTGGCCCACGTCGAGCCAGAAGACCTGCTTGCCGTCGGCCAGCTGCGCCGTGAGCGCGCCGGCGCGGTGCGCGGTTTCGACGCACCGGGGGGAGCCGTGGAAGGCCACGTCGCCCACCGCCTTCTCCGCGTCGCCGCCCCGCGGGAAGATCCGCAGGATCAGGATCTTGGTCGCGGGGCAGCGCTGCCGGAGGCAATCCACGATGGCGCGGGTGCCTTCCAGGATCTGCTCCGGCGTGTGGGTGGTGGGGAAGTGCCGGTCATCGGTGTTGTTGGTGCCGATCAGGAGCACGGCGGCTTTCGGCGACTGCCCGTCCAGCACGCCGTGCTGCAGGTTCCAGAGGATGTTCTCGATGCGCGCGCCGTTGAAGCCCAGGTTCAGGGCGCGGCGGGGGGCGTAGTGGCGCTCCCAGACCTCCTTGAGCCCGTCGTACCGGCCGTTCATCAGCTCGCCGACGGTGTGCGTGATCGAGTCGCCGATCAGCAGGAGGTTGAACTTCTCCTTCGCCGCCGCGGCCACCTTCTCGGCCAGCCGTCCCTCGGCCCCGCCCTGCGGCACGGGGATGGTGGCCGGATTCGGCGGGTTGACCGCGTCCGCCGCCCGCAGCGGCTGGGCGGCAAGGGCGAGGACGGCGAGGGTGGCGAGCGTGGCGCAGAGGGGCTGTCGCATGGTTGTCGGATCTCCTGACAGGGGCTACGGCGCGGCCGGCGGGACCGGCACACGCCGGCCCTTGCCAAAGCTTTCGGACGCGAAATCCAGGGTGTCTTTGTCGAGCATCTTGTGCGTGACGACCTTGCCGTCGGCCGGGCGGACGGCCACGATCTTATCGCCCTTGAGCGACCAGGTGAAGCCATCGAACCACGGCAGCCTGGAGCCGCTTTTCCGGTAGCTCTGCAACGCGCCGTCGGCGCGGAATTCGCGCAGGTAGGTTGTGCCTTCGGCGGGGTATTCCCAGCAGCCGATGACATCCGCCGGGACGGGCTTGAAGGGGGGCGGATAGACGTCGCGCAGGAGCGGGGCGTACTTGGCCCTGAGTGCGCGGGCGACGGTCACGGCGTCGCCTGTCGGCGTGTCCGGGTAGGGGTTGTCCGCGTTCGTCCATGCCTGCTCGGCCGCGGCAAGCTTCGCGAGGAACGCGGCCTGGTCCAAAGGCTTCCCTGCGCGCAGCGCGCCGCCGAGGGCGTCGACGTACAGCGCCCAGCGCATGCCGTAGTAATCCTTGACCAGGCCGTTCCACTGGCGGTTGGCGTAATCGTTGAGTTCCGAGCCGGGATTGTCATCCCACAGGGTGATAAGCGTGCGCGCCTGCCACTCGTACAGCTTCCGTTCGGCCGGCGTTGTACCCCAGCTTCTTGCGTCGGCCAACCAGACGCCCAGGAGAAATTCGCGCCGGGTGCCGAGCAGCGTGTCGAGGTCCGTGAATAACGCAAGAAAGCGCCCGCCGTTCGCCTCGAACGCCGCGAGGTCCTGCCTCCCGGCGGCCGTCTTGATGCGCTCGTAGAGTGCGCGGCCCAGATCGCCCAGCACCTGGCGCGTGATATCGGCCAGATCGTAGCGGTAGGCGTCGGATCCGGCGCACGCCGGCGCGGCGTCGAGGAGCGCCTCCCACGCCGGCACGAGGTCGGCGGCCTCGTACGGGATGCGGGTGTTGCCCCATGTCCGCGCCTTCTCGCCGCGCAGCGGCCGGGCCTGCAGGATCGCGTTCGAGGGCGTTTCGTGACGGTAGGGCACGCCGTACACGGTGGCCAGCAGGCCCTCCCACGCCCGGCTCGCCGGGGCGGAGTCCGTCCCGTAGCGGCGCCTGAGATAGGCGGGAAGCCACTCCGCCAGGTTCGCGGGCCTGCCGCGCCAGGCGCCTTCCTGCGCGAGCGCGTAGACGGCTGGTGCTTGACCGTGCCCCTCCGGCGTGAAGGCCAGTCCCAGCAAGCGACCGCGCTTCGGGTTGGCGAGCGTTTCCGGAAACGCTTTCGCCAAGTGCGCGAGGTCGCCGTTGAGGTCCGTGTTGCCGCCGAAGTTATGCAGCAGGCACCAGGCCCAGGCCTTGCCGTTGAACGCGCCGTTGGGCCAGAAGGGGCGGTTCTCGGCCCACAGGTCCAACGCCAGCACGCGGTCGGCGGGAATGTCGGCGAGCATGTCGGCATTGGCCGTCTGCCAGCACATCTTGATCCAAACGGCCTGCGGATCGGCCGCGCACATGGCTGCGAACACGCGCCGGCCGCAGTCCGTGCGGTCGACGCCCGCCGCGTTGCCGCCCTCGTGAAACGGATCGGCCATGTAGAAACCCGCGCGGCCGAATAGTTTCTCCTGCTCCTGCATGAAGGTGGCGGCAAGCTTCGCGAAGATGGGATCCGTGGGGTCGAGCATGTCCGGTCGCTTGAAGCCGCACCAGCTTCCCTGGGGAATGACCCTTGTCTCCGGATGCCGCTTTGCGAAGCCGGTGGGCACCATGCCGTAGTAACCCTGGAGGACGGTCCGCATGCCGAGCTCCCGGGCGCGGTTGATGATCCGCTGCGCCAGCGCCACCCGCTGCGGCACCCAGGCCGCCGGCAGCTCGCCGCCGAACTGCTCCATGTTCTGCATGAAGGTCCACGGGAAATGCGCCGGACTGCCGAGCCACCGCCGGATCTCCTGCTCGGTGTAGCCGTATTGCGTGAAGGTGTTGATCCAGACCGCCTCCTGCCCCGTCATGATGAAGGGCAGGTTGATGCCGTTCATGGCCAGCTCATCCAGTTCCCGCTGCCACCGCTCCCAGCCCCACCACGGCATGGTGTAGCCGAAGGTGCAGTAGTTGTACATGAGGCGGTATGGCACCGTCGCCACAATCCGCACCTTCGCCTGCGCCGCCGGCAGGACGGCCGGCAGGTCAAGCTGGCTCCCGCAGGCCGAGACTTCGCACCGCGCGGTGTACTTCAAGTACCAGTTGAAGCCCGCCGCGATGCTGACGCCATCGTTACCGCGCAGGACGATCTTCCCGTCCCGCGATTCGATCTCGAACACGTCGCGCCCCTCGTCGGCCGCGATGGTTTCGAGGACAAACTGGCTGGCTCGCTCCGGCAGCACCCGCTGCACAAGGCCCTGGGCCGCGTCGCCGGGGGCGGCGCCGGCGCAGGACGCCGCCAGGAAGACGGCCAGGATACTCCCGCATGTTCGTGTCAAGCGTTTACCTCCCCGCTGCCCGCCTGGCTGCCCCCGGGTCGGCGCTCGCCGGGGGCGCCGGGCGGCGGCGTGGCCGGCTCGTAAGACGTGCAGCCCCAACGCAGCTTCTCAAGGCCGGTAGACTGTCACAAACGACTTCGGCTTGCGTTCCTGATGATACGACCGTACGATTTCGAACATGCTCAACATCCTCATCGATCCGTCGCGCGAGCGCAAGATCGCCGATCTGCGCACGCTGGGGATGCGCGACGTGATGACGCTCGGCCGCTACCGGTACGCCCACGCCCACCGGCCGCTCGAGCAGCACACGCACGGGGACATGTTCGAGATCTGCCTGCTGGACGAGGGCGTGCAGCCTTACATGGTCGCGGGCCGGGAGTTCGTGCTGCGCGGCGGGGATGTGCTGGTGACGTTTCCCAACGAGGTGCACGGCACGGGCCGGAGCCCGGAGAACCGCGGGCGGCTCTACTGGCTGCTGGTACGGATGCCGCGGCGGCGCGAGCGCTTTCTGAACCTGCCGCCGCCGCAGGGGC
Organism: uncultured Victivallales bacterium; assembly: GCA_964402115.1. Classification (GTDB taxonomy): domain Bacteria; phylum Verrucomicrobiota; class Kiritimatiellia; order UBA8416; family CAYOBW01; genus CAYOBW01. The sequence goes on from CAYOBW010000163.1 coordinate 11,999, forward strand.
AGCGCCTCGTGCGGGCGCTGCTGAGCCTCTCCCCGCGTCACTTCCGCGCCCCGCGCCATCTCAAGGCGCACCTGGAGCGGATCTTCGAGGCGTTCGAGCGGGAGGCGGATCCGTTTCGGCTCGCCGACATCCAGAACTGGGCCCTGCGCTTCATCCTGGATACCCTGCGGGCGGCCCCCGCGCGGGCGGTTCACCCGCTGAGCGCCGCCATCCGCCGCGCGCTGGCGTACGAGGAGGAGCACCTGTCCGACGGGGGGCTCTGGATCCCTGCGCTCGCCGCCGCGGCGGGGCTCTCGGTCTCGCACTTCAAGGCCCAGTTCAAGCGCGAGGTGGGCCTTACCCCGGGCAACCACCTCGTGCAGCGCCGCATCGAGCGGGCCCAGGCGCTGCTGCGCGCCTCCGCCGCCAGCATCACCAACGTGGCCATGCAGACCGGTTTTGCGAGCAGCCAGTACTTCGCCACGGCCTTCAAGCGGTACACGGGGCTGACGCCGGGACAGTATCGGGCGGAGGGAGGGTGAGGGGTGAGCGGCCCGCGGCGACTCCCACACTTAACAAAGTGTGGGAGTCGGCGGGGCCCGGATTTTGGAGAGCGCCGCGCCGCGGGGGCGCATCCGCGCGTTGGTGGCTGGGGCGCCTGGCTGGTAGCCCCGCCTTCTCCGAAGGCGCGGGCCGCTGCTGGTGGGAAGACAGGCTGCGCCCGCGGCGCTACCGGGCGCTGGGCCTCGGAGAGGCCCGCGCTACGTGGAGCCTGGCGCTTGGTTGCAGGCGGGCGCCGGGCCACCGAATGTGGCGGAAAGACAGGGAGGAACGCACATGCTTAAGCAGAATGTTGGCTGGTTGCGTCGGCGTTGGCCGATGGCGGTGCTGGGGTTGCTCGTCGGTCTGCTGCCCCCGCGCGGCGAAGCGGAAGCCACGTTCACGCTCTCGATCCAACCCGCGGGCGGGCAGGCGCGCCTGGCGTGGCCGGCGCTGAACGGCGGCGGGTGGGCGTACGGCGTGGAGTGCCGCACCTCGCTCGTGTTCGGCGCGTGGGGCCCCGTCGCGCCGGCCGACGCGTGGCCGACCTCCGGCGTGAGCTGTGTCACGGCGCCGGACGCCCGCGCCGCGTTCTACCGCGTGCGCGCCGCCAACCGGGGGCGGCTGGTCGAGACCAGGCTCCTGCGCACGGTGACCACCTTCGAGATGAACATGCTGCTCATCGCCTACCAGATCACGGGGATCACGCCCCGCTACAACGTCAGGATCTACCGGATCCTGTACGAGACGTTCGACCCGCGCGGCCTCTCGACGCTGGCTTCCGGCGCGCTCGTGGTGCCCGTTGGCGCACCCGGCAGCCTGCCGCTGGTCTCGTACCAGCACGGCACGCAGTTCGAACAGACCGACGCCCCGTCCAATCCCGACGCCAGCGACCAGCTCTTTGGCGTGATCATGGCGACGGACGGCTACGCGGTCACGCTTGCGGATTACCTGGGGCTCGGCACCAATTCGCCGGCCTTGCACCCCTACCTGCACGCGCGCTCGGAGGCCACCGCCGCCGTGGACATGCTGCGCGCCGGCCGCGCGTACATGACGAACACGCTGGCGCTGCACCTCAACGGCAAGCTGTTCCTGGCCGGCTATTCGCAGGGCGGGCACGCGACGCTGGCGCTGCAGCGCGAGCTGGAGGATCGGCACGCCGTCGAGTTCCCGCTCACGGCCTCGGCCCCGATGGCCGGCCCGCACGACCTGTCGGGGACGATGGCGGAGAAGATCATCGGGCTGGAGGCGTACGGCGACCCGGCTTACGTGCCGTACCTGCTCTTCGGCTACAACGCGGTCTACCGGATGTTCGCCGCGCCGGCGGAGGTGCTGATGGAGCCCTACGCCACCCAGCTGCCGCCGCTGTTCGACGGACGCCACGCCTCCTCCGAGATCAACGCCGTCATGCCGGCCGTGCCCGGCCTCATCTTCAAGCCGGCCTACATGGACGCCTTCGCGACGGACTCCAACCACATCTTCCGCGCGGCGCTGCGGTGCAACGACACCTACCGCTGGAAGCCGCGCGCGCCCATCCGCCTCTACCACTGCCCCGCGGACACCATCGTGCCGTTCGCCAACTCGCAGGTGGCGTGCTCGAACCTGCTGGCGAACGGCGCGACGAGCGTGCAGGTGCTCGACCCGACCCCCGGCACCGACCACGACCATGGCGACGGCGCCCTCCCGTGTTTCACCGCCGCCAAGGCCTGGTTCGATTCGCTGCGGTAGGGGCGGCCGCCGTCACGGTCCGACGACGGCCGGCCGGGCGGTGTCGGCCGCCATTGTCTCGGGCAGGCGCCAGACGTGCGAGCCGTCGCGGTCGGTGAAGTACAGGCTGGAGGGTGACGGCGCGCGCGCATCGCCGTCGGCCCAGAGCGCGTAGAAGCCGGGGTGGGCGGCGAGCGGGCGGCGGGCGTACGTGTGATTGTAGCGGCTGTCGCACGTGAGCTGGCGCACGACCGTCCACGTGGCGCCCCGGTCGCGGCTGAGCCACATGACCATCTCGCCGCCGGGATTGAACGGTTGCGGGCCGGGCACGGTGGGGGCGATCATGCGCCAGGCGCCGTCGGGCTCGATGTAGAGCGAGCCGTGGTCGTAGTTGCTGTCGGACGTGGTCACCGCGCGCCGCTCCCACGCGCGGCCGGTCCAGCGCAACGTCTGCCACTCCCGCGGACCGCCCCCGGCGCCGGCCGCGTGGCTGCGGCTGGTGAGGAAGAGGATCACCGGCCGTCCGGCCGCGTCGTGGTTGAGATCCTTGAGGTAGACGAGGCGGCCCTCCGCGACGGAGTCGTACACCCGCGCGGGGTTGTCGGGCGCGGTCAGGGGCAGCGCGACCGGCTGCCCGTCCGCCGTGGTCCACGTCGCACCGCCGTCCGCCGTCTCCAGGTAGTACACGTTGGCCCGCGCGTTGAGGCCGAGGGGCGGCGGGTGCTGGTCGAAGGCGGTGGAAACGCGGCTGCCGCAGGGCCAGCTGATCTGGTAATCCCCCTGGGCGATGGCGGCGAGCGCCTGGCCGGGGGACCACGTGCCGCCGTCGCGGCTGGTGGCCCAGGCGAGGCAGCGCGGGGCCGTGACGTTCAGGCCCTTGCCGCCGTAGCGCGTGTGGAGGAAGATGCAGGTGTCGTCGGGGAGGTGCCAGGCATTCGGGTAGGAGAAGTTGCCGGTGTAGACGCGCGAAAAGGCCTCGATGGAGTAGGGGGCGGCGCTGCGGTGGATGCTGGACGGGCGCGATGTGCCGTGGGACGGGGAGAAGACCCACAGGTAGCCCGCGCGATCCATGGAGAGCACGGGGTTGTCATGGGCGTCGGCCGTGCCCTTGTCGAGGAGGATGCGAGGCCGGGGGACGGTTCCGGTGGCGTGATCGTACCAGGCGACCATGTGCAGCAGCTCCTGCTTGTCGGTCGCGGAGCGCGCCGTCGTGCCGCCGTAGACGAAGAACGTGCGGTTGACTTCGCGGCGATAGATGGCAATGGGCGCATGTTGCTGCGGGTAGGTCGCCAGGCCCCCGCTGTACTTGAACCGGTACTCGTCCTTGGAGGGCTGGTTGGCGTACCAGATGCCGCGGTAGCCATCGGCCGCCTCCAGCGTGCGCGGCGCGGCGGCGTTGCTGGCGGCGGCTCCGGGCGCCGCCGCCCCGTCAGCTGCCCCGCATACCGCGACCGCCCACAGCCACGCCGCCCGTATCGCCCCCATCGTTCTCATGCGGGCCACTGTAGCCGCCGCCGCCCGGCCTGACCAGTCTCAACCCCGCCGTCCGTGCCGTTGGCGTGCGTTACCATTCCGCTGGGATTGACAGCGGGCGGGGCGGCGGGTAGTTTCCTCCCCGTCACGCGCGGACGGGCGCCGTCCAAGCCCCCGCCGCGCCCTCCCAGGCGCCTGTAGCTCAATTGGACAGAGCTTCTGACTTCGGATCAGAAGGTTGCAGGT
>CAYOBW010000164.1:0-15568 GCA_964402115.1 uncultured Victivallales bacterium
TGATCTTGCCGTTGCCGCGCACGGGGCCGTCGAGCCGCTGCAGGTTGCAGTTGACGACGAAGATCAGGTTGTCCAGCTTCTCGCGCGCCGCCAGCGAGATCGCGCCCAGCGCCTCGGGCTCGTCCGTCTCGCCGTCGCCGAGGAAGGCCCAGATCTTCTGGTCGGAGGGGCGCTTGAGGCCGCGGTCCTCGAGGTACTTGATGAAGCGGGCGTGGTAGATGGCCGTGATAGGCCCGAGGCCCATGGAGACGGTCGGGAACTTCCAGAAGTCCGGCATCAGCCAGGGATGCGGGTAGGAGGAGAGCCCGGGGTGGGCGTGCAGCTCGTGGCGGAAGTTGTCGATCTGCGCGACGGGCAGGCGCCCCTCGAGGAACGCCCGCGCGTAGATGCCGGGCGAGGCGTGGCCCTGGAAGTAGATCAGGTCGCCTTCATGGTCCGCCGTGGGCCCCCGGAAGAAGTGGTTGAAGCCCACCTCGTAGAGGGTGGCGGAGGAGGCGTACGAGGCGATGTGCCCGCCGATGCCCTCCTCCTCGCGGTTGGCCTTCACCACCATGGCCATTGCGTTCCAGCGCAGGATGCTGGCGATCCGCCGCTCCAGCTCGTGGTTGCCGGGGTACGGGGGCTGCTCGGACGCGGGGATGGTGTTGATGTAGGGCGTGTTGGCCGTGAAGGGAATGCGCACGCCCTGCCGCTGGGCGTGATGGGACAGCTCGCCGAACAGCTCGGCCACGCGTTCGGCTCCGCTGCGCGTCGCCACTTCGTCCAGGGATTCGAGCCACTCGCGCGTCTCGATCGCATCCGCTTCCGGGTTCCGGCTCGGGGCTTCGTCCATGAATCACCTCGCAGTTGACCGCCAGGGGGCGCCGGCCGCGGCAGCGGACCGCCCCCTTTGTGCGCCCGTGATTGTAGCGGACGGGGGGTGAGCCGCAAGCGGAAAGCGCGGTAAATGCCACCGGATGCGTATTCATTGAAGGCGCGGACTTGGGGAGCGGGCCGGCGTGTCTGGGGGTAATGCGTCAGTGACGTGAGGCGCCTCCTGCCGCCTCGCGTGGCAGGGGCGCAGATTTCCGGCTGCCGTGGCGCAAGGCCACGGGGAGCCCCCCACGGCAATGACCCGATACGTCTAAGGGCAGTAGACTGCAGGGGTTCAGGAGGCGAGCTCCTTGAGTCGCGCCAGCATACGCGTCGTCGTCGTCTTGGGCAGTTTCAATCCGGCGGCCAGCACCTTGAACCCCGCGAGGGCGCCGCGCACCTGTTCGACGATCTCCCGGGCTTCCCGCGGTTTCAAGTCCACCTGCCCGGCGAGTTTCAGCAAGTGCTTCCGACGGGGATGCTGGCCTTCGCCGGCGACGGAAAGGGTATGCCATCCGTTCAGACCGTTGTGGAAGGTGAAATCGTAGAGCGGCGCGAGTCGCCAGACGCCCCTTGCGTCCATCAAGTACGCGAAGTTCTTGAGGTGATCGTCGCGATTGCAGGCGAGGACGTTCAGGCAGGTCCGGCGGAAGAGTTCGCAGCTCTGCGCGTGATCGCGGGTCAGGGACTCGGTCAGACGAAAGAGCATTTCATACTCGTCCACCGGCGTCCGGAAATCGGCATGCAACAGACCAGCCGCCGAGTGCAGGTGCAGGCGCCGTCCGGGAGCCACCCGGTCGAATCGGCGAGCAGCGAAAAATCGGCCAGCGGAGGTTTCGATGAGCCGGCGCTCGGGCACCTCGGCGCCGGCTGCGGCGGCCAACTCGGCGTAGGCGAACTCCAGTGGACCGGCGTCCGGACCATCCGACTGGGTAAGGCGTCCAAGCTCATGGCCCCTCCTGTTTCGGTTGGCGGATGCGCACGCGTTGGCGTGGACGCGGGGGGCGCTGCAACTCGGAGAGGTCGCGCGGCAGTGCCGCCAGACGCAGGCGATCCCGGAGATAGGCATGGAATCCGTCCAGTTCGCCCAACGCCCGCAACACACGCATCAGACTGTCGGTGCCGCCCGCACCCTCACGCTCCAGACGCGAGAGTGTCGCCACCGGCACACCGGATCGGGACGACAACATCGGTTGCGTCCACTCCAGTCGCTGCCGCGCAAGCCGCAACCATTGCCCCAACGCCTGCCGCGCGTCCCGTGGCCGCACCACCTGCCATACACTGTCAGCGTCATTCATGACGCGGCAATGGTATTACAACCTACGGGAATTCACAAGATAAAGACGTTGTAATTACAACCAATGATAATTGAACAACATGCTTGGCACTCAATCCTCAGCAGGGAAACAGAAGCCGGACGCGTCACCGGCCGGCGTTGAGGGCGCTCAGGGTGATCTTCCGGTTGGGGGCGTCGTAGCGGATGACGTAGTCGCGGAGGAAGGACATGCCGAGCAGGCCGTCCACCCCGGGGCCGGGCGGCTGCGGGAGCACCATGGCGCGCACGTCCTCGGAGCGGAAGCGGTCCAGCTCGACGGAATTCAGCAGCACGCACGCGGCCTCCGTGGTCGAGGCGTCGGCGAGCGAAATCGTGACCCGCGGCGCCGCGCGCAAGTCGAGGTTCAGCCGGCGGGCGAAGGCTTCGGAGAGCACGACGGTGCTTGCGCCGGTATCGAGGATGAAGCGCCCCGCCACACCGTTCAGGCGGACGGTCAGCACGGGCCGGTCGGCCTCGCCCTCCAGGGCCAGCTCGGCGGTGTTGACGTCGTGCCGGTAGTTCGCCCGCCGCTTGTCCATCTCGCGCCGGAAGATGCGCTCGGCTTCGTCGGCGGCCGGCGGCGCGACGGCGTACTGCGCCTCGAACCCGGCCAGCGCCCCGAGGTAGTTCGAGACATTGCCGGAAAGCGCCGCCAGCTGGTCGGACACCGTGCGGGCGGTCTCGCCGTTGAGCTGCCGCCGGCTGCCGGCCATGTTGCTGCGCTGCACGAGCGCGTTGTAGCGCTGCACGTCGCCGGGCTGTTTCAGGGAGCCGGGAGCGCCCGCGGTCAGCAGGGCCTCCTGCGCGGCGCGCCACTCGGCTTCGAGCGCCCCCGCCTCCTGCATGAGCTTACGCTGCCGGGCCTTGACGGCCTTGCTGTCGCGCAGCGCGTTGAGCGCGCCCTGGCGCTGCTGCTCCAGCCGGTTGAACGTCGTGGCCAAATCGGCGTAGCGGGGAGGCACAAAGCGCGGGTTGGTGAAGTAGCGCGCCTGCCAGGTCTCCTGCAGGCGCGCCTGGTCCTCCGTGGTGCCCTTGTGGATGGCCTTGATCTGCGCCCGCTTCAGCCGGATCTGCCCCACGCCGATGCTGACCACGACCTCCTCCGGCGTATCCTCGACCACGACGCCGTCCAGGGAGCGCCCGTTCGTCAGCTCCACGCGGTCCGCCCGTGCCGCCAGCGCCAGCACGCCGGCCAGCAGGAAAGCGGTCCCTCGTTTTTGTGCCATCGACATGCCGGCATGATAGGGCCGCGGCCGGCCGGATCAAGCGCCCTTTTCGGCCAGCGCCGCAAGGATGACGGGGATCGCCGTCTGCCAGTTCCGGGGAAGGTCCTCCGAGATCTCGAAGGCCAGGGCGCGCGCGCCGGCCCTGGCCCGCCGGGCCAGCACGGCCGCGCGCAGCTCCGGCGCGGGCCGGTCGTACAGCTCGATGTTCAGGTTGGCCCAGAACACCTTGTCGGGCCAGAGCGCCCGGCACGCGTCGTACGGCATGTCGCCCTCGGGCGGCTCGGTGAGCGATTCGATCACGTGAAAGGGCGCCGCCGCAAGCTGGTCGGCGATCACGCGCAGCTGCCCGTCGTAGTGGACCATGACCCGCTTCCCGCCGGCCTCCAGAATCGGCACGCCCTCCCGGTACACCGGCAACAGGTAGTCCTGGAATCGGGCCGGCCCGAGCATGCCGATCGTCAGGTTCTCGAGCCACTTCACGTAGCGCCCCGGCCCCGCCGCAATCAGCCGCTGCTCCTCGATGAACTGCCGCCTCAGCGCCGCGTACAGCTCGAACAGCTCGGGCACTTCCAGGGCCACGTCCAGGCAGAACTGCTCCGTGCCGGCCCAGTCGATGTTGATCTTCATCAGCGGCGTGCGGTGCAGCCAGTTGCCGCTGCCGGTGACCACGGTGAGGCCGTGCCGGCCGACGACGGCCTCGTACTCCGCAAACCGCTCGTAGCGCGGCCGCAGCTCCGTGTGCTCCACGATCCAGCGCGCCACGCGGTAGTCGCGCGGCTCCTTGACCCAGTCCTCGTGATGCCAGCCGTTGCGGGTCACCTTCCGGATCTCCCCGGCCGGCGTGCGCTGCCGCACGACGCGGTAAACGTCCGCCCCTTCGCGGCGCTCCTCCGTGACGACTTCCACGCCGTGCGTGACGGCCTCGAGGATCTCGCAGTGCCCCGTCACGCCCAGCCCCAGGTCCAGCAGCCGCTGCCAGGCGTCCTCGCGCATGCGCGCCGCGAGAACGGCCGCCGTGGTGGCGCCCATGTTCCAGTCGTAGATGGACAGGGGGGTCACGGCGGGCGTCTGCCCCTCCAGCGCCGCAACAAGTTGTTCCCGTGTGTCCATATCGGCGATCCTATTTCCGGCGCCCCGTCTTCATATCCCGCACCACTTCGATCTCGACGCCGCCGACCAACCGGCGGGCGGCGACCATGGCGTCGGCGCGCACCCGGTACTCCGACGGCTGGAGCACGACTCCGGAGTCGCGGGCGCTGTCGAGGTTCCGGGAGGTGGCAATCAGCGTGCGGGCCAGCAGGGCGCTGCGCTTCTGCGCCGCGGTGCCGGTCTTGAGCAGCGCCGCCGCCTTCTTCGTGATCAGGGCCTGCTGGAGGCCCAGGATGCTCTTGAGCGTGGCGACGGCGTCGGTCCGCAGCCTGCCGCGGTCCACGCCGCCGACGAGCAGTTCGGCCTGCAGCAGGTTCTCGAAGCAGTAGCCATAGTTGAAGGGGTGGATGATGTGCGGCGCGTCCGGCAACGTGGGCGGCCACTGGCCGTCGGAGTTGTAGGAGTTGGTGAGATAGAACCACGCCTGCTGGCGGAGTTCGGCGCCGAGCCGGGACCGGAGCAGCTTCGCGCGGACGAGATCCTGCCAGGGGCGCAGCAGGCGCGCCATCGGCGTCTCCGCCCAGGTCGAAGCGTGTCCGCCATGCCAGGCGGAGTCGTCGTCGAACGTGAGCGTCTCCCGGTGCGGCGGGAGCCGGCAGGCTTCGTCGAACGTGCAGAAGCCGCCGCGCTGCCGGCAGGCGCCGATGAGCTCGATGAGCTTTCCCCGCGATGCGGGCGTGTGCTCGAAGGTGTTGTCGGGCTTGTTCTCGTACTTCAGCCGGAACCAGCCGTTCGTGCCGACGTACTCCGCGTCGTCGGCGAAGATGATCACCGCGCCCTCCGGCTCGCCCGGGTGCTGCTGCGAGTAGGTGTCGATCAGGGCGAGGTACTTCTCGAACGTGTAGCCCTGCATGCCCATGAAGTAGCGCACGCCGAATTGCGCGATGCGGTCGGTGCGCAGGAACATGCGGAGCTTGTTCTTCGGCAGGCCGGCCACGCGGTTGAACGGAAAGTGAATCGCCCGCTCGGTGCCCGGCAGGTCGTACTTGAAACCGAAGTGGTAGAAGGCCTTCTCCTTAGTGTGCTCCTGCGCGTAGATTTCAGGGCGCAGCGGCTGCCCATCCGGCCCGCAGGAACGGCTGTACGCCTCGAAGTCGCCGATGCAGTTCGCATAGCCGGCCGCCGCAACCTGCTCCGGCACGTAGCCGCACCAACCGCACTCGGGATTCCAGAAGCTGCGCGGCACGAAGCCGAGCAGCCGTTTGTAAGCCTCGTTCGAGAACCGGATGGACCAGATCCCGTCCTCCTTGGGAAAGTTCGGCAGCATCGGGTGCGCGTAGGGCGATCCCATGAACTCGCAGCGCCCCTCCGCGCAGGCCCGCTTGATCTTCGCGAGCACGTCCGGGCAGCGGCTGGCGATCTCGTCGAGGGTGTAGCCGGACGCCTCGAAGACGAACTTCACGTCCGGGAACAGCTGCTCCATGGTGTCGAAGATCAGCTCGTAGCTCTTGCGGATGACGAACTCGTACCGGTCCGGCGTGAGGTACGCGTAGTTGAGATTGGCGTGGAAGATGGCGACGTATTTCATGCTGTTCCCCTTTTCGCACCCGGAGCCCCGGAAGGCCGATCGCGGCACTCCGGCGGCGGCCCCGGGGCTGGTTCATTTCTTCTTCGGCTGGTTGAACGGATCGGCCGTCGTGGCCGCTTGCCGGTCTTTGCGCAGTTCCGCGGGCACCCCGCGCACGGCACGCTGGTAGCGCGACAGGAGCCGGCCCGCCGCATCGCTGACCGTCAGCGTGAGATCGAACGACGGGTGCTGCGCCAGCACCGGCAGCAGATCGACCTTCCCGCCGGCCACCGCGTCCAGGGCGGGCACATCGAGCGTCTGCGCGCCGTCCAGCAGGACCCGGCCCCCGGACGCCACCGTCCAGCGCAGCGTGGCGCCCGGGAACGGCTCCGGCAGGTCGTTGGCAATCCAGAGGGTCAGTGCGTCGGGCTTCTCGCCCGAGAGCTGGGGGAGCGCGACGAGCGGCTGGTTGATCTGCGCCAGCTGGTAGTAGGCCTTCTTGGGCTTCTGGTCGTGACTGACGATGGACTTCGGCCAGAACACGGGGATCACATCCAGGAAATGGAAGTGGAAGTAGCCGGCGACCGCCCGCGGCGAGAGACGCATGCCGATGGTCTTGTCGGCCAGCAGGGCCTCCTGGTAGTTCTGGCTGGCCTCGATGTACTCGGCGAGATGGGTCGGGTTGCGGCCCAGCCCGGCGATCTGCTTGACGTCGTGCTTCTGCACCTGCGACGCGGCCCAGAGGGTGTCGGCGCCGGGCGGGGGCGGCTGGAACTGCGGCGGGTAGCGGTCGCGCATGGTCTCGTAGGCGTCGAGCGCCTCGGCGCCGAACTCGCCGAGCGTGACCAGGCGGCGCGGGGAGAGGATTTGCAGATTCTGCCACGTCTGGGGAACGTTGTTGCCGTACCAGCCGGAGTACGGGTGGCCATCGTCGATCGCGCGGGCCCGCAGCTCCTCCGGCAGATCCCACGGCTTTTTGCTGTGCGAGAAGCGGCCGCTGATGGGCTTGCAGACCCGCTGCGGGTCAACCGCCAGCACCGCGCGCACAATCGGCTCGGTGGGGAACTCGTGTTCGTTGCCGAAGGTCAGCAGCACCACGCCGGGATTGTTGTAGGTCTGCCGGGCCAGCACGGTCCCGGTCCGGATGTGCGGCTCGCGGCGGAGGCCCATGTCGAGACTGCCGGCATAGCCGCCGCCCTGGTCCTGCTCGGACAGCATGCCGACGCGGTCCAGCCACTCGAGGACCTCGGGGAATTCGACGTGCTGGCAGGAGCGCACCGCGTTGAAGTTAGCCGCCTTCAGCAGCAGCAGCGCGTTGAGCAGCTCGTTCGTCTGGCCCCAGTACCAGTACGCGTTCAGCCCCTGGATATTCGTCCCGCGCAGGTAGATCGGCCTGCCGTTCAGCACCAACAGGCCGTTCCGCGACGTGGAGGACGGCGCATCGGGCCGCGTGTAGGCGAGTTTCGTCCACCGTTCGCCGTCATCGGAGACCAGCAGGTCGAAGTCCCACGTCCGCGACTCGGCTTCGTACCAGCCAATCGCCACCCGGTCGCAGATGGCCGCCTCATTCAACCGTACCTGTAGCCACTCGCCCGGACCCTCGACCGCCCAGCGGGTGTCCATCTTCCCGTCGAGCGCCCACGCCGCCGGGTAGTCCTTGTGCGAGCGGCTCGCCGTCACGGCGTTCGTGCCGCGCGCCAGCGCCGGTCCAGCCACCTCCCAGATGGAGTTCCACGCGCCCGCGTCGCTGCCCCGGCCCACGATGCGGAGCCAGCGCGCCTTGACCGGCGCAAACGTGTACGTCGGCAGGGTGGCCTGCCCCGTGGGCGGCCGGTGCACGAGCGTGAAACTGCGGCAGCCGAAGAGCACGTCCTTCGCATCGGAGCCCGCGACCGTCACGCGGCAGCGGTAGAGGTTCGGCGACTCCGGCGACCAGGCGAGCGCGTCCGGCATGGGAACCTCAAAGGTTTGCACGCTGGCGCCCGGCGGCAGGGCGACGTTGCGGACCGTTCCGTAGGCGCGCCCCCCGCAGTTCTCCGGCAGGATCTCGATCCGCACGTCCCGCTCGCCCGCCCCGGCGCTGTCGAGTTCCACTTTCACCCGCGCCAGGCCCGCGGACAGGTCGTTGCGGGCGAAGACCGCATCCACCCGCGCCGGGCCGGTTTGCTCGAGGTACACGGCGCGGTGCATGCCGAACCCGCAGCCCGCGTGGTAGCCGATCGGCAGGTTACCGCGGATGGACTGTGCACGGTCCGGCACATAGCGCTGCTCCGCGGCGCGGATGTCTGGAAACACCGTCCAGTAGGTCATCGGCTGGCCATAGGAACGCCCGGCGATCACCCGCACGGCCAGCGTGTTCGTGCCGCGCACCTTGTCCGTCACGTCGAAGCGGAACGGCTCGTAGTAGATGATGTGCTTCCCGAGCAGTTCGCCGTTGAGGAAGACCTGCGCCTCCCACTCGACGCCGTCGAAGCACAGCCAGAGCCGCTGCCCGGCCGCCGGCGGCCGGGCGGGGAACGTCGTGCGGTACCAGCAGATCGTGTCCGCGGTGAGCTGCGGCGGGTTCTTCCATTGCGCCTTCTGGTCCGGGTTGAGCGCCGTGTCCGACAGGCGCGTGCGATAGCGCCACTCCGGCACGGTGGTCGTTTCCCACTGCGAATCGTCGAAGCCGACGCCTTGCCAGGCCGGCGCGGGCGGCACGCCTTCGGTCTTGGGCTTATCCTTCGCCTCGAACGTGAACTGCCACGCCGCCGGCAGCGCCGTCCGCTCCCGCGCCGGCAGCGGCGGCGGCAGGGAGCGGAGGTAGGGCTCGCACTGCCTGCGCAGCTCGCCCATCCGGGCGGCCAGCTCCGCTTCGCTGGTGGGCGCGACGAAGCGCGGCGGCTCGGCCCGGGCGGTTGCGGCCGTCAGCCACGGCAGCGCGGCCAGTCCCAGTATCCATCTCCTCATGGCGCCACCACATCCTTTCGTCGTTCCTCGGGCGTGACTTGCAGCCGTTCGAGCCTGCCGTTGCGATAGGCGCCTTCGACGGTGGTGGCAAAGGGCGCGTGCAACTTGAACTCGCAGTCCCATGCTGCCGGCCACGCCGGCAGGAGGTGGATCTTCCGCCCCACGGTCTGCAGCAGCATGGATTGCACCGTGTTCTGGCAAACGCCGCCGTTGTCCAGGTCCGGGACCCAGTCGCCGTGCGTGTAGAACGCCGGGAACCGCAGCCCATCGGTGCGCACGAATCGGAACGCGAGATGGTCGGTGGCCTCCCGGGCAAGACCGGCATGGGCGGCGAAGAGGGTGTCGTTGATCCAGCACTGGTACGGCCCGCCCTTGTGCCAGCGGTGCGCGTACGAATCCTGCGCGAGTTTCAGATCGCCCGCCCCCACGCCGTGCAGCCGGTAGGGCCAGAGGGCGTACAGGTTGCCGTTCTCCAGGTTGTGTTTCCCGCCGATCACGATCTCGGCGCTGGCCAGCACCGGCACCTCCCCCACTTTCGCCAGCGGCAGCGGCGGCAGTTCGGAGAGGACGCGCTGCCACTGCTTCCGCTGCGTCTCCGTGGTCAGGCTCAGGGGCAGTGCCAGCAGGCCGGCGAGACAGGCGTTCAGCCCCGCGATCTCCGGCAGCGGGTTCACCACATTCCAGATGGTTTCCAGCATCTGGGCCGGCTCGAAGCGGATGAGGCCGTTCGTGCCGCGTTTGTAGTGCTCATCGTAGAACGTGACGATCTGCTCCGCGATCGGCAGCAGCGTCGCGCGGACAAAGGCCTCGTCCTGGGTGTGGCGGTGGTATTCCAGCATCATGGCGGTGAGTTCGAGGCCGCCCTGCCAGTAGCGGCGAATGTAGCCGTTGTCGGTCAAGCCGAGTTCCTTGCCGGTGCGATTCCAGCCGTAGCCGCAATCCCCGTTCAGGTAGGTTCCCCAGAGATACATCGTCTCGGGGAAGAAGGCCCCACCGTGCCCATAGTAGGCCTTCGTCCGATGCATCGCGAGCGGGAGGGCGTCCCGGTACATCTTGAAGAACGGCAGCATCTGCTCGTAGTCGCCGGCCTGGAGCATCGGCCAGTAGATGTGACGCTGGTTCTGAAACCAGAAGCCGGGGCCCCACATCCGAGCGTCGGCGGTCAGGCCGGGATCGCGCGCGCCTTTCGCGTCGATGCCATCCACGTTGAAGATCGCGCCGTTGAACTTGATCGGCGCCTGGCCGCGCCCCGTGCAGGCCGTGAGGTAGCGGTGCGCGTGCCAGCCCAGCGTGATGGCGGCGGTTTCGTTCGTGTTCCCGCCGCTGACCCGCACCCAACTGCGCGACCAGAAGTCGCTCCACCACGCCCGGTGCGCGGCGCGGGCGTCTTCCAGCCGCAGTTTTCGCAGCCGCACGGTCTGCATGGCCATCCCGCTGAGCCATGCGCCGCAGTTCGTCTGCAGCGTCTCCGGGCAGATGCTGACGTGCGTGCGAGCGGCGCGCGCCGCGGTTTTCAGCGTCCGGGAATCGACCGAAACGAATCCCTCGCCGAATACGGCGCAGCCGAAGATGCGGGCCAGCAGGGGGTCGCGCCCGCACGGGGCAGGGTCAAGTCCCTGCACCTGCAGGGTCGCGGGGTACACGGTCGCCTGGTTCTGGTGATACCAGACGATCTGGTCGGCGACGTCCGCCACGGTGTCCGGATACTGCAGGGGCGGCTCGGTGGCGGACAGCCCGTCCACGGCGTGCTTCTCCCATGGGTGCTGCAGGGGGCGCTTCTCCGTGCGCCACATCTCCAGCCGCACCGTCTGTTCGAGCGGCGTCACGGCGTCCGTCTCCAGATGGATGACCGGCTGGTTGGCATCCACCCAGACGCGCGTGGCGACCGCGTTGCTTCCCTGCCCGGCGGTGATGAGCAGCTCTCCCTGTCGTAGATCCAGTTCCTGTCGGAACGGCTTCCCCTTCGCAAAGGGGTTGCCGGAGAAATGTACCCGCAGCCTTCCCAGCTTGAGCAGCCGGCCGCTTTCGTCGAAGGCGTCCGTTTTGCCGATGTACAGCAGCAGGTCGCCATCCTCCTCGGTCCACACGTTGACGCCAATGTCGCCATTGCCGGCCGGGAGCGAATCGGCGGAGCGGTTGCCGTGCGTCGTCCAGACCATCTGTGGCAGCTCGGGCACCGCGCCCGCAGCGCTGAACAGGCAAAGCAAAGGAGCAATCAAACCGCTGATGAACGCTGATGAACGCTGACAGCAGCCACAGGAAGCCTTTACCCTCGCGCGCTGGATGTTAGCGTTCATTAGCGGTTCTTCCCGTAATGCCACGCCTCGTCGTACATGGCGACGATGTTTTCCACCGGCGTCAGCGACTGGAGGTTGTGGCAGGACGCGAGGATGTAGCCGGTGCCGTCGCCGGCCAGCGCGTCGATGCAGTGGCGGACCTCGGCGCGCACGTCGTCCGGCGTGCCGAACGGCAGGATCCGCTGGTTCTCCACGGCCCCGTGGAAGCAGATGCGCCCGCCGAAGTCGCGCTTCAGCCCGGCCAGGTCCATGCCCGGACAGCTCCACTGGACCGGGTTCAGCACATCGATGCCCATCGCCACGAGGTCCGGCAGGAAGGGGCGCATGCCGCCGTCGTCGTGGTGGAAGACCTTGATGCCGAACTCGCGGCACAGGGCGATGAAGCGGCGGTGGTGCGGCTGGTAGAACGCGCGGTAAAGCTCCGGGCTGAACATCGGGCCCGCCTGGTTGCCGAGGTCGTCGGTCACCTGGGCGAGATCGATGAACGGGCCCGCGGCCTCGAACATCCGGCGGTGGCGCTCGTGCTCGAAATCGCAGACCCGCCGCAGCAGCTCGTGGGTCAACTCCGGCTCGGCGAGCAGGTCCACCAGCGACTGCTCAAGGCCGCGCAGCAGGTTGTGCACGTAGACGGGCGCCATGTAGCCGCTCATGACCGCGCGGGTGGCGTGCTCCCGCTCCGCGACCGCCCGGAAGCCCGCGTAGTCGAACCAGTCCGCGCTGGGCCAGCGGAACGCGTCGAGATCGTCCGCGGTCTGCGCGGCGGCCAGCGGGAAGGTCACCTGCTCCAGGTAGCGCCCCGTACCGTGTCCCAGCCAGCGTAGCTCCGCGCCCCAGATGCCGTAGAAGACCTTGAAGTCGACGCCGGCGTCGGCCGGGCAGGGTGGCAGCGGCGGTCCGATGTAGGCGGGTCGGATGTCGGCGATGCCGTCGATGTGCAGCGCCTCCCGGACCTGCGCCTCCGTGCCGAACCGCGCCCGCAGGGCGGCCCACACTTCGGTCGTGGCCCAGATGTCGGTCGGCACGCGGTCCACCGGCTGGTGGTTGAGCGCGGCCAGGATGCGTGTGCGTGCGTTCATTGGGGTGCGTTTACTCACGTCAGATTGAAACCGCTTATGAACGCTAATGGACGCTAATGGATTCATGGGGACCAGTTTCTCCCCTCTCCCCCCACATCAGTGTTCATAAGCGTCAATCAGCGGTTACGTTCAACTTGGTTCACACCGCTTATCCGCGCTAATCGCCGCTAATGGATTCACGGGGGTTCGTCCCTCTCTCCCTTACCCATCAGCGTTCATAAGCGTCAATCAGCGGTTCCCGCATATTCCGAAAGAATGAAGCGTTTCCATTGTAGTTTTCCAATAGGCCCGAAGTTGATGAGATAACCCACGGGCGATCGCGTCACGCGCATGTAGTTCAGAACTTGCGCCTCATGTTCAACCGTCAGGGCGGACACGGCCTTGAGTTCGACAACCATCTGGCAGAAGACAAACAAGTCCGGAACGTATCGCCGACTCAGTTCGTTCGACTTGTAGAACACGCGCAGTTGCCGTTTTGTCTCGAACGGAATCCCTCGAAATCCCAACTCCAACTCCAGACTCTCCTGATAGATCTCCTCCGCCAAGCCCCCACCCTGCTCACGATGCACTTCGAAGGCTGAGGCCATCAGTTCGTAGCCCTCTTTCGACAGCGGTGTATCCACGTTCATGCCCCCCACGCTGCACACCCCCCATCAGCGTCCATCAGCGGTTACGTTCAACTTGGTTCAAACCGCTTATCCACGCTCATGCACTCAAGCATCCATCTCCCCCCCCATCAGCGTCCATTAGCGTCTATCAGCGGTTACGTTCACTGCGGCCCCGCTTCGGCGGCGATCCTGGCCGCGACATCCTCGCCGGGCTGTTGCTCGAAGTCCCAGCCCTGCACCAGCCCGTCTTCCGGAAGCCTCTGCAGCTCCGCCGGGGCGAGGGCGCGGCTGAACAGGCGCACCTCGTCGATGTCTCCGCAGTCGAACGTGGAGAACCGGTCGCTGCGCGCGCCGATGGTCAGCGGGGCGTTGCCGGGCGTGCGGGCCTTGCCGATCTGCTGCGCGCCAACCTCCTTGCCGTTGCCGTACACACGCAGCGTATCGCCGTCGTATGTCAGCGCGACGGGCGTCCACTTGCCGAGCGGCAGCGGGTCGCCGGCGCCCTTGGCTTCGAAGCAGTTGGCCGGGCCGCCGCCGATGTTAAGGTAGCCGCTGACGTTCTTCCCGTCCACGAACAGCGAGAGGTTGCCGGCCGTGTGCTCGTGCGCGGCCTTGCAGACAATCCAGCGCCGTGCGTCGGCGCCGGTCGGGTGCTTGTCGAGGCGCACCCAGGCGGTGATCGAGAACTGCGCCGGATCGGTGTCCAGGGGCGTGTCCAGCCCGCTGCCACTCTTCAGCGCGCGGCCCTTCACGCCGTCCGCGGCGCCGGCCGGCGGCGTGTGGAGATTGCCCTCCACCTTGCAGGAAGCCCGGCGGTTCTGGTTGTGATTGTTGAACATCAGCGGCCGGGGCATGCGGTAGATGAGATTCCCGGTCACCTCGATGTCAGCGCTGCCTTCGTCCAGATAGACACCGCCGGAGAGATGGGCGCCTCCCCCGTCATGGATGTGGTTGGCGCGAATGACCGTGCCCGGTTGGCGGCTCAGCGTGTAGACGCCTGCACCGTCGTTGAGCTTCTGCATCATGTGGTGAATATGATTGAACTCGACCCGGTTGTTCTTCGCGGCCGTGGGGGTACTCCACTTGATCGGGTCGACATACGCGCCGCCGCCGGCATCCGGCATGCCCCAGCCCCAGCCGACCGAAATGCCGGAGTAGGGACATTCGAAGATCTCGTTGTGCGCAACCACCGTGCCCTCGGTGTAGCCCACGAAGACGCCGATGCCGGCCGTGTAATCCTGCCCGACGCGGGTGATGACGTTGTTGACAACGCGGTTGTCCCTCACCACGCGGTCCGGTGTGCCGGGATGGTGATCTTCCCGGCCGATATCTCCGATCTGGATCCCGTTGCCGGCGATGTCTTCGAACCGGCACCCTTCGACGACGTTGGACTGCGAGCCCTTACCGACGTCCAGGCCTGCGCCGCCGAGTGCGGTGAAGGTGCAGCCGGCGAACCGGATGCCGCGCGCCGCCTCCACCACGACATTGGCGGGGCTCTTGACGTGTTCGCCGTTGACGGGCACCCAGCCCTTCTCGTGCTCCGGGCGGAAGTAGCCGTTATCCGGCGACTGGATGCAGTTCGCCTGCGCCTCGGGATGCGCCAGCGCGGTGCTCGGCTGCAGCCACGTCGCGTGCGCGAAGGTCAAGCCCTCGAATCGCACGTCGCGCGCCCCCTTGACCAGCATGAGCGTTTCCAGCCGCGGCGCGACGACTTCGGCTTTCGCCATATCCTCCCCCGGCCGCGGCAGGTAGTAGAGCGTGCGCGCCGGCCGGTCGAAGTACCACTCGCCGGGTTCGTCCAGCAGCTCGAGCGCGTTCTCGAGGTAGGCCGGCATCCGCGCCACCGCGCCGCCGGCCCGGTTGCAGAGGAAGAACCCCGGCTGCGCCATTTCGATGAGCGCGCCTTCAGGGGTCTTCGTGATCTTCGCGACCCTGGCGATCTTGTGCGACCACGAACTGAAAAAGCCGAACTCCATGTCGTCGGCACGCTTCCAGTCGGCGAGGGCTGCGTCTGTCGTCGTGTAGCCGGCGGGCGCAATCTTGTCGAGTTTGCCGGGCTTGTAACCGGGCGTGCCGGTCAGGCCGGGCGGGTTGTCGTAGGTGCTGACCGTCGCCTCATTCTTGCCCCAGAACTTCAGCCCGGCCGGCGCCGCGCCGCGGGCGCGCTGCCCCCGCCGGCCGTTGACCCAGAGCTGCCGGAAGTTGGCGAGGTTGACCGTCGCCTTGAACCGTCCGTTCGCGTCCGCGGTCCAGCCCGTCACCGGCACGCCGCCGCTGAGCACGGGCTTCTCGCCCGGGGCTGCCACCCACGTCACGCCGGAGTGCTGCGGTCCCAGCACCAGCGGCTCGTCGAGCCGGTAGACGCCTCCCCGCAGGACAACCCGGTCGCCGGCCTGCGCCGCGTCGCGCGCCCGGGCGAGCGCGGCAGGCTCGCCCGGGGAAACCGTGATGTCTTTGGCTGCAGCGGCGAACGACAAGGCTCCGACAAGCAGAGCGGTGAGCGGAGCAACGCCCAATGTCCGACGGGAATGGTGCATATGTCCTCCTTCAACAGCCAACGCCCAACACGGAATGTCCAACATCCAAGCT